>JAGHER010000092.1 GCA_017889125.1 Lachnospiraceae bacterium
CCCCAAGGATTGACAAGAAAATCAGAAACGCCTATAATCCATACAGACCTAGGGAAGTTTTGCTAAGGAATCGCCGATTAATGCGTTTTCCTGAAAATCAAAATCCCACCGGAAATAACATCAAAAATAAAAGGAGAACTTAATCATGACAAGAGAAGAAGCCTGGTCCCTGCTGACCGAGTACAATCAGGATCCCTTCCATTTAGAGCACGCACAGACCGTAGAAAATACCATGAAATATTTCGCCCGCACCCTTGGCTACGGGGATGAGGAGGAGTTCTGGGGCATCGTGGGCCTTCTCCATGACCTGGATTTTGAGCAGTTTCCCGAGCAGCACTGCATCAAGGAGCAGGAAATCATGGCGGAGCGGGGCGTTGACCCGCGAATCATCCACGCCACAGCCAGCCACGGCTACGGTCTTACGGTAGATGTAAAGCCGGAGCATGAGATGGAGAAGGTTCTTTACGCTGTGGACGAGCTTACCGGCCTGATCGGCGCCGTGGTGCTGATGCGCCCGTCGAAAAGCGTCCAGGATCTGGAATTAAAGTCCGTGAAAAAGAAATTCAAGACCAAGAGCTTTGCCGCCGGATGCTCCCGGGAGGTCATCGAAAACGGCGCAGAAATGCTGGGCTGGAGCCTGGATGATTTAATCCAGAAAACCATTGACGCCCTCCGCACTTTTCAAAACTAAACTGCGGTAAGAGCGGAAATGCAGCTGCAGCTAAACCGCAGCAAAAACAAACAGCACATCGACAAACCAAACTACAGCAAGGAGCCATCCATGACAAACGAACCCTTTACCCTGACCAGCAGCCAGCTGGCAGCCTTAAATCCGGCGGAGTACGAATTAGTCGATATCCGCAGCCAGTCCTCCGCCGCCTACGGAATTATCCCCGGGGCCCGTTCACTTCCCTTAAGCCAGCTTCACGAGCAGGCCGATACCCTTCCCCGGGATAAGCAGCTGATCCTCTACTGCGCCAGAGGGGTCTTCAGCAGTGAAGCCGCCGGGGAGCTTCGCAGCCAGGGCTTTGACGCCTGGAGCCTTGCGGGGGGATACGCCGGATGGCTGGTGGATTCCATGAATGAAGAGCCCATAAATCCGGAGCGGGCACAAGAGATTGAAAAAAGCATCCGCAAGAAATTCCACAAGAGTCTTTTCTCCCGGTTTGCCAGAGCCATCAATGACTACCAGCTGGTTCAGGAAAATGACCATATCGCCGTGTGCATCTCCGGAGGCAAGGATTCCATGCTGATGGCCAAGCTCTTCCAGGAGCTTAAGCGCCACAATAAATTCCCCTTTGAACTGACCTTCCTGGTGATGGATCCGGGCTACAGTCCCGCCAACCGGCAGCTGATCGAGCACAATGCCCGGCTTTTAAATATTCCCATTACCATATTTGAATCCGAAATTTTTGACGCGGTGTACACAATCGAAAAATCCCCCTGCTATCTGTGTGCCAGAATGCGCAGGGGGTATCTCTACAGCAAGGCCCGGGAGCTGGGGTGCAATAAAATCGCTCTGGGCCATCACTATGATGATGTGATTGAAACCATTCTTATGGGTATGCTTTACGGCGGCCAAGTGCAGACCATGATGCCCAAGCTCCACAGTACGAATTTTGAGGGCCTGGAGCTGATCCGCCCCATGTACCTGATCCGGGAGGAGGATATCTGCCACTGGCGAGATTACAATGATCTGCATTTCCTCCAGTGCGCCTGCCGCTTCACCGACACCTGCCAGAGCTGCGAGCAGGACCAGGGAAGCCTTTCCAAGCGCCAGGAGATCAAGCATCTCATCGCTGAGCTGAAGAAAACCAACCCCTTCGTGGAGGGCAACATCTTCAAAAGCGTGGAAAATGTCAATCTCCAGACCATTATCGCCTACAAGGACGGCGGGGTGCGGCATCATTTCTTGGAGCGATACTAAAGCGGTATTAAATCTGAAGGGGCGCCTGCTTAAGCGCCGTCCCAATCTTTTCAAAGACCTCCTTCAGGTCGATGGGCTTGCTGATATGCCCGTTCATCCCGCTGCCCAGGCTCTTCTCCACATCTTCATGGAAGGCGTTGGCCGTCATGGCCAGGATGGGGATGGCGGAGGCGTCTGGACGATCCATGGCACGGATAGTCCGGGTGGCTTCATAGCCATCCATAACCGGCATCTGCACATCCATTAATATCAAGTCAAAATATCCCGGCCGTGAACCAGCAAAGGTCTCCACGGCCTCTTTTCCATTTACTGCCGTCTCAATCTGCGCCCCGGTGGCAGCCAGAAGCTCTACCGCAATCTCCCGGTTTAATTCATTGTCTTCCGCAAGCAGGAAACGCCGTCCGCGGAAATCCCCTTCTGTCTGGGCCTCCTCCGCCTCATTCTCTTCTCCGCTGCCGGAAAGCTCCGACAAAAGAGAGATCAGGGACGATTCAAACAGCGGCTTTGCGATAACTCCTGCCGCGCCTGCAGCCTGACTCTTCTCCTGCACCTCCGTGGTGTCATAAGCAGACAGAAGAAAGGCCTGAGGCTTTCTGGAGAGCGCACCGGCGCGGATCCGGCGGATCGTCTCGATTCCATCGATAAAGGGCATCTTCCAGTCAATCAGGCACAGATCATAAGGCTCGCCCCGATCCTGGGCCTGCTCCGCCCTGGCAGCAGCCTCATAGCCGTTGTCCGTCACATCCACCTGCACACCCAGCTTCTCCAGAAGAAGCCGTGCATGGGCCAGGGCATCCACATCGTCATCTGACAGAAGCGCCCGAACCCCATCAAAATGCTGGACGTTTTTCTGTGCCTGCTCCGCCCGTTCAAGGGGCAGCACTACCGTAAAGGTGCTTCCCTTTCCCTGGGCGCTGCTGACGGAAATCCGTCCGCCCATCATTTCCACAAACCGCTTGGAGATGGAAAGTCCCAGTCCGGTACCTCCATACACCTGGCTTACACTGGAATTTTCCTGCTCGAAGGCCTGGAAAATCTTATCATAATTTTCCGGTGCAATGCCGCAGCCGGTGTCAATCACCTCAAACTTCAGCCACAGCCTCGGTTCCTTCGCCTTCAAATCCGTAACCCGCAGAAGAATCCGCCCGCCTTTAGGCGTAAACTTCAGGGCATTGGACAGAAGGTTCATCAGGACCTGATTCAGCCGCAGGGAATCTCCCCGAAGAGTCTCCTGAATATCCCCCACGAAGATAACCTCAAAATCAATCCCCTTCTGATTAGCCTGGCTGGTAATCACGCTGTTTAAGGACTCCATAAAGGCCCGGAAGTCAAAATTGGCATAGGTAATTTCCAGACGTCCGCTCTCAATCTTGGACATATCCAGCACATCGTTGATCAGGCTCAGCAGATGCTTGGAAGAAAGGCTGATCTTTCGCAGGCAGTCCGACACCTTGTTCTGGTTTGCGATATTCTGCTGGGCAATCATCACCATGCCAATGATGCCGTTCATGGGCGTGCGGATCTCGTGAGACATACGGGAAAGGAACTCGCTCTTTGCCTTATTGGCCTGCTCTGCCCGAACCATGGCCTCCTCTAATTCCTTCTGGGTGCGGATCATCTGAGTCTCATCGGTGAGAACCGTAATAAATTGTTCCCGGCCGCTGGAATGAATCCGATAGGTCTGGAGAGCAAAAATCTTCTCCTGGGGAAGGTTCGGATGGTTATAATGAAAAATCCCGCTCCAATAGGTCTCTCCCTGGGTCTGAAACAGCTCTCGGATAGACCTCTGCTCCGCTTCGTCCATGTAGTCAAAAAGCATCTCCGGCGACACCGTTTCCGGATCCGGCTCAAAGCCCAGGATACGCTCGGCATTTTCTGAGATGAAATTCCGCTCCGGATGCGCTAACTCATTAATCATAAAAATATTGTCAACGGTTCTGGAAAGAAGATCAAAAAGCTGGTTCTGGTTCTGCAGGCGCACATTCTGCCAGTTTAGCATATGCCGGTAGATAAACCACACCGTCAGCACCAGCACAAAGATCAGGCAGGAAACCACAATAGAAACGATGGTAGTCCGCCTGGCCTGCCCATAGAAATAATCAAACCGGGCATTGGCGTAATCCATCACCTGCTCCATGGTCTGGGAAAACTCATCGTAAATCTCCTCCAGATGCCGGGTACTGTAATCGATGATTTCCTCCTCGCTCCGGTCAGCCGCTGCCGCATAATCCAGAAAATCTGCCTGCTCCTGCCGGATCTCTGCCATCAGCTTGCTCAGGCGGGCGACTTCATCGGGATCTCCCATATATCTTTCCTGGATAACCGACAGCTGCACCTCTGCATCCTGATAGATTTCTCTGGCCTGCTGCCGCACATCCTCCACTACCTCCGGCGTATTGATATGCTTCAGCTGTTCAAAGCTGATGCGCACACTGTCAATGTCATTCTGCAGCTCTCTTCCGGAGGCAATAACCTGCAGAGGGTGTTCCCGTATACTGGTAAGCTGGGCCATGAGATTCATCACACCTACAATGATTGACGCCAGAAAGCATACCAGCAGAATAATCAGCACAGTACCGGACACAGAAGAAATCTTCTGGTTCCTGGCCATCTGCTTTTTTTCTCTTTTCATCTGTTTCACATCCTTCCCACGTCTTGCTTATTCCCCGTCTTTATTTCTCCCCGGGCCTTTTCCGGGCACAAAAATACCAGCTCATTATCACGGGAAAATTCTTCTGCATAGGAAAAGCCGAGAGCGTCAAATTCCCGCAGCTCATCCAGCTCCTTTACCTGCCGCTCCGCCATAAAGCGGACCATCTCCCCTCTGGCCATTTTCGCCAGGGTAGCCTTCTGTCTGACCTTTCCGCCCTGCAGCTGGCCGAACACACAGCTCACAAACCGGTCTCCCGGCTTCAGATACGGCGACACTGCTGCAGAATATTCCTTAGAGGCCAGATTAAGGATAATCGGCCCCTTACCGGCGTCCCCCTTATCCGCAGTCTCCCCGCGGATTATCTCCTCATACAGGCGGCTGCTCCAGAAGTCATAGAGATTCCCTGCCCCGTCTGCCGAAAGTCCGGCCTGCATCTCCAGCCGGTAGGGCGTCACCCCGTCAAAGGGCCGCAGCACTCCGTAAAAGCCGGACAAAATCCGCAAATGTCCATCCAGATAGTCCAAAGCCGCTCTGGTAAATACCCTGGGCGCCATATGCTGATACTGAAGGCCCTCGTAGGAAAGGACAGCCGGCGTAAGATTCCCCTCCAGGTCCATCTCCATAAACCGGCGGTAATTCAGCTTAGCCAGCCGGTCATTGCACTTCCAGAGCGCCCTGGCTTCCTCATAGGACAGGGCCTGCACGGCCCGGCAAAGCACCCTGGTCCGCTCCAGAAAGGCCGGAAGAGACGTCACCGGCAGGGAGTCTGTGTCGGCATTCATCTTTTTGGCCGGCGATATGATGATCTTCATGCCTTCTCCTGCAGCAGATCCAGCATCTGTGCCGGATTCTCCGCTGCTTTAACCTTATCCATAGCCCGGACAATCATCCCTTCCTCGTCAATCAGGTAGGTGGTGCGCACTACGCCCATGGATTTCTTTCCGTACAGGGTCTTTTCCTTCCACACATCGTAGGCCTGAATCGCCTCAAGCTCCGTATCCGAGAGGAGGGTAAAGGGCAGGCTGTATTTTTCCTGGAACCGCTTGTGGGAAGCCACGCTGTCCTTGCTGATTCCCAGGACCACAGCCCCTTTTTCCGTAAACTGGGGATACCGCTCTCCAAATCCGCAGGCCTGCTTGGTGCAGCCCGGCGTATTGTCCTTGGGATAAAAATACAGGATAACCTTCCTTCCCCGGTATTCCTCTAATGTATGCATCTGCCCGTCCTGATCCAGCAGTGAAAAGGACGGCGCCTTAATTCCTGTCTCCAGCATAGCTGTTCCTCCATTCGTTATCAATAACCGGCATTCATGCACGGTTTCATTTTAAAATAATCAGCTTCTCTGTGACGATTCTAGCATAAAATGCTCCCGCAGGGAAGCCCATAAACAAAGTCTTTCTGAGACTCTTTCTATGCAGGAGAAATTGCTGCTCTGCACCGCAGATCCGGCGCAGCAGAGCACAAAAGGAGCCGCTGCTCCCCAGATGACCAGACGGTATGCCATGCTCATCTGTTTTGCAGCGGCTCCTTTTCCTTTCCGTATCTTAAGGAAGCCGGGTTGAATCTTCGTTTCTCTTATGGCTTATAATTGAAATCCGGGATATTCGTCCAGCGGTTGCGGAAATAGTGGGCAACCAGCTTCGGTCTCCGGTCTCTGGTGAAAATGCCCTTCTTATTTCCCTGTACACGCATCAGGCCCTGGCTGGTGGCAAAGTCAGCGAAATTCCAAACCTGCTCGCCTACGAAATTCTCCAGGCTGTCCACTACCCGGTGGTTTGCCTTATAGTAATCCACCTGGTACTCTTCGGTCCACATTACCGGGGTGGTGTCATGAAGCCCCGTCATGGTGTCAGCTCCGTATTCAGTAAACATAAAGGGCTTGCCCAGGGAATTCCAGAATTCCAGCTCTTCCCTGCACATGTCCTCAGCCGCCTGCAGATCACCGCCGCAGGTATACCAGCCGTAATAGCGGTTCAAGCAGAATACATCGCTCAGCTGGATGGTGCAGTCCTCTTTGTAATTAACCATCTGCACGCTGACGATGGTTCTTGGACGCTTCTGCGGATCCAGCTCACTGGCCAGATCGTAAAGAGGCTTGAAGTACTCGTAGGCGCCCTTTCCGCTGGAATCAGACTCATTGGCAATGCTCCACATAACCACGCAGGCCCTGTTCTTGTCTCTGGCGATCACATCCCGGATAACCTCCTTGTGATGCTCTAAGGTGCGGATGCCGCCCTCCTCTATGGGATCAAAGGTGTTGATCTTCTTGCCGTCTTTAAAATTAGCGCCTCCGCCAAAGTTCAGATTCACGCCTACTGCCGGCACTTCATCGATCACCACAATGCCTTCCTCATCGCACAGCTGCATCATCTCCTCGCTGTAGGGATAATGGCTGGTGCGGAAGCTGTTGGCTCCCTGCCACTTAATCAGGCTGATGTCCTTGATATTCATGGGCATATTTAAGCCTCTGCCGGCCGGGAAGGTGTCCTCATGCTTGCCGTAGCCCTTGAAGTAGAAGGGCTGACCGTTAATGAGGAATTTGCCGCCCTTTACCTCTACCGTGCGGACGCCGTAGGTCATGGTGTAAACATCCTCGCCAAAGCGCACTGTCACCTCGTAGAGATATGCCTTTAAAGGCTGCCACAGGGTCACATTCGCAATGTGCAGGGTGCCGGACAGGCCGGTTCCCTCTGCCACCAGCTCGCCCTGGCGGGTACGGATCTGGATGCTGGCCTCGCCGGTTCCCACGGCCTCAATCTCGTAACGGATATCCGCGTCCTTGCCCTCCACAGCAGAAACCAGGGACACATCCTGAATATAATCCTTCGGCGTGGTATAAATCTTTACCGGGCGGGTGATGCCGCAGTAATTGAAAAAGTCAAAATTAGGCAAGTTTCTCTTCTTGCTGGCCTTGGAGGGGAAAAATCCTGAATTCAGGACACCGCCGCCGCCCTCGCTTCCCACAGGCAGGGTGGAATGGTCGATGCGGTTATCCACCGCTATGGTCAGCAGGTTTTCTCCCGGCTGCAGGTAGTCGTTGATCTCCGCCTCAAAGGGAAGGAATCCGCCCTTGTGCTCGCACACCAGGCGTCCGTTCAGATACACCTTGCTGATATGGGTTACCGCTGCCATCCGCAGCACTACCCGCTGACTTCTCATATATGCCGGAACGCTGATGGAGCGCTGGTAGAATACCCAGCCGTAGTGCTCCCGGAAGTCCTCTCCCTCCTTCAGATCATTGTAAGAGGAAGGCACAGCCATGGTCATGGGCTCCTCTAAGGGCTTTTCATACCACTTTTCCTCGAAGCCGTTTCCATCGTCTAATTTAAAATCCCAGATGCCGCTTAAATCCATAAGGCCGCGGGAATCGGTCAGTACTGGATATAACATAATCTTCAATTCCTCCTTGCTGGTTATTTCGGGCATAGAGATGCTTTTACATCATCACATAGCCGTTTTCATCGCTTTTTATGGGAATCACTTCCAGAAGATCCAGCATGGACATCATTATGGGGATCATCGTCCAGAAAAAGAGCAGATAAATGATGCCCAGCGTCCGCCGCTTCGCATAAAACCGGTGTCC
>JAGHER010000093.1 GCA_017889125.1 Lachnospiraceae bacterium
AGCAGATTTACCGGATTGTGCTGACCCATCCCGGCGTGGACGCACGCCAGGTGATGGATAAGCTGGAGGTAAACCAATTGTACCAGAAAATGAAGGGAATAAAAGAATAAAGGGATAGAGGGGAAATGTCAGAAGCGCTCGAATTGCCAGAAATATTGCCAGAAATCAGGGCCGCCGGTTAACCGGCGGCCCTGTGATTTCTGGCGATAAAGTTTCCTCAGCCTGACTTCAGGCCGACATTTGCAATTTTTTCGAAACAGCCATGGATTCTTCGGCCTGCTCCAGTATCATCCTGCTGCTCAGGAAACATCATTCTCTGTCCTGCCAGTATGATCCACTGATCGGCCAGCATCTTCAGCTGCCCTGCCAGCATCATCGGCGGATCCGTCAGCCTCCTCCGCTGCCCCGCCGATAATAATATCCGGTGCGCCGGTCAGGTTGATATTTCTGGTAACCTGGGCCTCATAGGAGTCAGCCTTCATAATATCCGCCAGATCCACGCCGGTAGCTTCCTTCATGGATTCAAAGAGCTTTGCCATGACTACGGGCACGTTTCCGGCCACGTTTCCTACAGCCTTTTCACCGTCAGCTCCGCCGCCGATGATGGTAATCTTGTCGATCTGAGCCAGAGGCTCGGCGATCTTTCCGGCAATTTCCGGAAGCACCTTAATCATCATCTCCGCCATGGCGGCCTTATTGTACTTCTGGTAGGCCAGAGCCTTCTTTTCCATACCCTCAGCCTCAGCCAGGGCCTTTGCCTGAATGGCGGCAGCCTCCGCCTCGCCCCTTGCACGGATACCTTCGGCCTCCTGGAGCATGGCGTATTTCTGGGCTTCCGCCTGAGCCTTGCGGGCCTCGGCTTCCTTTTCCTGCTCGTACTTCTTGGCATCGGCCTCCCGCTGGCGTCTGGTCAGATCGGCGGCAGCGGCCTGCTCGATGGCGTAGCGGTCGGCGTCGGCCTTTTTGTTGATTTCCGCCTCCAGGGCCTGCTGCTGTACCGCAACCTCCTGGCGGCGAAGCTCTGCCTCACGCTCGGTCTTTGCAATCTGAGCATTTACGGTGGCGGTTAAAATCGTCCGCTCCTGGGCCTGCTTCTGAATCTCATAGGCGGCGTCAGCCTCCGCCTTTTTGGTATCCGAATCCTTCTGCAGCTCTGCCTTCTTGATGGCAAGCTCATTATTCTTCTGGGCAATTTCTGTCTCTGCCATAACCCGGGCATCGTTTGCTGCCTTGTCGGCGGAAGCCTTGGCGATGGCAATATCCCGCTCTGCCTCGGCCTTTGCAATAGAGGCGTCCTTGCGGATCTTGGAGGTATTGTCCATACCAAGATCCTGGATCAGGCCGTGCTCATCGGTGACGTTCTGAATATTGCAGGAGAGGATCTCAATACCGAGTTTTTCCATGTCCTTTGAGGCCTTTGCCATTACCTGGTCAGAGAAGGAATCCCGGTCGGTATTGATGGCGCGCAGGGTCAGGGTACCGATGATTTCACGCATATTTCCCTGAAGAGAATCCTGCAGGTCGATGGCAATCTTTGCCGCTTCTTTGTTTAAGAAGTTGCGCATGGCAAGCTTCATCTGCACGGGATCATCGGCTACCCGAACCTTGGCCACGGCGTCTACCATGACGTTGATAAAGTCATTGGTGGGGATGTATTCGTCAGTTTTGATGTCTACGGTGATCTGCCCCAGATACAGCTTATCCAGCTGCTCAAAGAAGGGGATCTTAAAGCCGGCCCGTCCGATGAGGACGCGGGGCTCCTTAAGCAGTCCGGAGATGATGTAGGCGTGATCCGGCGGGGCCTTCACATAGCCCTGGGTGATCAGGATAACCAGCAGGATCAGGATGACTGCCGGAATCAAAAAGATGGATAAGTAATCGAGCATAATGTCTCCTTTCTTTGGGCGGCGGCATTTCCCGCCGGAAATTAAATGAAGAAAACGCAGATGTATGCTTTTCCTCGTGGGATTCGCTTAAAAATAGTGTATCATACTCCGGGAATTTTTGGAAGAATGTGTCAGAAAACGTTAGAAATAGTAAGAAAAAATAAAGATATTTTTTAAAGATTGTGATACAATGCAGAAAGAAGGCTGTACAGAAAGGAGATATGTGATTATGAAGGATCCAATTCAAAAGTATTTTTACGTGGGAACCATTCAGTGGATGAGCCACCCGCCGGCAGATTATCCGCTGCTTTCCTCCGTGCGGACCATCTGCTGCGACGAGTATTTCGGCGCTCTGGAGGTGACGCAGATTAAGGATGAGGAGGAGCGGAAAGCGGTAAAAGGGATGCTGGAGCAGTCTCATCTGAAGGTTTGCTACGGCGCCCAGCCAAGGCTTCTTGGCACGGGACTTAATCCAAATGACATTAACGAGGAGGGGCGGCTTGCGGCGGAAAAGACGCTCCTGGAGGCCATCGATGAGGCAGAGTATCTGGGAGCAGCCGGTATTGCCTTTCTGGCCGGAAAGTGGCAGGAGGAGACGAAGGAGGAGGCCTACAGCCAGCTCCTAAAGACCACCCGCCGCCTGTGTGATTACGCCAAGACTAAGGGGATGATGGTGGAGCTGGAGGTCTTTGACTTTGATATGGACAAGGCCGCCCTTATCGGCCCTGCGCCCCTGGCCGCCCGTTTTGCGGCGGATATGCGTACCACCCACAATAATTTCGGTCTGCTGGTGGACCTTTCGCATTTCCCCACTACATATGAGACCTCCCGTTTTGTGATCCGCACCCTGCGGCCTTACATCACCCATCTGCACATTGGCAATGCGGTGGTCAGGAAAGGCTGCGAGGCCTACGGCGACCAGCATCCCCGGTTCGGCTTTCCGGAGAGCGCCAATGATGTGGAGGAGCTTCGGGATTTCTTTACTGTATTGAAGGAGGAGGGCTTCTTTGATGCGGCCCATCCTTACGTGCTGTCTCTGGAGGTAAAGCCCTGGGGCGGCGAGGACGGCGATATTATTCTGGCGAATACCAAGCGGGTCATCAACCGGGCCTGGGCGCTGGTGGAGGACTGAACTGGTGGAGGACTGAACTGGTAGAGGACTGAGCTGGTGGAGGACTGAGCTGGTAGAAGACTGAGCTGGTGGAGAATTGAGCTGGAGGAATGGTTTGAGTCGGAAGGTCAGTTGAGTCAAGGAACAGCGGAGACCGGAAAAATGGGACGGAAAAATTGAGATGGGAGGAGAACATGAAGATTGTTGTATTAGATGGATATACGGAAAATCCAGGAGACCTTTCCTGGGAAAAGATCGAGGCGATGGGGGAGCTGACCGTCTATGAACGGACGCCGGTGAAGGATAAGGCGGAGATCATCCGGCGGATCGGGGACGCGGAAATCGTCATTACCAACAAGACGCCCCTGGACCGGGAGATTTTGGACGCCTGCCCCTCCATCCGCTATCTGGGGCTTCTTTCTACGGGCTATAATATTGTAGATTACCAGTATGCGGGGGAGAAGGGGATTCCAGTGACCAATATCCCCGCTTACGGCACAGAAGCGGTAGCCCAGTTTACCATTGGCCTGCTGCTGGAAATCTGCCATCATATCGGCCATCACAGCCAGGCAGTAAGTCAGGGAAGCTGGGAGCGGTGCCCAGATTTCTGCTTCTGGGATTATCCCCTGATTGAGCTTCAGGGGAAAACGATGGGAATCGTGGGCTTTGGACGGATCGGCCAGTCTGTGGCCAGGATCGCTATGGCTCTGGGGATGAAGGTGCTGGCGGCCAGCCCTCACCGCAGGCCGGAACTGGAAAATGAAGGCTGCCGGTATGCCAGCCTTCAAGAGGTCTTTGCCCAGGCCGATGTGATATCCCTTCACTGCCCCTATTTCCCGGAGACGGAAAAGATGATTAACCGGGAGACCATCGGGCAGATGAAGGACGGAGTGATCCTTCTAAACAGCTCCAGAGGGCAGCTGATCGATGAGGAAGCCCTGGCGGAGGCTCTGAATCAGGGGAAGGTCTCCGCTGCCGGACTTGATGTGCTGTCTACAGAGCCGCCCAGCCCGGACAACCCGCTTTTAAAGGCCAAAAACTGCATTATCACGCCCCATATCGCCTGGGCTTCCCGGGAGGCCAGGGCAAGGCTTATGGATATTGCGGCGGAAAACCTGCGGGCCTATCTGGCGGGTGCGCCACAGAATGTGGTGAACAATGTACAGTGAGAGGGGAAATGTGCGCAGGATGGCGCATGAGCAGGCAGGCGCATAAGCCTGCTGGCGCATCACTTGCCGGAAGTGCAGCCTCTGCATGAATGACATCCTGCTGGCGCGCCTTCCTGACCGAAAACCTGATCATGAAGCTTTTTCCCGGTGGGAGTAGCCGCCAGTCCGCCTTCGGCAGTTTCCTTTAAGGAGGAGGACATGGCGTCTCCCACCTTTTTCATTGCCCAGATTACCTCGTCGGCGGGGATGGCGCTCTCGATTCCGGCAAGGGCTAGCTCGGCCGCCACGAAGGCGCCCGCTACGCCGGAGGCATTCCGCTTGATGCAAGGGATTTCCACCAGACCGGCCACCGGATCGCAGACCAGGCCCAGGATATTTTTCAGAGCGATGGCCACAGCGTGGCCCACCATCTCTGGTGTGCCTCCGGCAAGTTCCGTGATGGCCGCCGCTGCCATGGCTGCCGCAGAGCCGCATTCTGCCTGGCAGCCGCCCTCAGCTCCCGCCAGGGAGGCGGTGTTGGCGATGACCATTCCCACAGCGGAGGCGGTAAAAAGCGCCATGATGCAGTTGCGTTCGCTTAAGCCCCGCTCCTTCTCCATGGTGAGAATGGCCGCAGGGAGAATGCCGCAGCTTCCCGCAGTGGGAGCCGCCACAATGCGCCCCATGGCAGCATTTAATTCCGACACAGCCAGAGCCCGGTAAAGGGCGCCGGAAAGGAGCGAGCCGGTAAGGCTTTTTCCCGATTCGCTGACCTGGCGCATCTTGTAGGCGCTGCCGCCGGTAAGGCCGCTGGTGCTGCGCAGGTTCTTGCGGCTGCCAGGCTCGATGCAGGCTGCCATCACCCGGTAATTTTTCTCCATCTGCCGGTAAATCTCTTCTTCGCTCATTTCCATCTGGGCCGCCTGCTGGGCAAGCACCAGCTGGGAAATAGGCCGGCCTTCCCGGACGCTGGCTTCAATCAAAGGGGAAAGGGACTGATAATTAAATGTAAATTCCATAGGAAATAACCTCCATGAACAGTTGATTGATCTGCCGGATCACACCGGCTCCAAAATGGTGCAGGAAAAAATATTGGGCAGGGCCTGAATCTGCTCCTTTAAGGAACGGTTGGTCAGGCTGTCCAGCTCAATGTTCATCACCGCATCGCCGCCCTTGGCTTCCCGGGAAAGGCGGAAGCTGCAGATATTGGCGCCGGTTTCTGCCACTACCTCCGTGACGGCGGCAATGGTGCCCGGTGCGTCTCGGTGGAGGACGATGAGGGTAGGATACTGGCCGGTGATCTGCACCTCCATGCCATTTACCTGGGTAATGAGGATATTGCCGCCGCCGATGCTGCTGCCCTGAAGGCTCACCTGGCGGCCCTCGGCGTCAGTAAGGGTGATGCGGGCGGTGTTGGGATGGGCTCCTTCGATTTCGCCGGTGGAGATATTTACCTGAAGTCCGGCGTCCTGTGCTAACTCCGGGGCAAAGCGGATCCGCTCATCATCGGTCTCCATGCCCATGATCCCGGCGATCAGCGCCTTGTCGGTGCCGTGTCCCCGGTAGGTTTTGGCGAAAGAGCCGTGAAGAAGGATGTCCGCCCGGACGGCGGGGGCGCCTAAAAGGGCCAGGGTGATCCGGCCAATCCGGGCCGCACCGGCGGTGTGGGAGCTGGAGGGGCCGATCATCACCGGCCCGAGAATATCGAAAACGTTCATTGCAGTATGCCTGTGCCTTTCGTATAGTTTGCCGGGGCATGGATTTCCAACCCTTGCCCCTGGGATGATTAAATCAGTGTTTTCCATTATATCGTGAAAGGGGCGCTGTGGAAAGGGGGAATTGGAGAAATGGGGATGGGCGCGGAGGGAGGAGAAGGGAAATAAATGGATGAGGAAGGAGATTTTTATGAAAAAGAAATTATGTTTGTATGGAATCTTATTTGCTATGTCAATTTCAGGTTGTACACAGGCCGGGAATGATTCGGCTGATGTGGAGAATGAAACGATGATTGTGAATGGTGTGGATGAAGAAAAGGAGGAGAGCGAGCCGCCAGTTACAGAGGAAATGATACTGCAAGGAAGCGATGAGACGACGGAGGCCACTGATCTTTCTGATAGCAATCAAACGGAAAATACGTCTAAGATAGACCTGGCTATTATGAATGGTGTTCATAATATTTATACCGGCTATATTGATGATACAGAAATCAGGATGAAAATCAGTCGTCAGGATCAATATTTGTCAGCCGCCTTTATTACGAGAGCGGACGAGGAATGGAATTTTGAGGGGGAATTACGGAATACTGGAGAATTTGAATTACGAAATGCAAATGGAGAATTTATGAGAGGAATGATCGAACAAGAAAACAAATATTTACCGTTGATTGGAACTGGAGAGATTTCAGGAAAACCAATAGAGTTTTTCCTGAGGATGGAAACGTATATCCCGATTGGAGATGATTTTGACAATTATTATAGCGGAGGTGGACTTGGAGGATGGCCAGAAGACATAGAGGCATTTGCAAAGAAGATAAAAAGCTCAGTAAATAATAAAGAAGAATTTCTGAAATTATTTCATTATCCGACGGTAATACACATAAACGGTGAATCAATTGCTGTACAAAACGAAGAAGAAATGGGGATTCAATATGACAAATTAATTGCAGAAGATAGTTTTCGTGAAGAGATTGAACATATGTTTACTAAGTACCTGTTTAAAAATTATATGGGTGTTTGTGTGGAATATGGGATTATTTGGTTTGATGGTAATGAAATTCAAACAATAAATTTTCGAAATAGTACAGATTAGTTTACAAAAAACATTTCTTTGATTAACCAATGTAAGCGCTTATAAATTAAGGGAAGGATGAAAGAGAATATGGAAGAGGGTGAGGCAGAAGGCGGAATGGGGTAACAGAAATAATTGAAGAATCAGATGATCTGAGAATAAATTTTAGAATGAAATGAAGCAAGGGTATCGCGCAGCCATCTGCATGGATGATTGCACAATACCCTCTTTTGCTGATTCACATTATTCTACATGGGGAAGCCCATCAAATCCAGGCTTCAAATCCTCATCAGTGGGGATATAGTCCGTCATTTCTCCATTATTGAATTTCTCGTAAGCATACATATCGAAATAACCGGTGCCGGTGAGGCCGAAGAGGATCGTCTTCGCTTCGCCGGTTTCCCTGCATTTTAATGCCTCATCGATGGCCACCTTGATGGCGTGGCTGCTCTCGGGGGCGGGCAGGATGCCTTCCACACGGGCGAACTGCTCGGCAGCCTGGAAGACGGAGGTCTGTTCCACAGAAATGGCTTCCATCAGGCCGTCATGATACAGCTGGGAAAGGACGGAGCTCATGCCGTGGTAGCGCAGGCCGCCTGCGTGGTTGGCTGAGGGAATAAAACCGCTTCCCAGGGTGTACATCTTTGCCAGGGGGCATACCATGCCAGTGTCGCAGTAATCGTAGGCAAATTTTCCTCTGGTGAAGCTGGGGCAGGAGGCCGGTTCCACGGCGATAAAGCGGTAGTCCCGCTCACCGCGGAGCTTTTCGCCCATGAAGGGGGAGATCAGGCCGCCCAGATTGGAGCCGCCGCCGGCACAGCCGATAATGACATCGGGCACAATGCCGTATTTGTCCATGGCTGCTTTTGTCTCCAGTCCAATGATCGTCTGGTGGAGCAGCACCTGGTTTAACACGCTTCCCAGCACATAGCGGTAGCCCTCCTGATGGGTGGCCGCCTCCACAGCCTCGGAGATAGCGCAGCCCAGACTTCCGCTGGTGCCGGGATGCTCGGCCAGAATCTTACGGCCCACCTCGGTGGTTTCAGAGGGGGACGGCGTTACCTTGGCGCCGTAGGTCCGCATAACCTCCCGGCGGAAGGGCTTCTGCTCGTAGGAGCATTTGACCATGTAAACCTGGCAGTCCAGCCCCAGATAAGCGCAGGCCATGGAAAGGGCGGTGCCCCACTGTCCAGCGCCAGTTTCGGTGGTTACGCCTGTTAAGCCCTGCTTCTTGGCGTAGTAGGCCTGGGCAATGGCGGAATTTAGCTTGTGGCTTCCGCTGGTATTATTTCCCTCGAATTTGTAATAAATATGAGCGGGGGTATCCAGCTTTTTCTCCAGACAGTAGGCCCGAACCAGAGGCGCCGGGCGGTACATCTTATAAAAATCCAGAATTTCCTGAGGAATATCAATGTAAGGCGTGGTGTCATCCAACTCCTGGCGCACCAGCTCGTCACAGAAAACCGGGCGCAGATCCTCAAAGGTCATGGGCTTTAAGGTAGCCGGGTTTAAAAGAGGGGCCGGCTTATTCTTCATATCGGCCCGCACATTGTACCACTGTCTGGGAAGCTCGCTTTCTTCCAGATAGATCTTGTAGGGAATTTCTTTGTTCATGGGACGGTTCCTCCTGTTTCATATCATTTCCGGGCTTCGAAGCCTGCCCGGATTGTTGAAGTGTGCGAATATTTATACATTATTTATAACATGAAGGGATGGCGGTGTCAATTCATTGTGCAGAGCGCCGAGGATGATTGTGCAAAATGACAAAAAGAACGAATGTTCGAATAAAACGTCGATTATGCATTGCGTATTAAGAACGGATGTGCTATACTGCATGTACAGGAAGAAAAGCGTTCCCAGGCCGTGTTTTGTGCGGTGCAGCGGAGGATGGGATTTGTACAGAGGAGAGAGAACAGGATGGACTGCAGGAATAAGATCAGGGAGCTTAGGGCGAGTACGGGGATGAACCGGAGGGAATTTTGCGATTATTTTCAGATTCCCTACCGGACGGTGACCGACTGGGAGCTGGATAACCGCCACGCGCCGGAGTATGTGCTCCGCCTTTTAGAATATTACATCCGGCATGAAGAGCTCTGCCGGAAGACAGATAAGGAGAAATGATGGACAAGTATCAGGTTTTAAAGCAGTATTTCGGCTACGATTCCTTCCGGCAGGGGCAGGAGAAGCTGATTGACGGGATTCTTTCCGGCAGGGATGTGCTGGGAATCATGCCTACCGGGTCAGGGAAGTCCCTTTGCTTTCAGGTACCGGCTCTTCTTCTGGGAGGCATCACGCTGGTGATTTCTCCCCTGATTTCCCTGATGAAGGATCAGGTCAGCGCACTGAATCAGGCTGGTGTTCATGCCGCCTATTTAAACAGCTCGCTGACGGCCAGTCAGTATTACAGGGCCCTTGCTTACGCCAGAGAGGGCCGGTATCCGATCATCTATGTGGCGCCGGAGCGGCTTTTGACGGAGGAATTTCTGGATTTTGCCCTCCATGTGCGGATATCCATGATTGCGGTGGATGAGGCCCACTGCGTGTCCCAGTGGGGGCAGGATTTCCGCCCCAGCTATTTAAAAATCGTGGAATTTATCCAACGTCTCCCTGTGCGTCCGGTGGTCAGCGCTTTTACTGCCACGGCTACCCGGGAGGTGCGGGAGGATATTATTGATATTCTCATGCTCCAGACACCGGAGGTGGTTGCTACCGGCTATGACCGTCCTAATCTTTATCTGGAGGTGCGCTCTCCCAGGGATAAATACGGGGCACTTAAGGGATATGTGGAGCAGCATGCCGGACAGTGCGGCATCGTCTACTGCCTGACCCGCAGGCTGGTGGAGGAGGTCTGTCAGAAGCTGATTAAGGACGGTTTTTCGGTGACCAGATACCACGCCGGATTAAGCGATGAGGAGAGACGGAAGAACCAGGATGATTTTATCTATGACCGGGCATCCATCATGGTGGCGACGAATGCCTTCGGCATGGGCATTGACAAGTCCAATGTGCGCTATGTGGTTCATTACAATATGCCGAAGAATCTGGAGAGCTATTTTCAGGAGATCGGCCGGGCCGGACGGGACGGGGAGCCTTCGGACTGCCTGCTTTTGTACGGCGGTCAGGATGTGGTGACCAATCAGCTTTTCATTGAGAATAACCAGGAAAATGAAGCACTGGACCCGCAGGCCCGCGGCCTGATTATGGAGCGGGACAGGGAGCGTCTGAAAAAGATGACCTTCTACTGCTTCACCAACGAATGTCTGCGGGATTACATACTCCGGTATTTCGGGGAATACGGCAGCAATTACTGCGGCCACTGTTCAAACTGCCTCAGTCAGTTTGAGGAGACGGATGTGACAGAGATTGCCAGAGGGATTGTGGCGTGTGTGGAGAGCTGCCGCCAGCGCTACGGCGCCACGGTGATTTTGGACACCGTTCACGGAGCCAATACAGTGAAGCTGCGGAATTACCGGATGAATGAGAACCCCTCTTACGGAAGCCTTGCCCAGACGCCGGTATACCGGCTCCGCCAGGTGATGAATTACCTGATGCTTAAGGAATATCTCACGGTAACTAATGATGAGTTCGCCATCGTAAAGCTGACAGAGAAATCCCGGGAGATACTGGACGGGGAGAAGCCGGTCATGATGAAGTTGGCCAGGGAACAGGAGAGGACAGGAAAGGGCGCGGGAGAAAAAGGCACCGGGGAAAAGAGCGCCGGGACGAAGAAAGGCCGCCGGTCTGTGGGGGGAGCAGACTTCTCTCCCAGGGAGGAATCGCTTTTCGAAAAGCTCCGTCTTCTTCGGATGGAGACAGCCAGGGAGGAGAAGGTGCCGCCCTACATTGTTTTTTCTGACAAGACACTGACCCATATGTGTATCGTCAAGCCCAGGACACGGGCAGAGATGCTCTCCGTCACAGGCGTAGGTGAGTATAAATATGAGAAGTATGGAGAGCGCTTTTTGGCCTGTATCAGCCAGGCGCTTAAGGAGCAGCCAGGTGAGGAGACGGAAACGGTGAAAAAGGGGTAAATTTCTCATTCCATATCCGCAAAAAGTGATTGACAAATTAATAAAAATAATTAAAAATAATTAAAAAGGCAATTAAAATAAATTAAAAAGGAGAATGTCATGAAAATTACGGTTGATGAGAAGCGGCAGGTATTTTTACTCCATACAGAGAATACCACCTATGGCATGGCGGTTGTCGATGGGCGGTTTCTGGAGCATCTGTATTATGGCGGGCGTCTGGAAGACACGGATATCCGGTATCTTCTGCGGACAGATGAGGCTCCTCTTGTGCCGTCACAGAATAAAAGAGAGACAGGGGCTTTCCTGGATTGTGCGCCCATGGAATACCCGGAGACCGGCATGGGAGACTACCGGGAGAGCGCCCTGTGCGTTCGCAGTATTGCGGGGCACCGGGCCAGCGAGCTGGCATATGCAGGCTATGAGGTGATGGAGGGAAAGCCGAAGCTTCCGGGGCTTCCTGCCACATGGGGCAGTCAGGCGGACTGCAGCACTCTGAAAATTTTTCTTAAGGATCAGCTGCTGGGACTTAAGGTAACGCTCCTATATTCTGTTTTTGCTGGTTCTGATGCGGTTGTCCGGTCTGTGCTGGCAGAGAATGAGGGGAAGGAACCGGTTTATATTGAGAAGATTCTTTCTGCCTGCCTGGATATGGACGATCAGGATTTCCAGGTGATGGGGCTTTTCGGCTCCTGGGCCAGAGAGCGCCATATTCAGCGGATGCCCTTAGGCTACGGCAGGCAGAATATCTCCTCCTTTAAGGGAGAGTCCAGCCATCAGGAGCATCCCTTTATGGCACTGGTGACGCCGGAGACCACCCAGGAGACGGGGCGGGTCTATGCCATGAACTTTGTATATTCCGGGAATTTCCTGGCGCAGGCGGAAAAGAACCAGTTTGATTCCGTCCGGATGCTTATGGGAATCCATCCGGAGGGCTTTTGCTGGAAGCTGGAGCCGGGAGCCCAGTTTACTGCACCGGAGGTAGTGATGGTTTACTCTGGAGAGGGCCTTGGAAAGATGACCAGAACCTTCCATGATCTCTACCGCACCCATCTGATCCGCAGCCCGTATCTTCATCAGAAGCGGCCCATCCTGATTAACAACTGGGAGGCCACCTATTTTGATTTTGATGAGACGAAGCTTTTGGATATTGCCAGAGAAGCAGCGGAGTTAGGAATCGAGATGCTGGTGATGGATGACGGCTGGTTTGGAAAGCGAAGCAGCGATGACAGCTCTCTGGGCGACTGGTTTGTTAACGAGGAGAAGCTTAAGGGAGGACTGAATGACCTGGTGGAGAAGGTGAAGGCCCTGGGATTGAAGTTTGGCATTTGGATTGAGCCGGAGATGATTTCCCCTGACTCGGAGCTTTACCGGAAGCATCCCGACTGGGCGATTCAGATTCCTGGACGGGATATTACTCAGAGCCGGGCCCAGTATGTGCTGGATCTGTCCCGGGATGAGGTGGTGGACGGCGTTTACCAGATGATTGCCGATGTACTGCGAAGCGCGGATATCTCTTACGTAAAATGGGATATGAACCGGCAGCTGACCACCATGGGCAGCTATGCACTTCCGGCGGACCGTCAGGGAGAGCTGTTCCATCGCTATATGCTTGGTGTATACCGGATGCAGGAGCGCCTGATCACCGATTTCCCGGATATTCTCCTGGAGAACTGCTCCGGCGGCGGTGCGCGGTTTGATGCGGGTATGCTTTATTACAGCCCGCAGATCTGGTGCTCTGACGATACAGACGCCATCGAGCGGCTGGAGATTCAGGAGGGCACGGCGCTGGTTTATCCTGTGTCAGCTATGGGAGCCCACGTGAGCGTGTGCCCCAACCACGCAGTGGGGCGGACTACGCCGTTTGAGACCAGAGGGGATGTTGCCCTTTTAGGAACCTTTGGCTATGAGCTGGATATTACGAAGCTTTCTCCCCAGGAGAAGGAGCTGGTAAAGGAGCAGGTGGCCAGATATCATCAGTACAATGACCTGATTCGGGAAGGAGACTATTACCGTCTGGGTTCCGTGCGGGAGAACGGCATTTATGACAGCTGGATGATCGTGGATAAGGATAAGAGCCGGGCGCTTCTCTTCTATGTGCAGGTGCGGCGCCGGGTTAATGTAAAGAGCCGGTTTGTGCGGCTTAAGGGCCTTGATCCGGAGAAAAACTATGCAGCAAAGGAATGCTGCTTTGCCGGGGAGAGCGGTACGGCATCGGAGTGGATTCCGGCAGATAAGACGGTTTACAGCGGAAGAGCGCTGATGGAGGCCGGGATGCGGCTTGCATCTGCGTACGGTGATTTCCGGAGCCGTCTGGTGGAATTTACGCAGGAGTGATCCGGTATGGGGGTAAGGAAAAACGTTAAGCTGGAAGACATTGCCCGGGCGCTGGATATCAGCATCGTGACAGTGTCCAATGCCCTCCAGGGCAAAAAGGGCGTCAGCGACGCGCTTAGAGAGCAGGTGCGGGAGACGGCGCAGCGGATGGGATATCGAAGCACTGTCCGGGAGAAGAAGGAGCGCAGCTCCTGTATCATCGGCGTGGCAGTGGCGGAAAAGTACGTTAAGGAATTTCCTTCCTTTTACATGGATATCTACCAGCGGATTGCAGGTGAGGCGGTGAAGCGGGGCCATCTTACTGTCCTTGAGGTGGTAACCCGGGAGAAGGAGGAGCTGGAAACGCCCTTTGAGCCATTTTTGGAAGAGAAGATTGCCGGGCTGATTCTGATCGGTGAGCTGAAAAGGGGATATATCGAGGCGATCCGGCAGAGGTACGCGATTCCGGTGGTCTGCGTAGACTACTATGATGTATATGAGGATCTGGATTATATTGTCACCGATGGCTTCGGGGGCATGGCACAGGTCACCGAATTTCTTCTGGAGCAGGGCTTTCGTGAGCTGATGTTTGTGGGAACGCCTACGGCCACTAAAAATATCACCGATCGGTATCTGGGATACTGCAGAGCACTTATGCAGGCCGGAATTGAAGAGGCGCAGAATCAGGTTCTGCCGGATCGGAATTTTCAGAACGGAGATTACCGGATTGCCGTAGAGCTGCCGGGGAAGCTTCCCCAGGCCTTTGTCTGCAACTGTGACAAGACAGCGGGAATCCTGATAGAGGCCCTTGCCCGGCGGGGTGTGCGGGTGCCGGAGGATGTTTCGGTGACGGGCTTTGATGATTATAAAGCTGTGCTTCCGGAAGGGGTGAAGCTGACCACCTATGCCAATGATGTGAAGGTCATTGCCCAGATCAGTATGAATACACTGTTAAGACGCATTGAGGGCAGGGCTGGCGCTGGAGGCGTACGTATTGTGGAAGGCGGAATCGTCCTGGGGAATACAGTAAGACTGCGGGATGAGGATGGCTGCAGTGAAGCGAAGGGCCCAAGTGAAGAGGAGATCTGCGGCGGAGCATCTGCTGGTGCAGGCGGAGAGGAGGGTGAAGGATGGCAGAGGTGACCATGAAGGAGATCGCTGCGGCGGTAGGCGTCAGTGTTGTCACAGTGTCCAATGCCCTTTCCGGCCGCCGGGGAGTCAGCGATGAGGTGCGGAGCCTGGTGGAGAAGACGGCCCGGGAGATGGGGTATGGCCAGAAAAAGACGGAGCGCCAGTCCGGCGGTGCGGTGATCGGCGTCCTTGCCTCGGAGAAATATATCACCGTAGGAAGCTCTTTTTACTGGGCGCTGTATCAGCAGGTGGCTTATGCAGCATCCCGGTTTGGCAGTGTTACCATGCTGGAAATCCTCACCTTTTCCATGGAGGAGAAGGAGGAGCTGCCTAAGCTTATGCGGGAGAAGGCGGTCAGCGGCCTGATTATCATTGGATGGATGCCCAGATCTTATGTGAAAAAGCTGGCGGCAGAGGCGGAGGTGCCCATGGTTCTTCTGGATTTTCAGATGAAGGGAATCCGCTGCGACGCCGTTCTTTCCAGCAATTATATCGGCATGTACAAAATTACCCGTTATCTTTTGGAGAAGGGCCATCGGGATATTGCCTTTGTGGGAAGCATACAGGCCAATGAAAATATTCTTGACCGTTACTTTGGATATCGGAAGGCCCTTATGGAAGCCGGAATACGGGAGCGGAAGGAGTGGATCCTCAATGACCGGGATATCCAGATGGGACTTGCAGACGTAGAGCTTCCGGAGAATATGCCCACCGCATTTGCCTGCAACAGTGACTGGGCAGCAGGGCTCGTTTATGAAAAGCTGACCCGTCTGGGCTATCGCATTCCGCAGGATGTGTCAATCGCTGGATATGATAACTATCTTTATGACAACAGCTTTGCCGGACGCCTCACCACTTACAATGTGGATATGAAGCAGATGGCTTACCAGGCGGTGAAGCTTCTGCGGGGCAAGATAAATGGCGATGATAAGCACTGGGGCACCCGGTATGTAGACAGCGTGATTATTGAGCGGGAGAGTGTGAAGACGCTGGGATAAGGCACTGGCTGGTTAAAAAAGGAAAGATTTATTAATGCGAAAGGCTATGGCTTGTGAGAGTCATGGCCTTTTCTTTATAGTTAAACTTAAAATAAAATCAAAAATAAATTAACTTAAAACAAAATTAAGCATAAAAATAAGCAAAAATCCTCCGAAAAAGCCGGTATATTCCACAAAAACCGGGGCATCAAACTGGGAAAACCGGAGAAATAACGGAAATTCCTATTAAACCATTGAAATTAAAATAGATTAATGATAAGATTAAAACAACTTAAATCAGGAGGGAGAAAGATGAAAAAAATAACTTTAAAACGTGCAGCATCGTTAACCATGGCAGTGGTGATGACCGGATCTTTGGCGGCCTGCGGCGGAAACGGCGGAAGCGGAAAGGGCAATACGGAGGCCAGTGCGGAACCGATTCCTACGATTGATCAGATTACCGTAGGCGAGGATTACAAGGATCTTGAGGCATCCATCAAGGTGCTGACCAACCGGACGGACATTGTGGATACGGTATATGCAGGCTATGCGCAGGAATTCATGCAGCTGTATCCGAACATCAAGGTAGAGTACGAGGCAGTGACGGATTATGAAGAGTCTCTGACCCTTCGGCTGACTACCGGCGACTGGGGAGATCTTTGCTTTATCCCCACCAGCGTAAATAAGAGCGAGCTGGGAGATTATTTTACTCCTCTTGGTTCCTACGATACGCTGGATCCCATTTATAACTTCTGTACGGAAAAGTCCTACAACGGCACCGTCTATGGAATTGCCAACGGCGGTACGGCAAACGGTGTGGTTTACAACAAGAAGGTATGGGCTGATGCAGGAATCACGGATATTCCCAGAACACCGGATGAGTTCCTGGAGGATCTGCAGATCATCAAGGACAACACGGATGCCATTCCCATGTATACCAATTTCTCGGCAGGCTGGCCTATGGGCGCATGGGATGCCTACATCGGAATTGCGGCCACAGGAAATCCGGACTATATGAACCATGACATTGTACATACCAAGGATCCTTTTGCAAAGCAGGAGGATATGACCGGACCTTACGCCGTTTACTATGTCTGCTATGAGGCAGTGGCCAGAAAGCTGGTGGAAGAGGATCCGGCCAGCAGCGACTGGGAGTCTTCTAAGAGCCGCATCAACAGCGGAGAGATCGCTTCCATGGTGCTTGGCTCCTGGGCAGTACAGCAGTGCAAGGACGCTGGCCCCAATGCAGATGACGTAGGCTACATGCCTTTCCCCATTACCGTTGACGGCAAGCAGTATGCAGGTGCCGGCGGAAACTATGCTTTCGGCATCAATAAGCAGGCCAGCAGCGATAACCAGATTGCAGCTATGCTTTATCTGAAGTGGTTGATTGAGGACTCCACCATTTACGAGGACGAGGGCAGCATCCCGGCTCTTAAGGGAGAGGAGCTTCCCGATGCGCTGGCTGACTTTGACGGTGTAGAGCTGCTTTCCGACAATCCTCCGGCAGAAGGCGAGGAGGAACTCTTTAACGATGTGAATAATAAGAGCGAGGTGGGCATCAATAACGATGACTATCCCAACTGCTACCTGTTAGAGTGTGCACTTTACGGATCCAAGACCCTGGATGAGGTTGTGGCCGAGTGGAACGCACAGTGGACCCAGGCGCAGGAAGATCTGGGTGTAGAGATTACCCAGTAAGTATCGGAAACGAGGATTTGAGCAGTGTTTCTAAATGCCGCAAAAGGGGCGGGCGTACTGCCCCTTTCCGGCTTTCCTTGGCGGGGGGCCGCGGAAAGGATGTAGGAGGAAAGAGATGAAGAAACCGGCATCAGCAGTTCCGGCAAAGAAGCGGAGCTTTATGGAATTTATGAAGAGAAGAGAGGGACAGAGGGGTCTGGTGATTGTCCTGTTTATGGCGATTCCTCTTCTTCTTCTGGCTGTCTTTACATACATTCCCTTTTTGAAAATGGTGCAGTTCAGCTTTTTCGATATGAAATATATCGGAGACAGAACCTTTGTGGGACTGCAGAACTATATTGATGTATTTAAGCGGGACGATATTTTCGGTGCATTGTTTGTCAGCGTTTATTATATGGGCGGAGCGGTGGTACAGCTGGCCCTGGCGCTGTTCTTTGCATCACTGATGGTATTTAAGGTGAAGGGCGATGCCTTCTTTAAAGGCGCCATGTTCTTCCCCTATCTGATCTGCGGTATTGCCGTAGGCTTTATTTTCAAGTTTTTCTACGCCAGAGGCTTCGTGCTGGATTCCCTGCTGCAGCTTCTGGGAATGGAGATGGAAGACATCCCCATGTGGCTCCAGGATCAGCGGATCAACAACATTTCCCTGGCGGCTACTTCGGTATGGCGCTACACCGGACAGAATATGATCCTGTTTTTGGGCGCGATGATGTCGGTAGATTCAGACCTTTATGAGGCTGCTTCTCTGGATGGAGCCAACAAGTGGCACCAGTTCCGCTACATTATCCTGCCAAGCATCAAGTCCATTGTGGTGCTGAACCTGATCCTGTCCATCAGCGGTTCCTTAAGTGCATTCGAGCCGCCTTACGTCATCACCAACGGTACGATGGGTACCGGTACCTATTTTGTAATCATGAACCGTCTGGCCCATGAAAATCAGAAGGTTGGCCTGGCCTGTGCCATGGCAATCGTCCTTCTGGCCATCATCATTCTCTGTACCGTAGCCCAGAAGCTGTTCTTCAAATACGTGTTTGACGATGGAACGGCAGATGAGTCCAAAGCAGCCGTGCGGAGAAGGAAGATGGAAGAGAAGGCGGCGAAAAAGGCAGCGAAGAGCGGGGCAATGGCGCAGTCATCCGTCAGTGGGAAGGGAGGCCAGAAATAATGAAATCCCAGATTAAGATTGGAAGCATTTTCTTCAGCATTTTTAAATACGTTATGCTTATCGGCGCGGCGGTGATGTCTCTTCTGCCGGTGGCAGTCTGTGTATTCACTGCATTTAAGAGTACGGAGGAGTACAATACCACTTCCGTGCTGGATGTGCCGAAGGAGTTTCATTTTGAAAATTTCGCAGTGGCCTTCAAGCAGGCCAACATGCTGCAGGGCTTTATCAATACGGCAATCGTGCTGGTGGTGGTGCTTACCTGCTCTGTGCTGATCAGTGCTATGCTGGCTTACGTGCTGAATCGTTTCCGTTTCAGAGGAAGCGGGCTTATCCAGAACCTGTTTATGTTCGCTTCCCTGATTCCCGGCATTGCCACCCAGGTGACGGTTTACCAGATCATGTTCTCCCTGGGACTGATTAACCATCTGTATGGCTACATCATTGTCCTTATGGGAACAGACATTATCTCCATTTATATTTTCCTGCAGTTTTTCGAAAATCTTCCGGTATCACTGGATGAATCGGCGATTATGGACGGCTGTACGTACTTTGGGGTGTTCTTTAAGATTCTCTTCCCACTCTTAAAGCCGGCGATCGTTACCTCCGTGGTGCTGAAGGGAGTAAATGTCTACAACGAATACTACATGTCCAACCTGTACCTGCAGTCCAAGGAGCTGCGGACCATCTCCACAGCTCTGTACGCCTTCACCGGCCCTTATGGAAACCAGTATAACTACATCTGTGCCGGTGTGCTGATGACCATTGTTCCGATCTTTATCCTGTTTTTAATCTTCCAGCGCCAGATCTACGGCGGCATGGCGGCCGGCGCGGTAAAGGGATAATTATAGAGGCGGGAAATTGACTTGAATTGAAGGAGGTTTTATTAAGATGAGCGAAGTAAAGATTATCGGTTCTTCGGTACCGAATATGCCATGGCAGGAAAGATCCCAGAACGGGGCAGCATGCAGCCCTCTGTGGCGGTATCAGGAAAATCCCATTATCGGGAGAAATCCCACAGAGGGAGTGGCGCGCATCTTCAACAGCGCGGTGATTCCCTATGAGGGCGCCTTTATCGGCGTATTCCGTGGGGAACAGGTCAATGGAATCCCCTTCATTTATCTGGGGAGAAGTGAGGACGGCATTCACTGGAATTTTGACAAGGAAAAAATTCATTTTGTGGATGAGGAGGGCAAGCCTTTCATGCCGGTGTATGCCTATGACCCGCGGCTGGTGGAGATCGACGGGGTGTACTACATCATATGGTGCCAGGATTTCTATGGTGCGGCCATCGGCATGGCAAAGACAGAGGACTTTAAGACCTTTACCCGGATAGAAAATCCTTTCCTTCCCTTTAACCGGAATGCGGTTCTCTTCCCCCGGAAGGTTCATGGAAATTTCCTGCTGCTGTCCCGGCCCAGTGACAGCGGGCATACGCCCTTTGGCGATATTTTCCTGTCGGAAAGCCCGGATATGGTTTACTGGGGAAAACACCGCCATGTGATGGGGAAGAGCCCGGAATGGTGGGAGTCCGTAAAGATCGGCGGCGGCGCGGCACCCATTGAGACTAATGAGGGATGGCTTCTCTTTTACCATGGAGTTACCGGAACCTGCAACGGCTATGTGTACAGCATCGGCGGCGCTATCCTGGATCTGGAGAATCCCTCCATCGTAAAGTACCGCTGTGAAAACTTCCTTCTCACACCGGAGGAATGGTACGAGGAACGGGGCTTTGTGCCCAATGTGACCTTCCCCTGTGCAGCCATCTGCGATGCAGATACCGGACGGATCGCCGTCTACTATGGCGCGGCGGATTCCTACGTGGGGCTGGCCTTTACTACGGTTGGAGAAGTGACAGATTATATCAAGGCTCATTCAGTGGTGCGGGCTGATGATAAGGAGATCGGAAGGCGATAGGGAGGCATTGCGGTGAAAAGTGGAAATGAGTTTGCAGCAGAAGCCAGAGCGCAGCTGACGGGGAAGCTGATTCCTTTCTGGCAGGGCATCCGGGATCAGGAATATGGCGGTTATTACGGCTGGCTGGGATATGATCTAAGTCTTGACCGGAGAGCCGTGAAGGGCTGTATCTTAAACAGCCGGATTCTCTGGTTCTTTTCCAGCGCCTATGTGCTTCTGGGAGAGGAAGCCCTCCGGCGGGAGGCTGATCACGCCTGGGCCTTTCTGCGGGATTACTGTGTAGACCGGGAAAATGGCGGCGTCTATTGGTCGGTTGCCTTTGACGGAGAGCCGGAGGATACCACCAAGCATACCTACAATCAGGCCTTTGCCATTTATGCCCTGTCTGCTTACTATGAGGCGTCGGGGGAAAAAGAGGCGTTAAAGCTTGCCTGGGAGCTGTTCCATATTATTGAGGAAAAATGCCGGGACGAATACGGATATCTGGAGGCCTTCAACCTGCGCTTTGAGCCGGAGGAAAATGACAAGCTTTCCGAGAACGGGGTCATGGCGGAAAAGACCATGAATACGCTGCTTCATGTGTTTGAGGCGTATACGGAGCTTTACCGGGTTACCGGCGGGGC
>JAGHER010000094.1 GCA_017889125.1 Lachnospiraceae bacterium
CATCGTAAGCCCTTGTCCCCGGCTCCAGCCATCCGGCCTGCACGTAGATATATTCCGTTTTTGCAAACTGCAGAAATTCCTTAAAATAATCCAGGGTCTTTACCAGCCGCACATTTCCGCCGCTTCCGGTCACATCGTAATAGCTCTGCACATTGCAGGGGAACCACAGCACCTGGGGATGCTCCCCAAAAGCAATGACCCGTGTCCGCGGATCCTGGGAAAGAATCGACCAGATCGCCTGATTTCCTGCCTGACATTTCCGCTCATAGACTGCCTGCTGATGGTGAAAATATCCCTTGTGTTTCCAGGCAATTGGAGAAAATCCGCAGGTGCCTGCCCAGTTGGTGCAGAGGGTGGTCAGGGTGAGGAAAAGGAGGAAGCCAGCAGACAGGATACCAGCGGCCCACCGCATCCCCCGCTCTGTCTGGCCGAGCTGGTGCACTGTCTGCTCTGTCCGTCTGACTTGCTCCACACCTTCCTCTGCCCTCGCTGCCCGCTCCAGGGCATAAGGCTCAATCAGCGCCAGAAGCACATAAAACAGCATAAAATAATTTCCATCCACCTGCCACAGCAGGTAAATGCTGGCCAGGCTCACCAGCCCCACCCACAGGGCAGCCATCTGGATAAGGCCCATTACCAGCCCCTCTGACCGCTGGCCTTGTCCATCCTGTCTCAGCCTGGATCCTGGCTCTTTTCCCTGCCGGTCTTTTGCCTTCTCCTCCTGCCACGCTCCGGCAGCTGCATTTCTTCTCCCCTTCGGCCTTCCCCACAAAGTCCAGGCCGCCAGCGAAATCGCCGTAAGGCTTCCGCCCCAGGCAATAACCACATGGGCCATATCTTCTCCTACCGGGGCTGCCAGCACACCATAAAGGCGGCCCAAAAGGAAACGCAGACTTTCCGCCAGACTCATGGACAGCCCCTGGTCTGGTATAGCGGAAAAGGCATAGGGCCACTGCACCTGAAAGCCAAGCCGCTCCCAAATGGAAGTAAATACCGAGGTTGTGGGAACCCCGGTCATCCGAAGCGTGCGAACCCACGTCCCAATCCATGCTCCGCCGCAGAAAAGAAGGAGCGCCGACAAAATCAGCCGCCAGCTGCCGCTGTTTCTATTGCTGTTTCTTCCGCTCTTGCCGAAATTCCTGCCAGGGCCGGAATGCTGCTGCGAACCAGCTGACCGCTTCCGGCCCCAAGCCGCATTTTCCGTCTCCTCTCCCTTCCTCTTAACTCCCGCAAGCACCAGAAAGAAGAGACATGCCCCAGAAATCACCGTAGAAAAGACCAGAGACGTGGGCTTCATCGAAAAGCTCAAAAAACAGGCGCTAAGCCCGGTAAAAAAGCATTTTTTCTTCCAACCCTTCTCTGGAAAAACCAGTATCCCGGCCGCCGCCGCTAAAATGCACAATTGGCAGACCACCGTAGCCGTATCGCTTTTTGCCGTAATCGACATATTCATGATTCCCGGAGTCAGCGCACTGACGGCTGCACTCCCCAGACAGCGATTTGGCCCGCCGCCAGCCACAGCACCAATCCCGGCAGCAAACACCAGCACCAGCACCGTCAGCCACAGATTAAAGCAAAGCTGATAACTCCATGTAGCCGTTCCCGCTAATGGAAAGGAAAGGATCTCGAAGCCCTTGGGATAAGTGTAAACCAGATTAATGTTTCCCAAATCCTCATAAATTCCCCTGCCTGCATCCAGAAGATACTGGGAACGAAGGCCATAATGAAGAGAATCATAATCCGGCATCAGATTCATCCTGGCCAGCTGGATAAACAGCATGGTCAAAATTACCGCCAGAAGAAGACCGGAAAGACAGGAAAAAGTCGGCTGGCCAGAAGAGCCGCCTTCATTCTTCCTTCGCTTCAATCCCTTTATCAAGCTTGCGGCCTCACGCAAAAACCGGCGGCCGCAAAGAAGAATACTCACCGCCGCCAGCCCCGCAGCCAATATCCTCACCCGCTGAAGGCCTCCCCAGCCAAAAGCAGAAAGGAGGCAGGCCAGGCTAATCCACCCTCCACTTCCCAGCAAAAATGCCGCCGAAAGACGCCAGACAGCAGCGGCTGCTTTTTGGGGCGCGTCGAAGTCCTCTGAGACCCTGAAAGCCTCGGAAGTCTCAGAAGCCCTGGAAATCTCAGAAGTCCCAGAATCCCCAGAAGTCCCAGAACCCCCAGAAGTCTCGGAAATTTTCCGAACTCCTCCCTCTGCCCAATCCCTTATCCCATCGCCAAAAATCAGCAGCGAAAAAAGCCACAGCCCTGAGACAAGAAAGGGCAGAAAAATCTGGTGCAGCCAGGTTCCCACAAACACACCTGCCAGAATCCCGGCCATTCTCCCTTTAAAACCCAGCCGAAAACGCCTTCCCGGAATCCCCCCGCAGAAAAACAGCATCCACAGGAAGAAAATCCCCGTCTCCAGAATCATCCTCTGCCCATCACTGGTATAAAGCTTCTCCCCCGGATTCCCCTCCCCAAACAGAAAGGAAAAACCGGTAAACAGAAGCCAGACCAGAAAAAGGCAGAAAACCCAGAAAGCCGCCCTAAACCGGCCCTGCTCATTCTTCCCCATATTTTGTCCCCATTTCTGCTTCCCCACCAGAATCCTTCGCCTCATAAGACGCATAAGCCTTCTGATAAAAATGCATCAAAAGCCGCACCACCGGCCCAGGCCACAAGCGGGAAAACATGGCCATCTCCTCTTCATACCGTCGGGAATCCTTCATGCAGGCATTGGTGGCCGCATCCTGATGAAGCCGGTGAAAGACCAGCGGCTCCTCCGCACAGATAAACCGCCCCGGCCGCTCCGCCAGATCAATAAGGGTGTCCCAGTCAAGGGCAAAGCGGCAGGAGGAGCGGAACAATGGTCCCCCCAGCATTTCCTTATGGTACGTACAAGCCGGACAGCAGATAGAATTTCCAAAGAGCAGCGCCGCCCGCTTTACCGGCCGCAGATGATTAAGATAGGGAATCCGCAAAGGAATCCGCAGCACCCGCTTTACTATAGTCAAGCGCTCGCAAGGCTCCAGCCGATGCTCCCGCACCGTCACATAATCGGTGGTAAAGACACTGATATCGTCGAATTTATTTACATAGTTCACCAGCGTTTTCACATAATTCCGTCCGTACATATCATCCTGATGGGCAATGGTCACGTAGCGGGAGTCCGCCTTCTCGTAGGCGAAATTCCAGTCCTCCTGAATCCCGCTCTCCCCATCCCGCACAAACACCGGAATCCCGTATTGATCCGCCAGCCCCTGAATATACGGACTGGGCGTGGAGGTGCAGAGAATCACCCTGGTGGGATGACTCTGCCCCACCGCCGAACGAATGCAGGCCTCCAGATAGGGAGAGTCCTGATAGGCACAGATTGCAAATGTGTGTAATTCCTTCATTAATTCCCGTCCTTTGCTTTACTTCTTCTGCTTCATCTTTTCCAGATTTATCGCTTCTGCTTCACTTCTTCCAGTGCGGCGGCCTCCTAAGCAGCATGGCGGCAAAAAGGCTTAACAGAGCAATCGCCACGAAATGATACGTCACGCCGATAACGTTTTTCGTCATATGATTTGCCTTGATGATCTGGGGCATAAGGGGCGTCACCATCCCATCCAGCCAGATGAGAACCGGCACATGCACCGCCATGATGACCATGCTGTTTTTCCCGAACAGAGAAAAAATCCAGGCAAGAGGCCGTACCTGACTGATGATGGCACACCCAAGGATGATCACATAGCAGCCTGCCAGCGCCGCCAGATAAAAGCTCCACAGCCCTGTATATCCAAACCAGGCCGCATTAATATCCACCCGCCCGTTTTGCTTTACACAGAAGGCCCAGACCACCAGCGCCGGAAGCACAGAAACCGCCAAAATTTTCTTCCAGCGTAAGGGAAGCTTTCCCTCAGTAATCACCCGTTCCTCCCACAGCCGCCAGAGATGTCCGGCAAGGAAAAATCCCTGGAGGATCATCGCCAGCTCAAAGCCCCAGGGCATCCGAACCTCCGTCCTCTTGATCCGCCAGCCTGCCGCCATAATGAGCGCCGTAAGACCCGCCTCCAAGGCCAGCTTCTGCCAAGGCTTTTTTCCAAGCCGCCCCACCCGAAGCACCAGGTAAAACCAGCAGTTGGCCACAAAAAACATAGGCAGGAACCAGATGGGCAGATTAGGCAGGTAATCATTGATGCCGATTCCCCACAGCATTCCGGCAAAGTAAAAGCAGTACCGGGAAGCATCCGCAGGCCAGGCATACAGGATCGAAAAGAAGGCAAAGAAAAAATACGGCTGTATCAGCCGGTAAAATTTCCCGGACACAAACTGTGCCGCCGTCTCCCCTTCCTTTACACGCAGCAGATAACCGCCCACCAGAAGAAAAATGGGAAGCTGAACGCTGTAAACCACCTGATTCAGCCTTCCCTCGTAGGTAAAAAAGCGGTTCATATGTCCCAGAATCACCAAAAGGATCGCCACGCCTTTTGCCACATCAAGATAAACCTTTCGCCTGTTCACGTTTTTTGTTCCTTTCTCCGCAAGTCGATTATTCTGCAAAAAAGTGGTCTTCCAGCATCAGGCATAAGGTATGATAAACTGGAAGATGAAGCTCCTGAATCCGGTAGGTCTCCTGCTCAGGCACCACGATGGCCGCATCCGCCACCTTCGCTAACTTCCCGCCGTCCTTCCCCGTCAGGGCAATCACCGGGATATCCATGGCCCGGGCCGCCGCTGCCGCATAGAGGATATTTGCAGAATTTCCCGAGGTGGAAATCCCCAGGAACACATCACCCTTTCTTCCATAGCCGTAAAGCTGCTGGGCCATGACAAGAAGCCCGTCCACATCATTTAAATACGCAGTAGACAGCGCATTGTGACCGGTGAGTGCGATAGCCGGGAGGCCCTGCTGCAGCTTTGCCGCAAGCTCCGCCCCTCTCTCCGGGTCTGCCGCCAAAAGCTTTCCGGCAAACTCCCCCGGCACCGGCCGCCTTTTGCAGAAGCCCTTCATCAGTTCCCCCACAATATGCTCGCTGTCCGCGCAGCTTCCGCCGTTTCCTCCGACCAGAAGCTTGCCTCCCTGCTCATAGCATTTTTCCATAAGGCAGTACGCCTGATAAATATCTTCCCCCACCGGTTCCAGAACCGGATACCGGCTGATGAGAAGCTTAAGATGTTCTCTTGGTTCCATTTTTATTTCCTTTCTCGATCCAGAATCCACCGGGCCGCCGCCAGGAGGTTTCCCGCATAAAAATCCATGGGATGCTCCGCGGAAACTGACCCAACCGCAGAATCTGACCCAACCGCAGAATCTGCCCCAACCGCAGAATCTGACCCGGCCGCAGAATCTGACCCGGCCGCCTTCTGCTCCAAAAGCTCCTCATAAAGCCCGGCTCCATAGCCAGTCCCCACTAACACCGTGCGCAGACCAAACCGCGCCCCCGCCTGGGTATCCAGCCACTTATCGCCGACCATATAGGAATGCTCCCGATCCACCGGGCAGTCCCTGTCCGCCGCCTCAAACATGCCCGTCTCCGGCTTCCGGCAATGGCACTGCACCCGGTAGGCGCCAATACCATGCTCCGGATGGTGAGGACAATAGTAAAAGCCATCAATATGCGCGCCCTTCTCTCCCAGCACCTGATTCATGTACTGGTGAAGCGCTTCCACATCCGCTTCCGAATAATATCCCCGGGCCACGCCTGCCTGGTTGGTGACCACCACTACCCGGAAGCCCGCCTCGTTCCACAGGCGGATGGCCTCCGCCGCGCCGGGAAGAAGATGCAGATCCTCCGGCCGGTGAAGGTAATTCACCTCTTCATTTATGGTGCCGTCCCGGTCTAAAAATACTGTGGGGCAGCCGTGACCTTCTCGACCGGGAATCACTGCCGAAACATCCTCACCGGCCTGCCCCAGAGCCTCCCATCTCTCACACATCAAACACATACTCCTTTTCCGGCATCTGCACCTTCACCTGGTTATAGTCCCAGCGGTCTTCATCGGAAATCCAGCTCTGTGCGCCCCGAAGCTCGAAAACCCAGTCGGTAAGCTGGCCGCCGGCCGCCTCCAGTCTGGCCGCCACTTTATGGCGCAGATTGTAGGGGCAATACATGAGAAGGTAACCGCCGCCGCCAGCCCCCAGAAGCTTTCCGCCCAGCGCCCCGGCCGCCATGGCCTCATTGTAGAGGGCGTCCACCTGGGGATTGGTGATCTTGCTGCTCATGCGCTTCTTGCTCTCCCAGCCGTAATTCAACAGCTTTCCGAAATTATGAAGATTCCCTTTCAGCAGCTCGTCCTTCAGGGCATAGGCCAATGCCTTCACCTCGCACATGGCGTCAAAGGCATCCTTTTTCTCGTAATTCTGCACCTGGTCTTTAATGATATTTGCGGAAACGTGGATATTTCCCGTATAACACAGCAGCAGATTGTACTGCAGCTCGTGGATAATATCCTTTTTAATCCGCAGGGGATTCACTACCACATTGTTCCGGCCGTGAAATTCGATGAAATTAAAGCCGCCGAAGGTAGCCGCATACTGATCCTGATAGCCGCCTGCGATCTTTAAATCCTCCCGCTCCACCTGGTAGGCCAGGTCAGCCAGCTGGTAGGCGTCCATCTCCACGCCCTTCCACCGGGCCATAGCCGCCAGCATGGCCACCATCACTGTGGAGGAGGTGCCAAGGCCTGAGCCTGGAGGCGCGTCACACTGCAGATACACCTCGCAGCCCTGGCGGATTTCCATGGACTTTAAGGCCGCCTTTACCAGGTCAAGCTTCCCGTCATACACATAATTTTCCCGGGTGTTGTATTTTACCGTCATGTCAAAATCCAGGGAGTGGACGATGATTTCCTCGTCCTCCCTGGGTACAATGGAGCAATATGCATATTTATTGATGGTGCTGCCGATGATGGCGCCGCCCTGGTTTACGCAGAAGGGCTCCACATCCGTGCCCCCGCCGCCAAAGCTTACCCTGAGGGGCGCCCGTCCTCTGATTACCATGTAACCACTCCTTTTCTCACATCCTCCTGAAACTGGAAATAGGCTTCAGGGATGCCGATATCGATAAAGTATCCGTCATTGACAAAGCCGCCCAGCCGCCTTCCCTCCGAAAGCCACCGGGGAATCATCTCATTTTCCAGGGAAACCTTTCCGGCAGGGATCTCCTCTAAAAGCTTCCGGCTTAAGAGGTAAATACCGCCGTTTATGGTGCCCGGCCCCGGCTCCTCGGTCTTTTCATTAAAAGCCGTCAGCAGCCCGTCCGTAAGGACAGCCTTTCCGTAACGGGACACATCCGGCACCTGGCGCAGCACCAGGGCCATGTCCAGCGCCTTTTCCTGCCGAATCCGCAGCAGGCGGCCGTAATCGATCTGGTAAAAGGTGTCCGCGTTCAGCACGTAGAAATAATCCTCCGTGATAAAGCGTCCAGCGTTTTTTATGGCTCCCGCCGTGCCTAAAAGCTCTTCCTCATAGGCGTAGGAAACGGTCACCCCGAATTTCCTGCCGTCCCCAAAATATTCCTCCACCATGGAGCCTTTGTACCCCACAGCAAAAATAATCTCCGTAATCCCATGGCGGGAAAGCTCATGGATGACATACTCCATGAAGGGCTTTCCCTCAATCAGCGCCATGGGCTTGGGCCTGTCGCTTACCACGCTTTTTAACCGCGTGCCCAGGCCCCCTGCCAGCAATACCGCCTGCATACTATTTTTATCCTCTCTTTTCACTCTTCCACCTGGTTCTCTGAGTGCCCGGTTTCCTGAAAAAATCCTCTTATTTCGACTCTCCATCCCAGGCAAAGTCTTCTGCTATCACCTTCCAGGCCCCATCCACGCTGAAATGCGCCCGGATATATTCCTGGGTCTTCTCGCACATCTGCCGCAGAGCCTCCGTATCCTCGTAAAGTTCTGCCGTCCTGGCCGCGAAATCCGCAGGCTCATCGGCAATCGCCAGCACGTCCTCCACGCCGGGGATGCCCTCTGCGCCCACGGAAGTGGTGACAATGGGGGCGCCGTTGTAAATGGCTTCCACCACCTTGCCCTTTACGCCTGCGCCGTAGCGCAGGGGAACCACCACCATCCGGCATTCCGCGTACAGCCGGGAAAGCTCCTCCTCAGAGACAAAGCCCTTCACGATAATTCCATTTTCCGCAGAGTCCAAAGCCTTAATCTCCTCCGTAACCTTGGAGCCCACCACATAAAATACCACCTGCGGAAGGCGCTCCCGGATTAAGGGGAATACCTCTCTGGCAAACCACAGCACGCCGTCTGCATTGGGCGGATGGGCAAAGCCGCCCACAAACAAAAGCCCTTCTCTCTTGGCAAAATCCTTCTGGATATTTTCCAGGAAATTCTCATACACGTAAGCGGTGATGGCCTTCACCGGCACGGTCTCATCAATCCGGTGAATGGCGTCCACCTCCACCTGGGAGGGATAGTAGGAAACCGCCGCCTTGTACATCATGGACAGCTCGATGGAGCGCCAGTAATCGGACTCCCGCTTCTTCTTTAAGTCGCCGGTAAGCTCGTACTCCCGGTATTCCCGCAGGAAATGCAGGTCATGTCCGTAGTAAATAATCTTAATATCCGTATTGTCCCGGATGAAATCCACATATTTTCCGGCAATGTGAGGCCGGTTTAAATAGGCAAAGGCAATCTCACTGCCGTTTTCCTTGATCCAGTCCCAAATCTTCGTCTGGTACTCCTCGCCGTAAAGGATCTCAATGCCCATCTGCTGCAATGTGGTGGAATAAGGCTCCTCATGAAGGAAATTGTCCCCAAGGAATTTCACCACATAGCCCTTTTTCAGGAACATTTTCAAATACTGGAAGGTAGTCTTGGAACCTGCGTCCTTATCGTAGGTAGGCACGTAATGGTCCACCACCAGGATAATGGGCTTTCCCATGCTCCGCTCCCTTGCCCGGAAGGGGTTGGGATTGCCGGTATTCACGCACTGCTTCTTAAACTCTTCTGCCCATTTCTCCTTAAGCTTCCGGCTGTTCTCCACCTGGTAGCGCTTTAAGCCCTCGCCGTTTACATCGGTACCATTGGAAATTCCCTCAAAATGAATGACCTTGGAAAGGGGCTGGTACACCACCCGGTAACCGGCTTTCCTCACCTGGAAGGCCAGGTCAGAATCCTCACAGTAGGCCGGTGCAAAGCGCACATCAAAGCCCCCCAGCTGCTTCCACAGCCTGGTGCTTAAGAGGATGGCCGCGCCGGAAATGTAGTCCACATCCTTCACATAATTGTACTCCGCCTTATCCGGGTCATCCAGCCGTCCGTAATTCCAGCCGGAGCCGTCGCTCCAGATAATGCCTCCGGCCTCCTGCAGTCGCCCGTCCGGATACACCAGCTTGGAGCCAACCATGCCGATGGTGGAATCCGACTCGATCAGATTCACCAGAGAGCTGAGCCACCCTTCCGTCACCTGGGTGTCATTATTTAAGAACATAATGTACTTGCCCCGGGCGCTCATGGCCGCCTGGTTGCAGTTGCGCAGAAAGCCCTGATTTACGCTGTTGCGGCAGATCACCAGATTCTCCGTATATTTTCCCAGATCCTTGGTGGCGTCGGTGGACACATCGTCGGCAATAATCACCTCATAGGACACGTCCTTCGTATGCTCCAGAATCGAAAGGAGGCAGGCGTAGGTATAATGAATCTGATTGTACACCGGGATCACGATGGACACCATAGGCGTCTTTACCGGATCTTTTGGAAATACCAGCCGCCCGTGTTCCAGGTAACTGCTGCCGATGGCAAAGTCTCCCGCAATCCGGTTCCGCCCCTCCCTGGTAAAATAAAGCCGGAAGTAACGCGCCGGATGGCGCACGGTATTCAGCACATACTCCAGCACCTTCCGCCGCCTGGTGCCTTTGGGGAAGCGGCGGCTCACCGCCCCCTTTACCTTCCGCCAAGCCTTAAAAATCAGCGCCTCATGGCGGTTTAAGTAGGTGAGAAGCTTGCCCATCTCATCCACTTCCCTCCGCAGATCCCGGATAATGGCGTCTAAATTGGCAATATGATTATTAGAAAGCCGCTGGGTCTCATTCCGCTTGCAGATTTCCAGATTTTTATCCTCAACCTCTTCCTGCAGCTGCAGGATCCGCTCCCTGGCCCGGAAAAGCTCCTGCTCCTCATCCTTAAGGTCTGCAAAGGTAGTCACCTTCTGCTGGTAGCGGCTTAAATACCCCTGGCTGCTGTCCCCGTGGGCGTAGGTCTGGAAGGCTTCCTCCATGGTCCGGTAGATCCCGGCCTGCTCTTCACTGATGCCAAACTGGACAAGGAATCCCAGCACATCACTCCACCCCAGAGCCTCCTTGAACCGCTCGAAGAAATAGTACAGGTTCCGGTAACGGAGATACCCCACAGGCACAGGAAATTCAAAGACCCACTCATAATCCATGAACCACAGGCCCTCTGCCGTCTCCATCACATTTTCAAACAGGGCATCCACATTGGATACGTGGAAGCTCTCGTCGGAAAGCTCCGGCACACTGCCGAATACCTCCTCAAAGGCGGGGGTGGGGATGAAGGGTTCGCGGGTGCTCTCTGCGCTGGGCCCTCCGAAAAGCAGCTCCAGCCCTTCCGTCAGAACCTCCGCCGCAGGCCGTCCTTCCCGGATTTCATTGCCCATGCGCTCCGCAAGGCTCTGGCCGTTGAGGTAAGGAAAACGCACACAGCCGCCCCCCGGCGGGAATTCCGGCTTCAATACCTGGATATCCGGGTTCTGCCCGGTCAGAAGCTCGTACTTTTTCTGGAAGGAATGGATGTGCAACTGGCCCTCCAGACAGAGCGCCGCCTTCTCCACATACCGGAGCCCGTCCTCCTCCACGATGCTGGTGCGGATCTGGTACTCCGGTTTCCTGGTCCGATTGTATTTTACAAATAAGGTCTGTTTCATAGCTTCTCCCAAATCACAAAGAATGAATTTGCAAACTGCGGAAATCCGCCCGCCTGACACACGGCATCATAGGCCGCTTCCTCGGAAAAAAGCCGGTAGCGGGGCTTCTCATACTCCGCGTACAGGCTGGGAAGCTCCCCCTGTACCGGCAGATACCGGTCTGAGTAGATGGCGGTGGGCAGCTTATAATCCGGAAGGGGATAGTAAACCTCTGCTTTTCCGCCCATGGCCGAAAACACCTCACGAAGGGCCATAAGGCTCATGGAAGCCTCCTCTTCCTCCGGCGCCGCTCCCGCCCAGTATTTTAATCCGTTTCGGTTGGGAATGGCAAAGGCCAGATGGCCCCCTGCCTTCACCAGGGATGCTGCCTGCTTGATTTGTTCGGCAAGGTAGGCCCTCTCCTCTTCCTCCCGATTCCAGCGCTCCTTCTGCCCGGCAATTCCTAAAGACGCCGCCTTTGTCCGGGGGCCGATGAGGAATACCCAATCGTATTGTGCAGCTTCACCGACCGCAGACCGCTGCCCGCCCAAGCCGTCTCCGCTTTCCTCTGCCGCCAGCCGCCAGGAAACATTCCCCATCTGGCTCCAGCGCCGTCTGCCAATCTCCAGATTCTCCTCCCGGGAATCCACCACTTCCACGCTGCCTGCCTTTCTGGCCAGTGCGCCGGTGAGCGCCCCATAGCCGCAGCCCAGCTCCAGAACTGACTGCTCTTTAGTGATCTCCAGCCAGTCCACCAGATTCTCCCGGATGGGGGAAAGGGCTTCCAGAATCCAGGGCTCCCGGCCATTTTCCAGAATCCGGCTGATGCCAGCCTCATCCCAGCCCTGCTCTTCCATCAAATCCAAAAGCTCGTAGCTCATATCCTTCATTTCTTTACCGCCTTTACCTGTGACTCCATGTCATAGACGCCTACTGTATTTTTATTGGAAATGACCGTAATG
>JAGHER010000095.1 GCA_017889125.1 Lachnospiraceae bacterium
AGCCGGTCCAACCGGCCCGACCGGACCCACTGGGGCTACAGGCGCCACCGGGACTTTTTCATAAGGAATATGTGCGGATATTCTGGAGGTCTATTCTGCGGCCTCTTCTTTTTCTTGCCGCAGAAGCTGACTCCATGGTGAGGAGAAGCGAAGCTTCAGGCTGATTCTTCTTCCTTCATACACGGTGATGGACTCTACAAGGAGAGTGAGGAGAGGACGGGTCAGTATAAGTGGACGTTCATCGTCATCTGTCTCCAGAGCTGCCTCTTCGGACAGGTCTTCTGCCTTAATTTTCTCCTTTTCCAGATGCTCCTTAGCTTTCAGCAGGGCGGCGGCCTCCTTCTCATAATCCTCCTTCAGCAAAAGATAATCCTCCCGGGAAATCTGCCCATCCTTCCAGTCCTGGTACAGCAGACGGCGGTAACGGGCCAGCTTTTCCTGCTGGCGGTTATTGTGCAGAAGGGCGGCGGACAAGTGCTTTTTGCGGCTGTTTTCCTGGAGACAGGAAGGCAGCTTTTTTCTGTTTTGTTCAGGTGGGATACAGGCAAAAAATAAAAGCTGCAGAGTGGCGGAAACAGCCTTTTCCAGGTTGTCATGGCGTAGGGTATGGCGTGTGCAGGCTGTTCTGGAGCGGTCCTTATAGGTGCGGCAGTAATAGTAAATATGGCCTCCCATAGGGCTGCGGCTCATGGCCCGCCTGCAGTCTGCGCAGCGCAGAAGGCCGCCGAAAAGGGGCACGGTGTCTTGTCCTGGCCGGGTTCGGATGCTTTGCCCTAGAAGCCTTTGCACATGGAGAAAAACATCCCGGGAGACGATAGGCTCGTGGGTATTTTTTACATAAAACCACTGGTCAGGAGGCAGCTTTTCCTGCTGATGGATCTTATAGCTTTTTATTCGGAAGCGGCCCTGTACCATGTCTCCGCAGTACATAGGATTTTTGAGAATGTTGGAGACGGCAGCAGCGCTCCACAGGGGTTCTGTGCCGGAGCGGACAGCAGGATTCGCATAAAGAAGCCCCTGACGTTCCCGCTTGTAGCGTGAGGGGCAGAGGATGCCTTCCTCGTTGAGGCTGCGCACGATGGCATTTCTGCTGCAGCCTTCCAGAAATAGGGAAAAGATAGAGCGTACCACTTCAGCGGCCTCCGGGTCGATGATCAGCGCGTTTTTGTTGAGGGGATCCTTCTGGTATCCGTAGAGAGCAAAGGAGCCGATATGCAGGCCGTTTCTGCGCTTGTTGTCAAAAACCTGGCGGACCTTGGCTGAGGTTTCTGCGCAGTGATTTTCATTAAGCACGCCCTGAATGGGGACGGCTATGCCGGAGAGCTGGGAAGGCTCCCGATAGCTGTCCAGCGGCTGGTGGGACAGGGAAATAAAGCGCACATTGTGCCGGGGAAACCAGTCCTCCAGATAATAGCCCTGGTCGCTGTAATTGCGAAAGGAGCGGGCGAGATCCTTGACGATAACACAGTTGATGCGCCCCTTTTCAATGTCCCGCAGCATTGCTTGGAACTGCCCGCGGCGGTCATCGGTGGTGCCGGAAATGCCTTCATCGATGTATTCCTGAATGATCCTATACTCATCCCCGTCTTGGAGGGAGGCGATGTGTTCCCGGATGATAGAGCGTTGGTTAGTGATACTTTCGGACTCGGTGCCAGCCATTCTGACATGTGTTTCGGAGTGTATCTGGGCGTGCATCCCGGCGTGCATCTGAGCGTGCACTCCGGAATGTACATCATCTTCTCGGGAAAGACGGATGTAAATGCCGATTTTCCAGATATGATGGGGCGGAATGTTTGGGGATGAGGATGAAAAAAAGGGAAAAGAGGGAAGGTTTTCTGCCATGATATGGCTCTCCTGCAGTCTTTTTTATAAGGTATTTTCCTGTTTTTGATTCCATGCAGGTCCCGGGACAGATGGGGGAGAACCCGCAGAGGGAGGCTCCACCCGCAGCTGGATTTCCGTGAGAAATTCTTCTTCCAAAGCGGTATCCCGGTTGTCAATCTGGTAGATTTCAAAGGGCTGGCTTAAGAGGGTATAATCCCTGCGCCGGGCATAGGTGAGCAGCTCCTGGATCCGCTGACCGTTCTGCTGGTAGCTTCCCTGATAGCAGCAGGATAAGTAGGTGCCGGAGGGAAGATGAAAGTCATAACCGGCTTCAGGCCCGTCCAGAATGAAAAAGACGGTATGGTACACATTGGCGATTCCCTGCCGCCAATCCTCCATGGAGAAAAAGGCACCGATGGTCAGGTTTCCAAAGTCCCGGATCCGGCTTTCGTGCTTTTTGTGGAGCTTTTTAATGACGAAATCCATTTCCTCATCCCGGGTAATGTATTCATTCAGCTGGACACAATATCTTTCGGGAAAGGTTTTCACGGAAATGGTTCCGGGACTGATGGAGATGGCCTCATTCAGGGAGGAAATCCGACCGGCAATGATGGCCTTTCGTTCGTTTAGTTCCAGTATCTTCTGCTCCAGGAGTGCCTGTTCCTGATGAAGAAGCTTCAGGGTATTGGCGAGGCTTTGCTCATCCAGATAATCTTTGATCTGTTCCATGGAAAAGTCCAGAAGCCGCAGGCCGCGGATCACGTTCAGCTTGTAAATGTCTTTCAGGCTGTACAGGCGGTAGCCATTTTCGTCCCGTTTCGGTTTCAGGATGCCAAGTTCCTCGTAATAGCGCAGGGAATCGGTGCCGATGCCGTACAGCTTGGAAATTTCTCCTATCTTATAGTAGTTTTTCACATGAAATCCCTTTCTTTTGTTGCTGTTTTGGGTGATTATTTTCCTTGACCCTGGTATTATACCAAGATTTATTATGAGAGTAAAGGCTTACACTTAATATCTGGGAAAGGACAGAAACATGATCTGGAAAAATGGTTTAATACAGGCGGCTTATTTATGGAAGAAGTTTTGGGAAGGGCTTACGCTTAAACGGATTGGATTAATCATGGTGGGGGCAGCGATTACTTCGTTCGGCCTTTATAATATCCATCAGCAGACCAGTATTACTGAGGGCGGCGTTATGGGCATGATGCTTTTGATAAACCATTGGCTGGGAATCTCGCCGTCGCTGATTACGCCGGTGCTGGATCTGGCTTGTTATGGGCTGGCTTTCCGTTATCTGGGCGGCCAGTTTATCAAGATATCCATTCTGTCTACTATGGGGGTATCCGGGTTCTTTTCTCTGTGGGAGCGGCGTCCGCCGGTGCTGCCGGATCTCTCTGCTAATCCTCTACTGGCGGCGGTACTGGGGGGATGCTTTATTGGAATTGGCGTAGGACTTATTGTGCGCCAGGGAGGCTCCAGCGGAGGGGATGATGCGCTGGCTCTGGTCATTCAGCGGATAAGCGGGTGGCGGCTGTCACGGGCATATCTGTTTACCGATTTGACGGTGCTTGTGCTGTCTTTGAGTTATATTCCGGTTAGGAAAATTGTCTTTTCGCTGATTACCGTTACCATATCCTCCTGTCTGATTGATTTTGTGCAGAAGGCAGACTTTCGTCAGGGCGTAGGGGGCATGTTTCTTCGGCGTGGGAAGCGCTGTGCGGATTGTGCAGATGCAGGCTGATGCTTTTCAATCACCCTCCTGTCTGGTAAAATAAAAGAATATCGGAGAGCAGATATCTTCGTATTTGCAGCAGATGTGGAAGCGATTCGAGAGAAATGAGGTGGAGCAATATGGCAGATTTGACACGGTTTCATGAGGCACAGAAGTATGACTATGCTGCCGCTTTGGAGGAAATCCGCAGCGGAAGGAAGCGCAGCCACTGGATGTGGTATATCTTTCCGCAGATTGCCGGATTGGGGAGAAGCAGTATGGCAGAGTATTATTCCATTAGGAGCCTGCAGGAGGCGGTGGAGTACTTAAAGGATCCGATCCTGGGGAAACGTCTGATGGAAATTTCCGAGGCTCTGCTGGAGCTGGACACCAATGATGCATCGGCTGTATTTGGATGGCCGGATGATCTGAAGCTTCGCTCATCCATGACGCTCTTTACAGAGGCAGATCCTGATCAGCAGGTTTTCCAGAAGGTGCTGGACAAATTCTTTAATGGGGAAAAGGACCGGCTGACGCTGGAAAAGCTGGGACGGGAGTGAAGACAAAAAGCAGCCTGTTAGGATATTCCCTCTGAAAAAGGCGCCACCGGAGCGATGGGTCCGACTGGTCCGACTGGGGCGACGGGAGCAACTGGCCAGACCGGAGCCACCGGGGCAACTGGCCCGATCGGCCCAACCGGAGCGACAGGAGCGACAGGTCCCACTGGCCCAACCGGAGCGACCGGAGCGACCGGAGCCACAGGTCCCACTGGCCCAACCGGAGCGACCGGAGCAACAGGAGCAACAGGTCCCACTGGCCCAACCGGAGCCACCGGAGCGACCGGAGCCACAGGTCCCACCGGCCCAACCGGAGCGACCGGAGCCACAGGAGCAACAGGTCCTACTGGCCCAACCGGAGCGACCGGAGCCACAGGAGCGACCGGAGCCACAGGTCCCACCGGCCCAACCGGAGCGACAGGAGCCACAGGTCCCACCGGCCCCACCGGAGCGACAGGAGCCACAGGTCCCACCGGCCCAACCGGAGCCACTGGAGCCACAGGTCCCACCGGTGCGGCGGGAGCAACTGATGCACGCATATATGCTCAACGTCACTATTTTTTGTCAGATCAGGTAAATTGGGGAATGGGACAAGGGCTGCTTTTCATAGTTTCTATGAAAAAGAGAGGTGTCTGCTGTGAAAGAGGATAGCAGAGAGACAAGGATAACGGAGAAGAAAAGCCCGAAAAAATATCCCAGAGAAGCAGATGCAGGAAAAATTGATATCCCCAAAGAAGAGCTTGTTGACGCCCAGGGACTGATTTTGGATACTTCTGTTCCCATGGAGGAGCGGGGGCGCTGGCTGGCGGAAAAGCTGGGGGATCCCTGCTGCTTCCGTGTGGGCGATGTGGGAGTAAAGCTGGAGTTTGCCGATGAGGGGCCAAGTCTTCAGGCGTTATTGGATTCGTTTATGGAAAGAAAAAAGAGCGGGATTTAAAGCTCTGGCAAAATGAGAAAGGAAAGCGGGCGGGTACTTAAGAGAGTGCCCGCCCTTTTTGGAAAATACGAAAAAATTCCGTTACCTATATTTTTTTGTAGAAGAAAATTTTCTGTTCTGCTATCCTTACGTCACAGGAATCAGACCTTGATGGTTTCATTTGAACAGCAGGCCTCAAGCTTTTTTAGATCCGTAATTTCAATCCATCTGCGGTGGGAAAGGATAATGCCGCTGCTTCGGAGCTTGCTGAGATTATTGGTGACATTGACCAGGCTGATGGCCAGAATGTCAGCGATTTCCTGCTGCGTCAGCTCAATCCGGCTGGGCGTCCCGGTAGGAGAATGGAGAGAAAATAAATACAGGAGATTGCATACCTTGATGAATGCGTTGTTGTAATCCTGATGGGCGGATTCATAGACGAACAGATTAATGTACATCGAATACGTCTCCAGGACGCGGGCATTTAAGGACATGTTTTCCTGATACATCTGGTAGAAGTCCTCACGGGTAAATTCAAGCGCTTCTACCCTGGTCAGGGCCTCTGTTCCCATAGAGGTTTCGATTTTGAAAGCAGAATTCTGGCATCCTGGGAATACCGTTCCATTGCTGTGAAAATGCAGGATTTTGCGGGAGCCGTTTTCATGCTCTACAAAGGTTTTGACTATGCCGGATTCAATGTAATACACATGCCGGATGGTCTCGCCCAGATTCCAGAGCATGCCGCCCTTTTCGAAGACACGGCGGCGATGGGGTTTGGAAAGAAAATAGGCGTAAAATTCTGTATAATCATCAGAAAAGAAGTAGCGGGGAATCAGCATGGGTTTACCTGTCTTTCTTTAAAATTTTTGAGGTCAGATTCAAAAGCGCTCTGGATCCTGACGCTTTATTTTCAGTATAGCATGTGTCTGCAGATCTGCCTATAGAGGCGGAAAAAAATTGGATTCTGGGAGGAGCATTAATGAAAATTGTGATCATAACCGGAAGTCCCCACAAGAGCGGGACTACAGCGTTGCTGACAGAATGGTTTGCAAAGGGAGCCGCCGAAGCAGGGCACGAAATTTTCTGCTTTGACAGTGCGGCGGCTAATGTACACCCCTGCATTGGATGCGACAAATGCGAGACAGGAAAGTATCCCTGTGTATTTCAGGATCGGATGCAGGAGCTGATTCCGGAATTGCTGAAGGCAGAGCTGGTGGTTTTTTCCACGCCGCTTTATTATCACGGGTATTCTGCCCAGCTCAAGGCGGTAATTGACCGCTTCCATGGGGTAGATGATCGGATCCGGGGAACGGGAAAGCAGGCAGTCCTGCTTGCAGCTGGAGCCAGCCCTGAAGCCTGGATTATGGATGGGATTACGGCAACCTATCGCACGGAGCTGCGGTACCTGGGATGGCGGGATCGCGGGATGGTACTGGCAGCGGGCTGTTACGGGAGAGAGGATATAGAAAAATCAGAGTATCTGCGCCTGGCATATGATTTAGGGAAAAATCTGTAAATGATGCGGTGTACGCAGGGAGTAGGAATTGGAGAGCCGCAGATTATGGCAGAAGCGAGGCCAGGCAGGTTGAAAGAGAATTTGAAAGAAAAATAGGCGGAGAGTTTGGCGGAAAATTGGAGGAAAAGAAAGCAATGAAGAAGACATCGACCTTAAGGATGATCATTCCAGAATGGCACGGCGGCCTGAATCCCAATTATGTACTGGGTGCAGAGCTGCTTGCATGCATTGCCCCTGCGGACAATATGCAGGAAACTGTGCGGATCCCGGTGGATATGAGTGCTGACCAGAGGCCGGGAGCAAAGGGAAGCGTAGAAGGAATAAAAGACCAGTTCAGTGCAGCGGAAGAAAATAGCGGCGTTGATGAAGCGGAAGCGCTGCACCGTCAGATGCAGGCAGCGGATAAGCTTCTGCGGGAGAAAAATCCGGACAGAGTCATTGTTTTCGGCGGCGACTGTTCCGTCACACAGGTTCCCTTTGCCTACCTGAATGAGAAATTCCAGGGAGAGTTAGGAGTAATCTGGCTGGATGCACACCCGGATGTATCCGGAACGGGAGATTCCTCCCATCTTCATGAGATGGTGCTGGGAAATCTCCTTGGATTGAATCCGGGTTCCCAGATTACGCAGGTAAAGCATCCACTGAAAAAGAGCCATGTGATCATGGCTGGTTTGATTGAAGAGCGGCTCCGGCACATGGACCGGGCCTGCAGGGAATTGAATTTACGGATTGCTTCCCCGGAAAGCCTGAAAAGGAACAGCGAACCTGTGCTGGCATGGATAAAGGAAAACGGAATACGTCATGTGGCGGTACACTGGGATCTGGATGTACTTTCGCCTGTGGATTTCCGGAGCATTTATCCTGCAGAGCCTTATACAGACGCTGCGGCTTTTCCGGCAGCGGTAGGCAGAATGACTTTGGATCAGGTGGGAAGGCTTCTGCGGGATGTTTCCGCACAGGCGGAGCTTGTGGGATTAAGCATCACGGAGCATTTGCCGTGGGATGCGATCCGGATGAGAAATACGCTGGCGGGAATCAGCTTATTCCAATATCAATGGCCAGTTTAAGAGACGAATTATACTGTGCCTTTTCCAATCGCATATATCTATATTAAATTGCATACAAAATTAGCTCCCATAGTTTATTCCCCTTTTTCATAACGATATAATAAGCAGCCACCTTCTAGTTACTGTTTTTCTGTTCTTTGCATTTTTCTGATTTTCCAGGCAGTATCCATGACACATCCCACTTCATATGCTGAATACAAAGAAACCATAAAAGAGGAGACCAGGATGGCGCGCATCAGGAAGAATACGGCGGATAAAGCAGCACCTGCGGAAAAAAAGCCGGCTTGGAAGATCGCTGCCTACGTCCGCCTTTCCCGTGATGACGGAAATGACGAAAGCCTCAGTATCTCCAACCAGAAGAAAATCCTTATGGATTTTTTGGAAGAGTCTTTTTGTGAGGAGTATATTTTGGTGGATGTATATGTGGATGACGGGCAGACGGGAACAGACTATGAACGTCCGGGCTTTCAGCGGATGATTCATGATGTGGAGATAGGAAGGGTGAACTGCATTATCTGCAAAAATCTTTCCCGGGCATTCCGCAATTATTCCGATCAGGGGTATTTTCTGGAAAATGTATTTCCACGATTCCAAACCCGCTTCATTACTTTGGGAGATCCCAGGATAGATACCTTCACGGATCCGGAGATGGTCAATGGCATGGAGGTTCCCATCAGCGGCCTGATGAATGACCGGTACGCCTACAAGACCTCCAGCGACATTCGCAGAACCTTTGACGCAAAGCGAAGAAAGGGCGAGTTTATCGGCGCCTTTGCTCCTTATGGCTACATGAAGGATCCGGCGGATAAAAACAGGCTGATCGTGGACCCGGAGGCGGCAAAGGTGGTAAAAGACATTTTCAGGTGGTATGTCTATGGCGATGGAAGCACGGAGCTGGTTAAGGACGGGGATGGGGCGCTGCGTGAGCGGCCTAAGGGAGGCATGAGCAAGGAGGGAATTGCCAGAAAGCTTAATGCGCTTGGGATTTTTAACCCGGCTGCATACAAGCGGAGCAAGGGATTAAAATACAATAATCCGCAGATTGACCAAAATGACGGCCTCTGGCAGGGCTCCGCCATCCGGATGATTCTTTCCAATGAGATGTATACGGGAACTATGGTTCAGGGAAAGCAGAAGGTGATCAGCTACAAGGTGCATGACCGGATACGTGTTCCTCAGGAGGAATGGTACAGAGTCGCCGATACACATGAGCCAATCATCGGCAACGAGCTGTTTGCCCTTGTCCGGGAAATGCAGGCAAGGGATGTGCGCACGGCCCCGGGAAAGGGACAGAGTTATCTGTTTTCCGGGCTTTTGGTCTGTGCTGATTGTCATAAAGCAATGACCAGGAGAACGTCAAAGGGGTATGTATATTTTAACTGCTCCACCTACAGGCGAAAATCCAAGGGAAGCTGCTCCATTCATTCCATAAGGCTTGACCTTCTGGAAAAGGCCGTCCTCACTGCTGTGCAGGGCCAGATAAAGCATGCGGCGCAGATCGATGCAGCTGTCAGAGAAATAAACCAGGCAGATCCGGGGGGAGGCAGGGCAGAGAGGGGAAAAGAGATTCTGAATCTTCGTGAGCGTGAGCGGGAAAAAACAAAAAACATGATCATGAACCTTTATCTGGATTGGCGAAATGGAGAAATCACCCATGAACAGTACCAAAAGCTGAAGGTCAGACTGGAAAAGCAGGAAAAGCAGCAGAATGCGGTAATTGAAGGAATCCGTAAGGAGCTTAGCGCATTGGCGGAGAAAGCGGATTCAGTCAACCCATATCTGGAGGAGTTTTTGCAGAATAAGCAGATTGGCTCTCTGTCCCAGGGAATAGCGGCCGAACTGATCGGGGAGATTCTGGTTCATGAAAACCGGGAGATTACGATTCAATTCCGGTTTGCGGCGCAGCCTGGGATACCGTCCTGTTTTGCACTACAGCCATCCAAAGGGCTGGTTGAGCATAAATCAGCGGACCAACAGGGCCCACTGGACCTACTGATGCATTTTCTTATGCCCAGTACTGCGGAATGCTCTTTGCCGTGCACAAGGGAGATGACGGACGGCGCGTATAAGAGACAATCCGGTTTTCATAGGATGAAAAAAAGCATTCCTTTTCCTACAGGCTTAGGAAGAGGGAGGAGGCTCCTATGGAAGAGGGAAAGAAGAGGCGGGCCGATAATGAAGGGCAGCAGGAAAAGACAGAGAAAATGCAGGCAGATCATGTGCAGCTGGGTGCATGGGATGAAAAGGGCACGGAGAGCCAGGAAAACAGCCGCGATTTTACTGTGGGGGATGTGCGTGTGCACCTTCGATTTACAGAGGATGGGCCAAGTCTGGAGGAGCTGCTGAAGAATTATTTTCTTTCTCTGAAGCAGGGGTGAGGGGATGGAAGAGGAGCGAATCTGGAAAATCGGCATGTACATCCGCCTTTCCCGGGATGATGGAAGCGAGGAAAGCTTAAGCGTCTCCAACCAGAGGAAAATTCTGCTGGAATTTGTGGAGCAGTCCTTCCGGGGAGCTCATTCTTTGGAGGAGATTTACATCGATGACGGCCAGAGCGGCACGGATTATGACCGGCCGGATTTCCTGCGGATGGTGGGGGATGTGGAACAGGGGAGGATTGACTGTATTTTGTGCAAAACCCTTTCCCGGGCATTTCGCAATTACGCGGATCAGGGATATTTTCTGGAAAGCTTTTTCCCGCGGCACGGCGTTCGCTTTATTGCCCTTGGTGATCCGCCGGTGGACACCTTTTTGCATCCGGAGGCGGTAAACGGCCTGGAGATTCCCATCAGCGGGCTGATGAATGACCGTTTTGCCTGCCGGACTTCTTGTGATATCCGGCGAACCTTTGACACCAAGAGACGGAAGGGTGAATTTATCGGCGCCTTTGCGCCTTACGGATACCGGAAGGATCCGCAGAACAAAAATCATCTGCTTGTGGATCCGGAGGCGGCCCAGGTTGTGGAAGATATTTTTCGGTGGTTTGCCTATGGCGATGAGGAAGAGGGGGCGGCGGCAGGCGGAGTGAGCAAGGCCGGGATTGCCAGAAAGCTGAATGAGGCAGGCATACCGAACCCTTCTGCTTATAAGCGAAAAGCCGGGCTTCGCTATCAGAATCCGCGGACGGAGGAAAATGACGGGCTCTGGCAGGGAAGCAGCGTTGCAGCGATTCTTTCCAATGAGGTGTATACGGGAACCATGGTACAGGGGCGGCAGAGGGTGATCAGCTATAAGGTCCATGACCGGGTGGAGGTTCCTGAAGCAAGCTGGTATCGGGTACCCCATGCCCATGAGCCCATCATCGAACAGGAGCTTTTTGCTCTGGTTCAGGAGCTGCAGGCGGAAGACAGAAGGCGGGCGCCTGGGGAAAGGAAAAATCACCGGTTTTCCGGCCTGCTGAAATGCGCGGATTGTCATAAAGCCATGACCAGAAAGCCTTCCAGAGGGATTGTGTATTTTAACTGCTCTACGTATAAGCGGAAATCCAGGGAAAGGTGCACCAGCCATACCATACGTTTGGATGTACTGGAGGAAGCCGTGCTGGCTGCAGTGCAGCGGGAGATTGAGACGGCTGCCTGCGGGGAAAGGCTTGTGCAGGAGCTGGCACAGGTACCCAGAAAACAAACAGCGAAAGAGCGGCGGGATCAGCTTCTGAAGAGACATCTTTGTGCGCTTGAACGCACCAGGGAACTGGAAGCCGGACTGTACGCAGACTGGAAAAACGGGGATCTGACCCGCAGCCAGTATCACGAGATGAAAAAACGATTTGCAAAGGAGGCCGGACGGCTGCAGGAATATATCCGGCAGCTGAGGGCGGAGAGCGCTGCCAGGGAGGCAGAAGAGGAACAGAGTGAAGATGCCCTTTTGCCCCTTCTGGAAGAGCTGAAAAAAGATAAGACGATTCATTCATTGCCTCAGGAACTGCTGGCGCGCCTGGTAAAGGAGATTCAGGTGCAGGAAAGAAGAGGGAGGGAAAAGGGGGAGCTGACGATCTGGTTTCGCTTTTCTGCGCCATTGATGGAGGCTCATGTTGGGCATATGGCACCGGGGCAACAGGAGCCACCGGCCCTGCTGGGGTGACTGGACCGACGGGAGCAACCGGGGCGGCTGGAGCTGCCGGAGCAACTGGTCCCACCGGCCCGACGGGAGCAACCGGTGCAGCAGGAGCCACCGGAGCAACTGGTCCCACCGGCCCGACGGGAGCAACTGGTGCAGCAGGAGCCACCGGAGCAACTGGTCCCATCGGCCCGACCGGGGCAACTGGGCCCACAGGAGCCACCGGTCCGACCGGAGCAACTGGGGCAACTGGCCCCACTGGTCCTACTGGAGCAGCTGGTGAGGTTGGCCCCACCGGCCCTACCGGCCCAGCTGGTGCGGATGGAGGCGGAGGCGAGACCGGCCCGACCGGCCCGACTGGTGAGACCGGCCCGACTGGCCCGACTGGTGAGACCGGCCCGACCGGCCCGACTGGTGAAACCGGCCCGACCGGCCCGACCGGTGAAACCGGCCCCACCGGCCCGGCTGGCGGAGGTGGATCGGCAGCGAACAACCTCCTTTCTGCCTATGCTGTTCCCACCAAAGGGGGAAATGACAATCAGCCCTTGCTTTTTGACCAGCACTCCCTGTCTCACGGTACGGCCATCAGCCACGCACTGGGAAGCGGTGAATTTACCATTAATGAACCGGGTGTCTATGCGATGTCTTTCCAGGGAAACATTTCACCAGTAACTGGCTCCTCATTCCCTCTTACCATTACGCTGTACCTGGATGTGAACGGAACCCGGATTGAGAGCGGTGCGGCAGCAATTATCTTCAACACATCTTTAGAAAATGAAAGTGCAGCCTTTTCCACGGCCTTTGAAGTTAACGAGACGCCGTCCACGGTCAGCGTGCGCAGCCTGGGCGGAAGCTTTTTCTACAATTCTATTGGTATTACGATTTACAAGCTGGGAGATATTCCTGCCTAAGCAGAGCCATAAGAGTTACTGAGGAGATCTCCGGGGGCTCAGCCGGCCGCTGAAATTGCTAGGGCCCCCGCTGGACGGGAAGTCTCCAGAAGCTTCCCGTCCGGTATTAAAGCGTGCCGGGCAGCAGAGCAGAGTATAAGGAGAAGCAGCCCATGAAGGTAGTCGTATACGCAATCTGTAAAAATGAAGCAAAATTTGTGGACCGGTGGATGGATTCCATGAGTGAAGCAGATCAAGTGGTGGTGCTGGACACCGGGTCGGAGGATGACACGGCAGAGCGCCTGCGGCAGCGGGGAGCCCAGGTGACGGTGGAAGCCATCCGGCCATGGCGTTTTGACACCGCCCGGAACCGCTCGCTGGAGCTGGTGGATGAGGATGCGGACATCTGTGTGTGCACGGATCTGGATGAAGTCTTTCATCCGGGGTGGAGAAGAATCCTGGAAGCGGTATGGACGCCGGCGGTAGGCCGGGTCAGCTACCGGTATACCTGGAGCTTCCGGCCGGATGGAAGTGAGGGAGTCGTTTTCTGGATCAACAAAATCCACAGCCGCCATGGCTATCGCTGGGCCCACCCGGTCCATGAGGTGCTGGAGTGGACGGGAGAAGGTGAGCCGGGCTTTACGGTCACGGCAGAGGGAATTCAGCTGGATCATCACCCGGACCCGTCTAAATCAAGGGGACAGTATCTGAAGCTTCTGGAGCTTTCGGTGGAGGAAGCGCCGGAGGATGACCGGAACATGCATTATCTGGGGAGAGAGTATATGTACCGGGGACAATGGGAGGACTGTATCCGGACGCTTAAGCGGCATTTGGCTATGCCGTCGGCAGTGTGGAAGGATGAGCGTGCGGCTTCCATGCGTTATATTGCCAGGGCCAGCGCTGCCATGGGGAAACGGAAGGAAGCGCGGAACTGGTATCTGCAGGCCATCGCGGAGGCGCCGCACCTCAGGGAACCTTACCTGGATCTGGCCATGCTGCTTTACGAGGACGGACAGTGGGAGGGCGTCCTTTACTTTACCGGCTGCGCTCTGGAGATCACAGAGCGGCCAAGAACGTATATCAGTGAGGCAGAAAGCTGGGGAAGCCGGCCGTACGATCTGCGGGCGGTAGCTTTTTACCGTACCGGAAGGATGAAGGAGGCTCTGGATTCTGCGAAAAAGGCCCTGCTTCTGGAGCCGGATAATGAGCGGCTTCAGAAAAATGCAGAGCTCATCGAAAAAGCGGGCATTACGTCATAGGCAAGTCGCATAGGTAAGCGGCCGCCTTTCCATCATATCGAATGACGGGGTAGCCGTGGATCAGGATTTTTTCGCCGGGAAGCTGGCGCATAAGGAGCTTTTCGGCGTCGCGGCACAGGGCGGGAATCAGGTCGGGGGATACGGGACAGCTTCCGTGAGACGGATAAATCACATCGAAGCGATCCCGGTACCTCCCGGCCTTTTTAAGGCTTAAGAGGTAAGCGTGAAGCTCCCGCTGCACACCAAAGAGATAGATGGTTCCGTCCTGGATGGGGTCGCCGCTGAAAAGGGCACGGTTCTGCACATCCAGCACCGCAATGCTTCCCGGCGTGTGGCCTGGAAGGGCGATAATTTCCAGCGGCCGGTCCCCCAGATCCAGAATCTGCCCTTCCTCCACCGGGATAAAGGCGCCTGCTTTTTTCTGGGTATTGTAGTAATTGGACGCTTCGGCGGGATGCATGTAGAAGGAAGCAAATTCATGGTTGCTTCCAATGTGATCCGGGTCGGCGTGGGTATTTAAGAGCTTCAGAGGCAGGTTGGTGAGGCTTTCTGCGATTTCTCTGGCGTTGTGCACCATCATGCCGCTGTCGATTAAGAGCGCCTCCTTTGTTCCCGTCAGCAGGAAAAAGCGGACGTTTTCCTCTTCGATTCGATACGTGTTGGCATTAATGGGAATGATTTTGCAGGAAGTTCCCATAGACAATTCTTTATTCATAAAACAGCTCCTTTCTTATCCGGGGATTTTTCCAGCCCGGGCTTTTTTGCTTCTGTTAATCTGATTATAACCGATTTTTCCTGTTTGTGGTTATCCCCTTTTAAAAGGTCTTCGCAGAAATTTCACAAATTTTACAAAAAGTTAACACATTTTCTCCGTATTCTTTTCCTTGTAAATGCTGCGCCGGTGAATCCGGCCTGATTCAGGGATGGAGGCACATCCCGCCTGGTACAGGCACGAGGAGGGATCTGTATGGTACAGGAAATATTTAAACGCTATGAAAAGAAATATCTGCTGACGGAGGAAGAGTTTGGCCGTCTGATGCTGACCATCGGCGGTGTCCTTGAACTGGATGCCTACGGAAGGCATCAGATCAGCAATATTTATTTTGACACGCCGGATTACCTGCTGATCCGCCGGTCCTTAGAAAAGCCGGTTTACAAGGAAAAACTCAGGCTGCGGGCCTATGGAAGAGAGATCCTGCCAGATTCACCGGTATTTCCGGAGCTGAAAAAGAAATACGATTCGGTGGTTTACAAGCGGCGGATCCAGATGAGCCTTAAGGAGGCCAGAGCCTGCTTTTATGACGGAGCGGAAAGCGAGCGGCAGGATCAGATCTTCCGGGAGCTTTATTTTACCATGAAGCGGTATTCGCTGAAGCCTATGGCGTATATTGGATACCAGCGGGAGGCATACACCTGCTGCCTGGATCCGGAGCTTCGCCTGACCTTTGACCGGAATATTCTGGGAAGAAGGGAAGCGCTGGAGCTGAGTCTGGGAAGCTTCGGGCAGCAGATTTTGGATGAGAGGATGGTGCTGATGGAAATTAAGGCTGCGGGAGCTGTTCCTCTGTGGCTCGGACGGATTCTCAGTGAGCTGAGGATTTTCCCTGGGTCTTTTTCTAAGTATGGGGCATATTATCAGAAATACATAATGCCTGACCGATTACAGAGAGGAGGAAAATGCTGTGCTTAACAGTATTCTATTTGAAACGGGGACGGAGATCAGCCTGTGGCATATGGCGGTGTGCACGGCCTGGTCCGCAGGGCTTGGCGTCTGCCTGGCGGCGGTTCACAGCTGCAGAAACACCAGCAGCCGCAGCTTTCAGATGACGCTGATCCTGCTTCCGGTGATTGTCCAGATGGTGATTATGCTGGTCAATGGAAACCTGGGGGCCGGTGTGGCGGTGATGGGGGCATTCAGCCTGGTGCGTTTCCGCTCTATGCCGGGAAGCGCAAGAGAGATTACCAGTGTGTTTGCCGCTATGGCCGTGGGATTGGCAGACGGTATGGGCTACCTGGGAGCGGCGGCATTCCTGACGGCAGCCACAGCAGGGATCACGCTCCTGTTCCTGGCTGTTCCCATCAGGGAAGACAAATTTCTTAAGAAGGAGCTGAAAATCACCATTCCTGAGAATTTGGACTATAATGGGATTTTCGATGACGTTTTTGACCAGTATACTAGAAGTGCAGAGCTTATGCATGTGAAAACCGTAAATATGGGCAGCCTTTACCAGTTGGAATATGATGTGCTTTTGAAGGCACAGAATCAGGAAAAGCAGATGCTGGATGAAATCCGCTGCCGGAATGGAAACCTTACCGTGTCCTGCGGGAGAAGGGCGGAGAGAGGAGAGGCGCTGTAGACGGGCGGAGGGAGACATATGGCAGAACATGTTGCAGGCAAAAGCCGGAAAATACAGCGGATATGGAATTTGATAAAAGCAAGCAGAAAGGAAATGGTGAAAGCCAGATATGAGGAAACAGAAAAGATGGATTAAAGGAGCCGCGGTGCTCCTGGCGGGAGGCCTGCTGGCCCAGACGGCAGGCTGCGGGGCGAAAAGTGCGGACACAACGGCTGGCCAGCGCCAGGAGAGTACTGCCGCAGAGGCAGGCGGAGCCAGTGCAAATGGGGCGGATGGCCCAGAATCTGGTGACCCAGGTTCCAATGGCCAAGAATCCGGCAACCCAGGTTTCGGCGGAGAAGGGGCTGCTGACCAGGCTGGAGATTCCGCAGAGCGGGGCGGACTGGCAGCAGAATACGATGAGGACGATTTGAACGCGGAATGGACGGAGGAAGAGGCTGTGGTCATCACCTGCAGCGGCACAGATGCAGAGGTCAGCGGCCAGGGAGCGGAGAGCGCGGGCCAGACGGAGAGCGCGGGTCAGACGGAGAGCGCAGGCGGCATTCTCCGCATTACCCAGGCCGGAACCTACGTCCTTCGCGGTGATTTTGGGGGACAGATTCAAATTGAGGCTGGAAAAGAGGATCTGGTTCGCCTAGTGCTGGAGGGCTTCACTGGCTATTGTGAGGATACCTCCCCCATCTACGCCATCCAGTGCGGGAAGCTGGTGCTGACTCTGGCAGAAGGCTCGGAAAATCAGCTTTCCGATGGCAGCGCCTATGTCTTTTCCAGTGAGGAAGAGGATGAGCCGGACGCGGTTATTTTCAGTAAGGACGATCTGACCATCAACGGAACGGGAAGTTTGACGGTAAATGGAAATTACAGCAACGGAATTCGCAGCAAGGATGATCTGAAGATTATTTCCGGCACCATTCAGGTGACAGCGGTAAAGGACGGCATTAAAGGAAAGGATTCTCTGACGGTGAAGGACGGCCAGCTGCAGATAACCAGCGGCCAGGATGGATTAAAATCCAATAATGACAGCGACCCGGAGAAGGGATATCTGATTATCGATGGCGGCCAGATTCAGATCAATGCAGGTGATGACGCTATTCACAGCGAAACCTGGCTGACCATCCATGATGGAGAGATTACCATTGAAGAAAGCTATGAAGGAATCGAGGGTATGAAGGTGGACATCAACGGCGGCACCATCTCCGTGATTTCTTCCGATGACGGAATCAATGCGGCGGCAGCGGCTTCATCAGAGACAGAGGAGACCGATTCCCGTGAGGCAGAGCGCCAGAAGATGGAGGCTAATCCCGATGTGTATGTGCAGATTGCAGGCGGCCAGATTACCATCAATGCCGGAGCAGACGGGATCGATTCCAACGGTAATCTTTACGTCACCGGCGGAACCACTTACATTAACGGGCCGGAAAACCGGGGAGAAGGCGCTCTGGATTATAATGGAAGCGCCTATATTAGCGGCGGCTTTTTCGCTGCGGTGGGAAGCTCCGGTATGATGCAGACCTTCTCGGCAGACTCTGAGCAGCAGATGCTGATGGTTTACTATGAGGAAGCCCAGGCCGCAGGCACAGCCATTTCCCTGACTGATGAGGAAGGAAATGAACTCTTTTCCTGGACCCCGGAGAAGACTTACGAATGCCTGCTGTTAAGTATGCCGGAGCTTACGGACGGGATGACCTGCACGCTGACCACTGGGGAAAACAGCCAGGAAGCAGCTATTGACGGTGTGATTACCCAGTTAGGTGAAGGCAGAGGTTTTGGCGGACGCGGCGGCATGGGCGGAAATCCCGGCGGAGGCGGCGGCCGACCCGGCGATGGCGGCGGTTTTGGCGGCGGCCCCGGAAGAAATGACGAGAATGAAAATACTGGAGATAGTGTACAGGGAGATAATGCACAGGGAGGCGGCAAGCAGAATCCTCCTGCCGGGAAACCGGGCGGTGAACGCGGAAAAGGCGGCCCGGGAAGCGGTGGAGGCGTCCGTCCTGGCGGCGCAGATGGTGAAGGCGTGCAGCCGCCGGAAGGTGAGATGCCGCCGGAAGGAGAAACCTAACCAGAGCGAAAGGCACATTTATCTTTACGGATGCTCCTTACAGGAAATGGATTCCACCTCCAGCCGGAAAACAGCCACACCAGCAAGGGCCAAGTCGGGGAATTCCCACCCGTCTCTGCCGGAATTTTGCCGCATGATAAGCTGCAGGCCATGGCGTTTCTCTTCCGGATCCTCCAAAAGGGATACCCGCCCTGTGCCGACCACGCTTTGAAACCGGGCAGAATAGCTGCAGGCGTTTTCGCCTGGGTGAATGGCGAAATTGGTATCCAGCTCAAAACCAACGGAAGGATGACTGGCCATCAGGTCGATCTTCCTTCCTTTTTTTGCGCCATGAAAATAAAAAATCCTGCGTCCGTCTGCCTCCTCAAAGCCAAAGTTTAAAGGAACGATGTAAACCTCATGGCCATCGTAAAAGCCAAGTCTGCAGCAGCTGCAGGCGCGGATGATTTCATTGATTTTTTCGGGATTGGTAACTTCCCGGTCTGTTCTTCGCATAACTTTATCCTCCTGACCAGCCCCTTTGGAATAGAATACAGCTTCCGGGGCTGTTTTTTGATTTTATAGATAGAAACCGTCTTATAAGTGTTTACAGAAGTGAAGAAAAATCCTGTATTTTCAATGATTTTTCCTGCTCTTACTTGCATCTCCTCATATCGTCACATAAGTTGGTTTTGCAGAGCCGGGCACCATTTTAGCACCACAAATAAGGCAATAGTTCCCGTTTGCGACAGAAAGAGAGATTTTGGCTTGTTGTGATAATCCTAAGACCTTACAAATCAGAATTTGACCAACTAACTAAAACCATTTGCAAGGTATCACCAAAAAATCATCTTCTGAGTTCTTCTTAAACCCTATCGTTTCATAAAAACCTTTGGCACAATCTGTTTGTACGAGCCATTCTGAGTTTGGACACATATTTGTACACCTTTGTACGAGTTCCGTTCCAATTCCTTGTTTTTGATATTCTGGTAAAACCGCTAAATCATAAATGATAGAACGAAAATGCAAATCACTTAAAACTCTTATGCAGCCAACTAAATGATTATCCACCCATGCAGAAAAAACAAATGTTGAAGTAAGAAAGGCACAATTAAAGTTGTCTCGTATCATTTGTGTTGTGTTTTCGTCTTTTGCCCAACCAACAGCAAGGAATAATTTATACAATTCATCACATGGTAAATCCTTTTGGTCTCTATATTCTATTTTCATCATATATAGCCTCCCTATTTAGTCAAGTCTTTTTTCTTAAAAGCAAGGATTTTATATTATCGGAATATTCCAATTTTTACACGAAATGGAAGCTATCGCTACAAGCAATTACATAACTCAATAATGTTCTCAACAATATAATCTGGCTTTTCATCGTCGCCATTTATTTGCCAATATCCACCAAAACCTTGTTTTATCCATATTGTTCGCATTAATTTTTCCCCCTTTCAAAGATATTCATTTGTCTAGCATCCTTAGGCTTTGCTTCTTCGATCAGTTTCGGCTGAATCAAGGGATATGTCCAAATTGTTACATTTACTGGCTCTTGTTCACCACAATCAACGGTACATATAGTTCATCATCTGTATAGCCGGCATGCTGCGATTTCAACACTTCACTTCCTGCGTACAGTAAAGTCTTATCTGTTTTAGCTAATCATTTTTTACAATCATTATTTTTCTCCATTCAGTTCCACGTTAAATCAATTCGTCTCTTTATTTATGAAATGTGTTCGTTTATGAATTTTTTTATCTGTGCTGCGGCTTCTTCCGCATTGGAA
>JAGHER010000096.1 GCA_017889125.1 Lachnospiraceae bacterium
CCGCAGCGGGGGCAGTAGGGAACGATCTTAAAGCCCTTGTAAAGAAGGCCCTTGTTCCAGATCTCCTTTAACGCCCACCACTCGGACTCAATATAATCATCATGATAGGTTACGTAAGGATGCTCCATATCCGCCCAGAAGCCTACAGTAGCGGAGAAATCCTCCCACATGCCCTTGTACTTCCAGACGCTCTCCTTACAGTGCTCGATAAACGGCTCCAGACCGTACTGCTCGATCTGCTCCTTGCCGTCCAGCCCCAGCTTCTTCTCCACTTCCAGCTCCACGGGAAGTCCGTGAGTATCCCATCCGGCCTTCCGGGGCACCATATAGCCCTTCATGGTGCGGTAGCGGGGAATCATGTCCTTGATTACCCGGGTCAGCACGTGGCCGATGTGGGGCTTTCCATTTGCCGTAGGCGGTCCGTCATAGAAGACATAGGGCTCGCCCTTGGCCCGGTTTTCAATGCTCTTTTCAAAGATCTTGTTCTCTTCCCAGAACTTTTCAACTTCCTTTTCCCGTTCCACGAACTTTAAATCCGTGGGAACCTTTTGATAAATCATCTTCTTTTCTGTGTCAGACATGGATCTTTCCTCTTCTTTCCTGCAGAAACAAATGTGCGCATCCCTGCGGAGCGTTTTTGTTTTACGGGAAATGTTCTTCCCTGCAAAACAAAAAGCCTCCATCCTGCAATCCAGGACGAAGGCTGCTTCGTTTTACCACCCATTACTGCATACTTTAATATGAGTTCCCTATAACGTGGGAAAACCGTCTCAGCCTACTAAAACCTTCAGCTGGAAACTCCGGAGTGATCTTCGGCTCTGTCCCTACTTGCGCCAGGCTTCCACCTTCCCCGGCTCGCTGTGCCTTTTGGAACAACCTACTCTCTCCATCACAGTCTTTCATCATCACTTTCGCAATTACTCCTCCATTATATAGACCGGAGGGGGAAAAGTCAAGAAGCATTTAGGGAAACGCCGATTTAATCAGCGTTTCCTCAGCAGTGAGACCAGATTTGCCACCTCTGTCTGGGCCGCCTGCTCTAAGAAGGAGCTGTAGCTGAAGTAGCAGTATCCTGACACCTGGCCGCTTTTACGGCCGGAGGTCACCTGGCGGCTGATGATGTCATTATAGCGGAGCCACTCGGATACATCGTTATTATCGGCCACATTGGTGCCTGCCCGGTACATGCCAAGGCCCAGGTACAGGGTCACATTTCCCTGATTTTTCAGGTTGATCCAGGAGTTAAGATTCCAGTCAAAGGCATAGGCCGCCGGTTCCTTCCGCAGATTTTTCGCCTCAAAGCCCCAGTAGAGCTGCGGCATAATGTAATCCACGTATCCCGCCTGGCTCATCCACCGGTCGATGTCCACAAACATGCTGGTATTGCTCCGCAGGTTGGGAAGGTATCCCTGAGGGCTGATGCCGAAAACCAGCTGCGGATTTACGGATTTTACTGCGGCGTAAACTTCAGAAACCAGAAGGCTTACATTTTCCCGCCTCCAGTCCGCGATGGAAAGGCTGCTGCCGGAGGAATCATACTCCGGCTTATCAAACCAGGCAGACGGGTCGCTGTCATCTACGCTGGGATAAAAATAATCGTCAAAATGGATGCCGTCCACGTCATAATTGGCGGCAACCTCCTTCACCGAATCCACCACCAGCTGACGCACCTGGGGGACTGCCGGATTCAGGTAATACTGGCCGCCCTGGTAAAGCACCCAGCGGTCATTCTCCGCTGTCCCGTCCGTAAGCCACTGCTTTGCCGGGCTGGTATCCGCCAGATCATCGATGCCCATCAGGTACCCCGTTACCCGGTAGGGGTTAAACCAGGCGTGAATCTCCAGCCCTCTGGCATGGGCCGCCTGGACGAAATAGCCGAAGGGGTCATATCCTGGGTTCTTCCCCTGGGTTCCCGTGACAAATTTGGACCAGGGAAGAATCTGGGAGGGATACATGGCGTCCGTATGGGAATGGGCGTGGACAAATACTGCATTCATGCCCCAGCTGACGCAGTTATCCAGCATCTGATCCACCGCCGCCTGGAAGGCCTTCTGCTCTGCGGGAAGCTTTTCCCACTCCAGGTAGGAAATCCAGATGCCGTTTAACTCCGCACTTTCCTGCCGGAGATTTGTGTCAAAGCCCGGACCGGCCGGGACCTGTACCACCTGCTGCTGGATGGCCGCAGAGCCAGTGCTGGAAGCGGTCTGGTACACCGGATAGACCTGACCGCCAAATGCCTGAACTGCCATTTCTGCGCTGAGTCCGGCGCTGAGTCCGGCAGTGATGGCTGCGGCAGATATCCAGGCTGCTGCCTTTCGTGTCCATCGGGTTATCTGTCGGGTTAGTATATCTAATCGAAACATTGCATTATTCTCCTCTTATGTGGTTGTGCTATTCGGCCTGAAAGGCCTTTGCCAAGTGCTCCTTCATTATAGCATGAGCTGTCGGCGCCACCAACCATTTCCTCCGCCCTTTCCGCTTACAATTTTCTTACAGGGATGCGGCAGGGAATCAGCCTTCCAGACGAATCTCGCTGCCAACCTCCCGGCCCCCTTTCTTTTTGGTCACGATAATCTTCCGGTCAATCCGCTCCTTCAGTTCACTCACATGGGAGATAATGCCCACCATACGCTCCCCTTCCGCCAGTCCTTCCAGGGCATTTAAGGCCTGGCTTAAGGCAGCCTCATCCAGGGAGCCAAAGCCCTCATCCACAAACATACTGTCCAAGCGGATGCCGCCTGCACAGGACTGGATCTCATCAGAAAGTCCTAAGGCCAGAGACAGGGCCGCCTGGAAGGACTCTCCTCCCGAAAGCGTGCGGACGCTTCGCTCTGTGCCATTGTAATGGTCGATTACATTTAACTCCAGGCCAGCTTTTTCCTTCCGGCTCTCCCCGTCCAGCTGCCGCTTCAGCTCGTACTGGCCGCTGCTCATGGTGAGAAGCCGCAGATTGGCCCGGCGCAGGATACGGTCAAAATAAGACATCTGCACAAAGGTCTCCAGCTCTATTTTCCGCTTTCCCGTCAGGGTTCCATTGGCTGTATCTGACAGGCTCTTTATCCGAACGTATTCCTGTTCAATCTGGATTTGCTTTTCCTGACTTCCCTGGATTTTTCGGCGAATCTCTCCGTTGGTCCGGCAGGCCGCATAGAGGTCATTTCTCCGTCCGGCCAGCCTCTCCTTTTCCTGCTGCCAGGCAGTTTTCCCTGCAAGGATATTCTCCTGTACATTCTCCTGATCCGGCAGCTCCTCTTCTTCTGCCTGGATTTGTTTCTGCAGAGCTCCAATGGCCGCCTCCTGTCTGCTCTTCTGCAGCTCGGCATTTTGTCTGGCTGTCTTTGCCGTCTCCAGCTGCTGCTCCAGGATTTCCATTTTCCGGGTGATGGTTTCTATTTGGCCCTGCAGAAGCTTCTGCAGGTTTTCCAGACCCCAGGTCCGCCAGTCTGTGGCTTTGTCCTCTGCCTGGTGTGGGTTTGCCTGGCATGGGTCTGCCTGCCACGAGTCTGCCTGGCATGGATTTGCCTGACGCGGGTCTGGCTGGCATGGATTTGCCTGGCGCGGGTCTGCCTGGCATGGGTCTGCCTGGCGCGGGTCTGCCTGGCATATCTCGGTCAGGCTGCCTGCCAGACCCTCGTCCAGCGCCGCCTCCAGGGACATAGCCTGCGCGTTCAATGCCTTCAGCTCTGCATCCAGCCCGGCCAGTGCCCTTCCGGCCTCCTGTCCTTCCTGTTTCAGCGCATCCAGCCTTTCCTCCGCACTGGAAATGCTCTCACTAAGCTGCTTTGCCTGGAGTATGCGCTGTGTACGTACAAGGATTTCTCCGTCCAGGATTTCCTTTTCCTGCTTAAGCTGTGCCGTCAGCTGTCTGGCCGCAGATATCCGGTCAGCATAAGACGCAATTTCCGGAACAAGTATAGGGACAGAAGCTGGCGCGTGTTCGGCAGACGGAGCATGTCCGATGGCTGGAGCATATCCCGCGGCTGGAGCATACCCCGCAGCTGGAGCATATCCCGCGCCGGTCAGCAGCTCTTCCAGCTGCCCCGTCATCTCCTCGGCCCGGGCTTTCAAGCCGGCCAGGGCCGTCTGCTGCTTCTGCAGCTCCTCCTTAAGTCTGGCAAGCAGCGTTTCCTGTTCTGCCCCTTCCTGCAAAAGAGCGTCTCGCTTTTCTATATTAGAAGCAACTTCTGCAAAGGCCGCTGCC
>JAGHER010000097.1 GCA_017889125.1 Lachnospiraceae bacterium
CAGTTAATGAAATGCGGCCAGCCGTTTATCTTAGAGAATAATTTTGAAAAAACAGCGGAAAAGCCCTTGCTGGAGATTCTTGATAAGTATTCTTATACAGCCATTACGGTGATCTTGACCGGCGACTACCGGAAAATATATGCGCGTTTTGTGGAACGGAATGATTCGCCGGACAGGCACCGCGGCCATGTTGTAAATGACTGCTATCCCGAAAAAGTCCCTAATGCACCGGCGAAAGTGATTCCTTATGAGGCCTATGTGCGTGGAATTACCGCCAGAGAAATGGATAGTTTTGCCGCCAACGGGCCACGCATTGTTGTGGACACAACGGAGTTTGACAAAGTGTGTATGGCAGAAGTGTTGAAGAAGATTGATGAATGCAGAAAGGAAATATTGCAGAGGAAAACATGAACGTTGGTTAATTTTTTTAATCATTCTTTAACTGAGATTCAATTGCCGGGACCGCATATCTTTGCTACACTTAATTCAGCAAAGGCCAATGCAAGCGAATTTTTCACTGAAGCAGTATTTAATGAGACGAGTGGTAACGGTTCAATCATGTTGAACAGTTGCGGAGAATGTTCCGTGAGGAAAATATTCAGTAAGCAGAGTTCCCGACAATTGAAGGAGATGATTCCATGTCAATAGGAAAAGTGATTCGAAAATACCGAAAGCTGAGAAACATGACACAGGAAGAGATGGCGGTGCGGCTTGGGGTGACGGCTCCGGCGGTGAACAAATGGGAGAATGAAAATTCGTTCCCGGATATTACCCTCCTGGCGCCCATTGCCCGGCTGCTGCATATTTCTTTAGACACACGATTGTCCTTTCGGGAGGAATTGACTGCTGAGGAGATCAATGGGATTATCGGCGAAGTGAATCAGATGCTTAAGGAAAAATCCTATGAGGAGGCTTTTCAATGGGCGAAGAAGGCATTGGAGCAGTATCCGAATTGTGAAGAGCTGTGCCTGGACATTGCCATTTGCTTTGACGCATACCGCACCCTGCAGAATATTCCCGATGGAACGGATGATGAATATTTATCCTCGCTGTACGTTCGCCTGCTGGACAGCAAGGAGGAGACAATCCGTGTGCGGGCGGCTGACGCTTTGGTGGGGTTCTGCCGGAGAAAGGGGCAATACGAGAAAGCTGAGGAGTACTTGCGGTATTTTTCTGCGCAGAATCCGGAAAGGAAGAGAAAGCTGGCCCAGATTTATGGAGAAACAGGACGGATGCGGGAGGCATATGGGGCATACGAGGAGCTTTTGTTTGTGGATTATCAGCGGGTGAGTGCCGAATTTCATGGAATGCAAATGCTTGCGCTGCAGGAAAAGGATATGGAAAAGGCCCATAAGCTTGCCCAAAAACAGGCGGAACTGGCAAAATGTTTTGAGATGGGAAGGTATTACGAAGCAGCAGCAAAGCTTGAGGTAGCGGTGCTGGAGAAGGATGCTGACGCCGCCCTTGGGATTATGGAAGAGATGCTTGCCAACGTGGAAGAGATCGAAAGCTTCAGAGAATCCTGGCTTTTTGCGCATATGGAATTTAAGGAGATGGGGGAAGAATTTCGGAAGGGGCTTAAGGAAACTTTACGGAAATGTTTTCGCGATGAAGAAAGCTATGATTTTTTGAAAGCAGACCAGCGGTGGAAGGCGCTGGTGGATGGGCAATAGAAAGGGAATCAGATTGATGAATTTGACTTACAAAAAAGCAGAAATAACGGATGCATCATGTCTGGCGGAAATTTATAATGCGGCGTTTTACCGCGATTTTATTCGGTATGGAACGTGTCCGGGGTACGGAAAAACGAAAGAAAGCATGGAATATTCCATTATTCATGCCCCCCAATGCCCGAAATATGTGATTATGAAAGATGGATCACCTGCAGGCGCCGTTGCTTTTGAAAATCGGCAGAATGGGGAGTATTATTTGGCCTGTTTATGTATCATTCCGGAGTTTCAGGGAATGGGAATCGGGACAAAGACTATCCAAGACTTTTTGCGGATTTATTCTGACTGGAAAAGGATTTCCCTGGTCACCCCTGCGGACAAGGAGGAGAATATAGCCTTTTACACGAAACGGTGTGGGTTTCACATAGAGAACCGTGTAATGGACGGAAATGTGGAGCTGGTAAATCTTTGTATGGAGAGATAAACTGGAAATCTCCTTTAATTTTTTAAAAGAGAGACACCCCCAAACACACCCCATGACACACCGCCATAAAAAACGGCCCCATAGTACGGATTTTGCTTTTTATAGCAATTCCAATTATGCCGTCAACGATCTGCACGATGAGCATAGCTGCGGTGACAACGATTAACAGTTCCGGAGCATTGACGCACAGCGGGATAAGGGCGGTGCAGGCAAGGGCCAGGCTTCGGGCAAACAGGTAAAGGGCGTTGGTGCGGGCAGCGCCTTTCTCAGCCAAAACGGCATTTATGGAGAAGCAGAGGCCCAGCAGAGCGCTGAGCAATGTAGTGCAGGCCGTGATTGTGTACAGCATAAAATTTACCCTCCTAAAGTGAGCGGCTGGTTTACAGGACGCACCGCATAATCCATTCTTCTTCGTTTTCTCTAACGATTGCAAATCCCAGTTTTTGATACAGCCTGGCGGCGTAATTGGCTTTCTGGACGGAAAGGGAGACCTGCTTATAGCCGCGGGCGGCCAGGAAGGCAAGCATTTCTTTCAGCAGGCTGGTGCCGATTCCCTGACCGCGGTAATCTTTGTACAGGGAGATGGCCAGAGATGGAGTTTCATCGTCAAGATGGCCGTAATCCTTGATTATGCGGACCCATGCTGCGCCGATGATTTTCCCGTTGGTTTCGGCGGCCAGCGCCCAGTCATCCTTCATTGTGCCAAAGCGGTCAATGTAAATCTGCAGATGGGGATCAACAAGGATCTCTCTGGGCGGCGGAGCGGCGCCATTGGGGATGAAGATGGCCTCGTATAAAAAATTCTCGAGAAGAGGATATTCCTGGGGGAGCATCTGCCGTATGATGTACTGCATAGATTTACGTTCCTTTCTGCTTTTCTCATGATGAAAAGATTGTCTCACAATGTTTTCTTAATCATAACCGGTCTGATGGATATTGGCAAGGGTGTTACCACTGGGCAATTTTCTCTCTTATTTTTCGCTTTATTTTAAAGCGAAATTTATTCACATGCTCCTCGTTGTTGACTAGCAATTCGTAGGCATCAATAACTCCGGCGCAATAGCAAAAGCCGAAAAGCCCGGCTGCGAATGCCAAAAAGATAAAGGCGTGATATTTGGACCAAATGAATATTTCCTGCATAGTAAGAGAAATTGCGATAATGCCAAGAATAAATAAAACGGTACTGGGGAGAAAGACGGCATTGTAGATGCTCTTTTTGGCGTAATATTCATCAGATAAGTCCTTTAAATGTCTTCGGTCAAATGTCAGGATTTCTTCTTTTAAGCGTTTATATTGTCCTTCTTCTGAAATTGCTCCCACAACCCAAGCAGCGATACCGGAGATGAAGCAAATGGCTGTTCCTGAAAATCTCCAGGCCGGATTGGCGGGAAACATAACCCATGGTATGCCTGCTAATGCCCAGAACATAAATCCCATGCCAATACAGCAGCTGACCTTTTTCTGGTTTGCAAGGTATCCCGCAGCCATTTCTCTGCTGATATAATATCCAGGTTTATCCTCAGCTTTATGTGTGCTTTCGTCTTTTAAAAGATAATCTGTGGACACACCAAAAAGATCTGACAGCTGCAGCAGCTTCTCGATTTCGGGAAAGCCCTGATGATTTTCCCATTTGCTGATTGCCTGTCTGCTTGTGCCGAGCTGTTCGGCAAGTAATTCCTGTGAGAGTCCCTTTTCTTTTCTTAGCTTGCATAGTTTTTCTCCAAATGTCATCGGCATATCCTCCTTGGCTTGGTCGGTTATATTTTACCAAATCATTTAGAAATTTTCTATCGTTTGCAGGTTGCATATTGTCAACCTGGCGTTGCGAATACGGTATTGCATATGGTAAAATCAAAGGGCAGCAAAAAAAGACAAAGATAAAAACGCAGCGTAAGAGGATTTCTCTTGCAGAGCCGGTAGGTAGCCCGGCCGCACCGTCGGGTGTAAGTAACCCTCCCTCCTTAGGGTCGTCCGTTCTTTGTCCATCACAAATTCCGCGGGATTTAAGGCAAATGCCCTGTGCGCAGGTGCATTTGGCCGATGCCGCGGCAGCCGCAAGGCATTAAGGAGGAATTGTCATGGACAAAATAGCGGGAAGATTGACGGTGTTTTTTGAGGAGCCTTTCTGGGTAGGCATTTTTGAGCGGATATCTGAGGGAAAACTATCGGTGTGCAAGGTAACCTTCGGCGCAGAGCCAAAGGATTATGAGGTGTATGGATTTATCCTGAAAAATTACAGTCATCTGCGATTTAGTCCGGCTGTGGCAGCTGAGGTAAAAGAAAGGGCAGAGAATCCGAAACGGATTCAGCGGGAGGTGCGCAGGCAGCTGGAGGGTGCAGGAATCGGCACCAGATCCCAGCAGGCGCTGAAATTGCAGCAGGCTCTGAATTTACAGCAGGAGCAGCGGAAAACGGAGCGAAAGGCCGCAGGCCGTAAGATGCGCGAAGCGGAGAAGGAGCGAAGGTTTCAGCTGAAACAGCAGAAAAGGAAAGAGAAGCACAGGGGCAGGTGATACCTGCCCCTGAAGCTGTCTTGTGCTCTCGCGGTATAAAGCCTGTTCATGGTGCACATGCTGCCTGAAGCTGACACTTTGTTAAGCCCACCGGCATCATGCCTGCCCAGCATCATTCTCCGCCCGCAGCACCGCCTTCAGCTCTTCCAGCAAAAGCCTGGCTGCCGGGGTAAATACCTGATATTTTTTCCAGATGATATACATTTTCGTGTGCAGAGCCGGGGAGAGGGGGCGGAAGCA
>JAGHER010000098.1 GCA_017889125.1 Lachnospiraceae bacterium
CCATTCGTTAGCATAAGTGTTTTTAGCAAAGCAGAGATCAGCCTGCATCCTGATGGGTCAGGCGGAAGCTGCTTAAAATATTGTCCATGCTCCGGGATATGTGCTGTTCCATAATCTGGCGGGCCTGGGCACTGTCTCTCTTTTTTATGGCAGAGAGGATCTGAATATGTTCATTGGTGGACTGGATAAAATGCTCCAGTTCCGAATTGGCCTGCCCCGTGCTTGGACCATTCCAAAGGCTGGCCAAGAAGCGGGACAGCTTCTGATTGTCTGCAGCCTGCCAGATGGAGGTATGGATATCCTGATTAAGCTCCATGTAATTGCTGCGGTCTATGATGTGAAAATTATCTGTAATGTGATAGAGCCGGGCTAAAAGATGGGAAGTATCCATGCCGTTTTCGGCTGCTTTGGCAGCAGCAGCTCCCTCCAGGAGAATCCGCATCTCATAGTGGTCTCTAATAAATTTTTCGTCAATGGTTTTTACAATCGCACCTTTATTGGGGCGAAGTTCAATCAAATCTTCCGCAGCCAAAGCCTGAAAGGCTTCTCTTACAGGAGTCCTGCTGACTCCCAGCTTTTCGGCAATTTCGGTAAGGCTTAACTCCTGGCCGCTTTTATATTCTCCGGCCATCAGGGCTTTTTTTAAAATGGATGTAATCCGCACTCTGGCGGGCATAAGTTCCAGAGATTCCAATCTGCTCACCTCTCGTATTTATCGGAGTAATTAATAAATTCATCATATCACAAATAAAAATCCCTTGTCAAACAGCATAAAAATGAAGTGAAAATTTATATGATATATACAAAAATAAAGATTTTAAACAACATATACTTGCATATATTGACGCATTATGATACTGTATAGCCATCGATATTGAATATCGTATACGATATACGATATAAAATATACAAACGTGCGAAAGGGAGGAGAAAATATGCATGCCATTGAAAAGATTCTTGCCAAAAACAGCGGGAAAAGTATGGTGTCGGCCGGAGAGATTGTGACGGCAAAGGTGGATTTTGCGGAGATCAATGATTTGTATCTGCAGACGGTGTATTCTTTCTACGAGATGGGCGGCGAAAAGGTCTGGGATCCAGAGCGGGCGGCCTTTGTCTTTGACCACTATGCACCGGCTCCAGATATGAAGAGCGCGGCTAATCAGGGGGAGATGCGGGAATTTGCCAGAAAGAATAACCTGCGTTTTCACTTTGATACCAACTGCGGCGTGTGCCATCAGGTGATGCCGGAGGCGGGGGTGATTTATCCGGGAATGATTGTAGTGGCCACGGATAGCCACACAACCACACATGGTGCATTTGGTGCCATGGGAACGGGATGCGGTGCCACGGATATGGCTACCATTCTGATTACTGGAGAGCTGTGGTTCCGGGTACCGGAGATTATTGAGGTGCGTCTGGAAGGAAAAGCCCCCAAAGGTGTGTACCCAAAGGATGTGATTCTTCATGTTTTAGGACAGCTTAAGGCGGATGGCGCTGTATATAAGGCCATAGATTTTACGGGAAGCTATGTAGAAGGATTGAATGTGGCTGGGCGGATGGTAATCTGCAACATGGCGGTGGAAATGGGCGCAAAGACCGCCTATATGCAGCCTAATCAGGATGTGCTGGATTATGTAGAAAAGCGGGCGGTGCGGCCTTATGAAGTGCAGGTTACAGACCCGGATTTCCAGTATGAGGAAACCTATGTGTTCGATGTGTCTTCCCTGGAGCCTCAGTTGGCCTGTCCTCACAGTGTAGACAATGTACGGCCTCTGCCGGAGGTACTCCAGGAACGGGAGGTGAAGGTAGATCAGGGCTATATTGGAAGCTGCACAGGAGGTCGTGAGGAAGATATTGCGGAAGCGGCAAAAATCCTTAGAGGAAAGCATATTCCGGAATACACCCGGCTGGTTGTGGTTCCGGCTTCTTCGGAAGTGATGCTTTCCTGCCTGGAGAAGGGATATATCCAGGACTTAATGAAGGCGGGAGCCACCATCACCAGCCCCGGATGTGGTGCTTGTCTGGGGGCACATGAGGGTGTGCTTGCACCAGGGGAAGTCTGTATCAGCAGTACCAACCGGAATTTCCCAGGCCGTATGGGCTCTAATCAGGCAGAGATTTATCTGGCCAGTCCGGCGGCTGTTGCGGCAAGCATACTAAATGGACGGATCACAGATCCGCGTCAGTATCAGTAAGGAGGAGTGGAGGATGGAGACAAAAATCACGGGAAAGATTATTGTGGTGGGAAATAATATCGACACCGATCAGATTTATCCGGGAAGATATCTGGCCCTTACGGACCCGGAGGAAATCGGAAGCCACTGCTTAAGCGGCATTGATGAAAGTATCGCCGGAAGGTTTCCAGAAGGGGGAATTGTAGTAGCCGGAAAGAATTTTGGATGCGGTTCCAGCCGGGAACATGCGCCCATTGCCCTGCAGCATATGGGAGCATCAGCAGTGGTTGCCAGCTCCTTTGCGCGGATTTTTTTTCGGAATTCCATTAATCTGGGACTTCCCCTGGTGACATGCCGGAACCTTAGCCAGGAAGTTGAGGAAGGACAGACCTTAACCATCGACCTGGAGAAGGGAGAAATCAAGGTGGAGGAGACTGGGAAGGTCTACTCCTGTGATCGGCTGGGGGAACAGGCAATGAAAATTTTGGAAGCTGGAGGAATCAAGCCCCTGATGCGGGCAAAACTGGGAAAAGAAGAGAAGGAATAGGAGGGAGTACATATGCCTATAGAATTGGTATTTGTGATTGGTATTGCCGTTTTACTGTTTCTGTGTCTGAAAGTGAAAGCAAATGCATTTATTTCACTGCTGACAGCTGCGTTGGTTATGGGTTTCTTATCTGGAATGAGCGGAGAGGAAACGGTAAGTGCGATTACCAGTGGATTTTCAGGGACGGTGAAAAGTATTGGTATTGTCATTATTTTTGGTATTATGTTAGGAAATTATCTGGATGCAGCCAAAGGAACGAACAGAATGGCTGTGGATACGGTGCGTCTGGTAGGTCAGAAACGGGCAGGTCTTGCCATGGCCATAACCGGCTACATTGTATCAATCCCGGTATTCTCAGATGCGGCATTCGTTATTCTTACTCCATTAGTAAAAGCAATCCATAAAAAAACCAGGATTCCCCTGGCACTTCTGGCGGTAAGCCTCTCAGCAGGCCTTTTGGCTACCCATGTATATGTTCCGCCGACACCGGGACCTCTGGCAGCAGCAGGTCTTCTGGGTATTGATATCGGCCAGGCTATTCTGTATGGTGCATTTGCTGCGGTGTTTATGACGGCGTTTGGATGGATTTTTGCAGAGCTGTATTTTCGCAATAAGCCGGAGAGTTATTATAGTTATCGGGATGATGTAAAGGATGAGGAGACGGTGGCGAGCCTTGATGACGATCAGGATCTTCCGGGAAGCGCAGCCAGCCTTCTGCCCCTTATCGTTCCTATTCTTCTGATCGTTGCCAATACTACATGCTCTATGCTTCTTCCAGAGGAATCGCCAGTACTCCTCCTGACCAGTTTCATTGGAAATTCCAATATTGCCATGGCAATTGGTGCCGTTTTGGCGATTATTTGCCTGGGTAAGCGCATGGGCGGCAAGAAGATCCTCAGCGTTATGGATGCCACGCTGAAGGATGCCGGTCCAATTGTGTTCACCACAGCGGCAGGCGGTGCATTAGGTGAAGTGTTAAGTGTTTCTGGTGCAGGCGACAGTCTGGCAGCTATGGTAGTGAGCACGGGACTGCCTTTTATCCTTATCCCCTTTGTAATTTCTGGCCTGCTAAAGGTCGTCCAGGGCTCCGGTACGGTTGCGGTAACTACGGCTGCTACCCTCTGTGCCCCCATTGCTGCCAGCCTGGGCTTAAATCCGATTCTGATTTTCCTGGCTTCCGGAGCAGGTGCACGGGCATGCTGCCATGTAAATGACAGCTATTTCTGGGTATATACCAACTGTATGGGATTTGATATGAAGACCGGTTTAAAGACTTTGTCTATTTCCAATATCTTTATGGCTCTGGGCGGCCTGTTTGCCACTTTCCTCTGCAGCTTGTGGCTGTAATGGCAGAGAAAAGGATGAAAAAAGAATAAAATATTCATCGGACAGATGCAGCGAAAGAAAGGCTTTTCGCTGCATCTCTTTGTATCGCGGTAAAATACTTTTCTCAAATCAAGCCTCTGTAGTTGCAGAAGTTTACCCGGGGTATTGCTAGCCGTGTATAGCGGTATTAAGGGTTGATTGAAGGCGGAAAAACCAGTACAATAAAAGTGAAAAAATGGCTGGCCCGTGGCTGACAGCTGGTGCTTACGAGCCGCCTCTTTAACGTTTAAAATAAAGAAAGAGAGGGAAAAGATATGGACAAATGGATTACCATGGCGGATCTGGATGCTTATCCAGAGGCATCTGACGAAGAAATCCGGGAGGCGATGGATTTTGCCGTAAAGCAGACGGAGGAAAATCTTGCGGTCTTTACGGAAAACTTCCCCCATTGCTGCAGTGAAAAGGATTTCTACCAGCCGGGGCCGAACCGGAACTGGACTACCGGCTTCTGGACGGGAGAGGTGTGGCTTTCCTATGAGCAGGAGACGGATCCGGAGAAAAAGGCGGCGTTAAAGAAGGCGGCGGATATCCAGGTGGCTTCCTTCCTTGACCGGATCAACCGGCATGAGGAGGTGGATCACCATGACATGGGCTTTCTCTACAGCTTATCCTGCGTGGCGGCCTGGAAGCTTACCGGCTCAGAGGCCGGAAAGGAGGCGGCGGTTAAGGCGGCAGATCAGCTGATTTCCCGTTTCCAGCCGGTGGGCGAATTTATCCAGGCCTGGGGCGAGATGGGGGCAAAGGATAATTACCGCTTTATTATTGACTGTCTGTTGAATCTGCCCCTCCTTTACTGGGCGGCAGAGGAGACCGGGGAGGAAAAGTACCGGGATGTGGCAGAAAAGCACATCCGCACAGCTTTGGCTAATGTGATCCGGGAGGATGATTCCACCTGGCACACCTTCTTTATGAATCCGGAGACGGGAGAGCCGGATCATGGCGCCACCTGTCAGGGCTATAAGGACGGCTCTGCCTGGGCCAGAGGACAGGCCTGGGGCGTCTACGGCACGGCTATCGGCTACCGTTACACCAAGAGGCCGGAGTACATCGGGTATTTTCGCCGGGTAACCCGGTATTTCCTGGAGCATCTGCCAAAGGATCTCTGCCCCTACTGGGATCTGACCTTTGGGGATGGGGATGAGGAGGAGCCGAGAGATTCTTCCTCCGCAGTAATTGCCATCTGCGGCATGCAGGAGATGAGCCGCCACCTGGAAGGGGACGAGGCCGCTTACTACACCTCCATTGCCAGGAAGTTGATGAAAGCCATGATTGACCGTTATGCGGTAAAGGATGACAAGAAGAGCAACGGCCTGCTCCTTCACGGTACATATTCCAAAAAGACGCCTTACAATACCTGTACGCCGGAGGGCGTGGATGAGTGCGTGATCTGGGGCGATTACTTCTATATGGAAGCAATGGAGCGGTTCCTGAATCCGGACTGGATAATTTACTGGTAGTTTGCTTGGCAGACTGACGAAAAAATGCGCCTGCGGAAAGTACCTGAGGAAATTGAAATATTCTAAAAAAATGAGGTGGAAAGTTATGGCATTTGAACCGAAAAATCTGAATTTTGAGCAGAGCCCCTGCACAGGGCTGACCAGGGAGCACTGGATGGATGCGGCCCGGTACATGCTGGAGGGGATATTCCGCCATGTAAAAGACATGGACAGCCCGGTGCTGGTGCCGCGGATGGAGACGGAGATTACCTATCCCAATGCCCACACGCCGGAGTGGAAGAAGAATGCGGAGGTCTTTGAAGGTCTGGCGAGAAGCTTTTTTATCGCCGCGCCTCTTCTTTACAATGACCCGGAGGCCGTGGCAGGAGGGATTCCGCTGCGGGAGTATTACAAGGAGCAGATTCTTAAGGCGGTGACCCCGGGGAATCCCAACTACGTGCTGGGCTATGACGAGATGGCCATGATGCAGGAGGAAGAGGACGGGCCAAGAAAGCCGGGAGACAATATTCCCGTTTTCCAGCAGACGGTGGAGACCTGCGGCCTGGTGATTGGCCTGTGGGCCTGCCGGGAGGCTATCTGGGATACCTATACCAAGGAGGAGAAGGACAGGATTGCCGATTTCCTGTCGGTTTATGCCCACAAGAATACGGTTCCCCAGAACTGGCGCCTGTTTAATATGCTGGATCTGGCCTTCCTGCACATGAACGGCTATCCCATTGACAAGGATGTTATGCGCAATCATGCTCAGGCCATAAATGCCTGGTATGCAGGAGACGGATGGTATCGGGACGGCCATGCCTTTGACTATTACTCTCCCTGGGCCTTCCAGCTTTACGCGCCGCTTTGGTGTTTGTGGTACGGCGATGAGGAGGAGCCTTATCTGGCAAAGTGTTTTGCGGAGCGCTCCAATCTTCTGATGAAGACCTATGACCGGATGTTTGATGAAGAAGGCTGGGTGAATATGTGGGGGCGCAGCGGCATATACCGGAATGCGGCCACCGCGGCCTTTACAGGCAACCTGTTCCTTAAGGATGCCAGCGTGAATCCGGGACTGGCCAGACGGATTTCCTCCGGAGCCCTGATGCAGTTTTTGGGAAGAGATGACTGGATGTATGAAGGCGCGCCTGTGCTGGGCTTCTACCGGCCTTTCACCCCATTGATTCAAAGCTACAGCTGTGCGGAGAGCCCCCTGTGGCTGGGAAAGGCATTTCTCTGCCTTTGCTTCCCTGCGGATCATCCCTTCTGGACCGCCAGGGAAGAAAATGGCGTCTGGGAGGAGCTAAAGGCAGGAGAGACGGGAGAGGCAGTGCTGGATGGGCCTGGACTGGCCATCCTGAATCACAAGGACAATGGCACCACGGAGCTTCGTTCTGGTAAGGTGATCCGGGATCCCAATGATGACAATGGCATGTGCTGCTACGCAAAGCTTTCCTACAGCACACGTTACCCCTGGGAGGCTATCCGGGAGGGCAGTGTTCAGGCACAGACCTATATGCTGACGGAGAGCGATACAAAGGGACGGCTCTTCCCCAACGCTATTATGTGGGCTGGAGAGAAGGACGGCGTCCTGTACCGGCGGGAGTATTTCCAGTATGTCAGCCAAAGGGAAGCACACTGGCTCTATGGAATGGAGCTGGCGGATATCCCGGTGAAGGAGGGGATCCTGCGGGCGGATAAGCTGCGCACCTACCGGGGCGGCTTTACCCTGAGCCTGGGCTCCTACGGCTTCCCAGCTGATTCGCCGGTGGAGGAGCTGCATCTGGAAAAGGACGGGGCCAAAGCCATTGTCCTTAAGGGTCTGGATTCCCAGGGAAGGAAAAAGCAGATGGCCATGACGGTCTTTGCTGGATGGCAGGAGCTTTTCCTGGAGGAAGGCCGGGAGACCAATCCCGATGCAGACAGGAGCCTGGTGATTGGCGCGTCCTTAAATTGGGAAAAGCTTTACGGATACCAGCCCTTTGTGCTGGTAAGCCAGGTGATTACCCGGGAAAGCTGGGAGGATTTCGATGAGGATGAGATCTTTTCGGTGAAGGAAATTTCCTTCTGTGACGGCGGCTGCGGCGGATATGGGCCGGTGCGGATTCAGATGAAGGATGGCCGGGAGATTACCGTGGATTATGAGGGAATGGATGGCCGGCTGCAGATTTAAAGAGAGAATTTTAGAAAAACTGCTGATGAAGTAGTGGATCCTTCGATTTCTGCGGTGGATTCTCTGCGGGGAATGCTGAAAGGTGCCGCTTCAGACATTGACCGGGATTCCCTGCGGGAAGAACGAATTGCCCGGGAAACGCGGATGTAGGCCGTGTTTCCCGGGCATTTTCTAAAATACTCTTAGTTTTTTTCTGTTCTTGTTTTTGGTTTACTTTTTTGTGAAATTCTCGGCGAAACGATCTCTATTTTGCATTTCGTCTACCGCTCCGCCCACCTCTTTTTCAGAATATATGCGGCGGCCTTTGGCTGGCGGGTGCGGGTGAAGATTCCCTTCTTATTTCCATTTACCCGCATGATGCCCTGGCTTGTCTGGAAGTCGGCAAAATTCCAGACTAACTCGCCCTGGATGAAATCGTAGTCGTCGAAGACGCGGAAATTCATCTCATAGTATTCATTCTGGTATTCCTCACTCCACATGATGCTGGGCAGCTTGTGCTCACCGGGAAGGGTATCGGTGCCCAGCTCGGTAAAGACGAAGGGCACATTGAGATTTTTAGCCTGCCACTTGTCCAGCTCTTCCCGGAGAAGTTCCTCGGCCTCATCGATTTCCGGGCCACCGCTGATGTACCATCCATAGTAGCGGTTCAGGCAGATGAAATCGCAGAGGGGATAGCAGCGGCACAGCTCCGGCTGGCTGTTCTTCTCGAAGGCGCCGGTAAGGGGGCGGTTCTGGGGGTCAAGCTTTCTTGCAGCAGTAAATACGGCGGAAAAATACTCATGGGACTGCTGGCTGGTGGTCTCCGGCTCATTGAACAGGCTCCAGGCAAAGACGGAGGGGTGATTTTTATCCCGCTTCATCATCTCTTCCACAGCCTGGATGTGATTGGCCAGAAGCTGGGGAACGGTGGGCGTCTCAAAGAAGTAGGTGTACTGCCCGGTTCCTGCGGCGGCAAAGTTCTGGGTGGAGCGCATCATGCCCACGGCAGGCACCTCATCGATGATTAAGAAGCCTTCTTCATCGGCAAACTGATACCATTCCTCTGCGTAAGGATAATGGCTGGTGCGGAAGCAGTTGGCTTCGGTCCATTTCATGCATTCGAAATCCCGCTTTGCCACGCCCCACTGGAATCCGCGGCCCAGAAGCTCAAAGTCCTCGTGCTTGCCGTAGCCCTTCAGGTAGACGGGCTTTTCGTTGATTAAGATTTGCGTTCCTTCAATGCGCACGGTGCGGATGCCGATTTTCTCCTGATAGCGGTCGATCACCCGGTCATTTTCCACGATTTCCAATACAATGGTGTACAGGTAGGCGTTGCGCACCTGCCAGAGATGGGCATTGGTGACTTCCAGGGTGCCCTCTGCGCCCTCGCTGGAGGCGACGGTTTTCCCGCTCTGATCCTGCAGAGATACGCGGACGGCATTTGTGCCGTTGGTGACCACGGAATAATGGACAAGGGCGTCCTCCCCGCGGAGGGTGTAGGTGACGGAATAATCCTGAATGCTTTCTTCCGGCAGGGACAGGAGCCAGACGCTGCGGTGGATTCCCGAGTAATTATAAAAGTCAAAATAAGGCTTGGCCAGCTTGCGGCCGTCTGACATTACTTTTGTGGCGCCGCAGGGGATGGTGGATTCGCTCAGTTCATTGTTCAGCTGAACCACCAGACGGTTTGGCTCTCCGGGACGGACAGCGTCGGTGATGTCCGCCAGCACCGGCAGAAAGCCGCCTTCGTGATAAACCAGCTCTTTTCCATTGCAGAATACCCGTCCCCGGTGGGTCAGGCTGCCGAAGCGCACCCAAAGCCGTCTGTTTTCCCAGCCGGGCTGGAGATAAAATTCCGTCTCATACCAGAAGTCGCCGGTATAATCCCGCATTTTCGGGTCGGTAAAAAAATCGGAAAAGCTGGCAGGCACCGGCATGGAGACGGGAGCGGGAAGGCCATTTGGCCAGCCCAGTGCTTCACCCTCTCCCTTGGCGTCTGTTTGGAATTTCCACAGCCCATCCAGAGTGACTGCCCCGCGGAGGGCATTGCTGCAGGGGTATAATTCGGAATAATTAATCATAAAATTGTCATCCTCCTTTTTCCGTATCAAGGGGTCAAAATGCCTTTTGATCCCGACATCAAATGATAAGATAATCATACCCCATAACTGATGGTTTGTACAAGGAAATTTACGGGGAAGGCTGTACCGTAATAATTGTTGAATCATAATCAACCGGGCCTGGTGCGGCAGTGGTGACGGTACCGCAGGCAGCGCCGTTTGAGACGATTACCGCCACGGCGGTGTTAAATCCTGCTGCCTCGATCTCGGCTTTGGAGAAGCGCAGAAGCTTCTGGCCTTTTTCGAAGGTATCCCCCTGCTTGACCAGAGCCTGAAAGCCTTTTCCCTCCATAGTAACCGTATCGATTCCCACATGGATCAACAGTTCGATGCCGGAATCGCTTTGAAGTCCCAAAGCGTGAAGGCTGTCCGGAAGTGCGGCCACCGTCCCCTTAAACGGCGCCCGGATCACTTCTCCTTCCGGAAGGATACCGCAGCCTGGCCCGATGATTCCTGCACGGAATACCTCGTCCGGAAAGTCTTTCAGATCAATGAGCATTCCGCATACCGGCGCGCAGACGGTATTATCGGAAGCTTTTTCCTTTTTGTTGAACATTTTATCAAGAAATCCCAAAATCCTTACCTCCTTAATTTTTGCAGAAACGCATGAATCAGCGTTTCCTTTGTATCTATAATCATTCTCCCCTATTTTCCAGCGGTTTTACCGCTTTGCGCCATTGCTGGCAATAACATCACGATACCAGTAAAAACTGTCCTTGCGCCTGCGGGCAAGGGAACCGGTGCCGTCATCGTATTTGTCTACATGGATGAAGCCGTAGCGCTTCTTCATCTCACCGGTGGAGGCGGAAATCAGATCGATGCAGCCCCATGGGGTGTAGCCTATGAGATCAACCCCGTCCTTTACAGCCTCCTCCATCTGCGCAATATGCTTTCGCAGATAATCAATCCGGTAGTCATCATGAATGGAGCCGTCCTCCTCCACAATATCCTGGGCGCCCAGGCCGTTTTCCACAACCATAATCGGTATGCCGTACCGGCTGTAGATTTCATTCAGGGTGTAGCGCAGGCCCTGCGGATCGATCTGCCATCCCCAGCCGCTGGATTGGAGATAGGGATTCTTGCTACCGGAGAAGATATTTCCGTCGGTTTTCTCGGCGTCGCTGTGGGTAGTGATGCAGTTGGACATGTAGTAGCTGAGGGTGTAAAAATCAACGGTTCCCTCCTTCAGCACCTGCAGATCCTCCGGTTCCATATGGATATGGATGTTGTTTTCGTGAAAATACCGCCAGGCGTAATGCGGATACTGGCCGCGCACCTGGATATCGGAACAGAACCAGTTGGCCATCTGCATCTGCTTTTGGCAGGCCAGGATGTCTGCCGGGTCGCAGGTATAGGGATAAGAGGTGACAAAGCAGATCATATTCCCCAGCTTAAAATGCGGGTACTGGCTGTGTGCATATCGGACGGCGAGGGCACTTGCCACAAATTGATGGTGCAGCGCCTGGTAAAGGGTCTGCTTATCCGTGGGGGCATCCATCAGAGGCCCTTCATAGCCGCGGACCGTGCCTGTGGATAAAACGGCTCCAAGGCTCATGGCCCCGGCATTAATTTCATTAAAGGTCAGCCAGTAGTTTACCTTGTGCTGATAGCGTGCAAAAATAACCTTGCAGTAATTCAGGAAATATTGGATTACCTGGCGGTTTTCCCAGCCGTTGCAGGCTTCCACCAGGGCATAGGGCATCTCATAATGGCTGATGGTGACCAGAGGCTCTATGCCGTGCTTCCTGCAGCAGTCAAATACCCGATCGTAAAATTCCAGCCCTTTTTCATTAGGCGTGCTTTCCATCCCGGTGGGGAAGATGCGGGGCCAGCTGATGGAGGTGCGGAATACCTTAAAGCCCATTTCCGCGAATAAGGCGATATCCTCCTCATAATGATGATAAAAATCAATGGCGTCATGGCTGGGATAGAAGCAGCCGTCTTTAAGGCCAAGGGTAATCTGTTTGGGATTGGTGTGGGTGCCGTTGGTGCAGAAATCCGCCACGCTGGGGCCTTTTCCATCCACGTCCCATGCCCCTTCAAACTGATTGGCCGCACAGGCTCCGCCCCACAGAAAATCCTCCCGGAATGTGCTTCGGAAATGTTCTCCCATCTTATCGTTCCTCCCATCGTTTTTTGAGGATAAAGGCGGCGGCTTTTGGCTGGCGGGTACGGGTGAAGATGCCCTTTTTATTTCCATTTACCCGCATGATACCTTCCGTGGTCTGGAAGTCGGCAAAATTCCAGACCAGCTCCCCCTGGATGAAATCGTAGTCATCAAAGACACGGAAATTCATCTCGTAATATTCCTTCTGGTATTCCTCGCTCCACATGATGCTGGGCAGCTTGTGCTCGCCAGGAAGGGTATCGGTGCCTAATTCGGTAAAGACGAAGGGCACATGGAGATTTTTTGCCTGCCATTTATCTAACTCCGCCCGAAGAAGGGCTTCTGCTTCATCGATTTCCGGGCCGCCGCTTATATACCATCCATAGTAGCGGTTCAGGCAGATGAAATCGCACAGCGGGTAGCATTGGCACAGCTCTGGCTGGCTGTTTTTCTCAAAGGCGCCGGTGAGCGGCCGGTGCTGGGGATCAAGCTGCCTGGCGGCAGCAAATACGGCGGAAAAATAATCATAAGCGTACTGGCTTGTGGTTTCCGGCTCATTAAACAGGCTCCAGGCAAAGACAGAGGGGTGATTTTTATCCCGCTTCATCATTTCCTCTGTGCACTGGATATGGTTTGCCAGAAGCTGGGGGACAGTGGGTGCTTCAAAAAAGTAAGTGTACTGCCCGGTTCCCGCGGCTACAAAATTTCTGGTGGAGCGCATCATGCCCACCGCAGGCACCTCATCCAAGATTAAAAAGCCTTCTTCATCGGCAAACTGATACCATTCCTCTGCGTAAGGATAATGGCTGGTGCGGAAGCAGTTGGCTTCGGTCCACTTCATACATTCGAAATCCCGTTTTGCCACGCCCCACTGGAATCCGCGGCCCAGAAGCTCAAAGTCCTCGTGCTTGCCGTAGCCCTTCAGGTAGACGGGCTTTTCGTTGATTAAAATTTGCGTTCCTTCAATGCGCACGGTGCGGATGCCGATTTTCTCCTGATAGCGGTCGATCACGCGGTCATTTTCCACGATTTCCAGGACAATGGTGTACAGGTAGGCATTGCGCACCTGCCAGAGATGGGCTTTGGTTACCTCCAGAGTGCCTTCTGCGCCCTCACTGAAGGCGACGGTTTTCCCGCTGTGATCCTGCAGAGATACGCGGACGGCATTTGTGCCGTTGGTGACCACGGAGTAATGGACAAGGGCATCTTCCCCGCGGAGGGTGTAGGTTACGGAATAATCCTGGATGCTTTCCTCTGGCATGGACAGAATCCAGACGCTGCGGTGGATGCCCGAATAATTATAGAAATCAAAATAAGGCTTGGCCAGCTTGCGGCCGTCCGGCATGACCTTTGTGGCGCCGCAGGGAAGGCTGGATTCATTCAGCTCGTTGTTTAAGTGCACCACCAGGCGGTTTGGCTTTCCAGGGCGGACGGAGTCGGTGATGTCCGCCAGCACTGGCAGAAAGCCGCCCTCGTGATAAACCAGCTCTTTTCCATTGCAGAATACCCGTCCCCGATGGGTCAGGCTGCCGAAGCGCACCCAAAGCCGTCTGTTTTCCCAGCCGGGCTGGAGAAAAAACTCCGTCTCATACCAGAAGTCTCCGGTGTAATCCCGCATTTTCGGGTCGGTGAAAAAGTCGGAGAAGCTGGCGGGCACCGGCATGGAGATGGGGGAGGGAAGGCCGTCCCTCCAGCCCAGTGCTTCACCCTCTCCCTTGGCGTCGGTTTGGAATTTCCACAGCCCGTCCAGGGTTACTGCCCCGCGGAGGGCATTGCTGCAGGGGTATAATTCAGAATATTCAATCAAAGTTGCAGTCCTCCTTTTCGTTTTTGGGGAATCGCTGTTAATCCGGCAGGAAGATCAGCGCTTTCTTGGTTCGTCCGCGTATCCGATGGTGAGCGTCAGGATAAAGGTGCCGATGACGGCAACCAGGATGGCCACAATAGCCCAGGGGCCGTAGACCGCATAGATGGCCGGGGTGGAGAGCAGGTTTACGGACATCTGGACATCGCGGGTGACATTAAATATGGCACATATGGCCCCGCTGATTCCATTGACCAGGCACATGATTACCATAGAGCGGCGGTATTTTAAAAGTACACCGTACACACCGGGTTCGGTAACGCCGCCGATGAAGGCGGAAATGCATGCAGAACCGGCGGTTTCCTTCAGCTGCTTGTTTTTGGTTTTCAGGAAAATAGCCAGGCAGGCGGCCCCGATGCCGAAGTTGCAGCCTACAGTCAGCGGCATAATGTAATCGTAGCCTAAAACCGCAAGGTTGTTCAGGGAAACAGGGACAAAGCCCCAGTGAACACCGAAGATAATCATTACTGGCCAGAGGGCGGCCATAATGAAGCCAGCTATCGGCGGGCATAAATGAAGGCCTGCTTCGATAATGCCGGCGATGATGTTTCCTGCTGTATCCGTAACCGGCCCGATGACAATCAAGGCTACTGGGAGAAGGATGGCCAGATCCACCATGGGGACAACCAGTCCCCGTATGGTCTTGGGCACAAGCCGGTTTAACTGCCTTTCCACCTTGGCCTGCATAAAGCAGGTGACAATGATGGGAAGGACGGAGCTGGGATAGTTAATCAGCTTTACGGGAATCCCTAAAAAGGTAGCGGCTGTGCCTGCGCTGTATAGTGCCGTCAGCTGAGGATAAACCATAGCGGAAGCAATCGCCATGGAAAGGAAAGGGTTAGCCTCAAATTTTTTTCCGGCACAGTAGGCCAGGAAGATGGGCATGAAGTAAAAGACCCCGTCGGCAGCCGCGTATAAAATGGTGTAGGTGGTGGTATCCTTGCTAAGCCAGCCAAGGGTAGTAAACAGGACGATGAAGCCCTTCAGCAGTCCCGCGCCGGTAAAGGCGCCCAGGAAAGGAAGGAAGATGCCGGAGATGGTGTCCACCAGCCGGGCACCCAGGCCCTGCTTTTTTCCGGATTCCCCGGGAGCTTCTTCCAGAACCGTGGCCTGAGCTGTCCCGCTGGATGCGGCCGCGCCTTGTATGCTGGAATTGGCCAGCACTGCCTCGTAGGCTTCTGTAACATCATTTCCGATGACGATCTGATACTGCCCGCCGGATAAAAGGACCTTCAGTACGCCAGGGGTATTCTGGATGGCTTCAGTATTGGCTTTCCCCTCATCCTTTAATTTGAAACGGAGCCGTGTAACACAATGTGTCAATGAAATCACATTTTCTTCGCTGCCAATATTTTCCAAAATGGTTTTGGCCAGTTGGTTATAGTTCTTTGCCATTGCTTTTCCTCCTAAACACATTTATATTTCTGCGTTCTGCGCCCGCCAGATTTTCATGGAATGATGGCGCGCCTGCCTGCCGGGTGCATGTAGGTTTACTATATCATTTATGTTCTGGATGTGATAGAATAAAATCATTGAAAACAGGAGTAAATCAAAATACAAAGGAGGGGGTAGGATGAAGCTTGAAGAGGCCAGCCGTTTTTTGCAGGAGCTTTGCGATACGGCGGTTACGCTGCTGCCGGATGGGGCGGCATTTGCGCTGCTGCAGGAACGGTATCAATTTCACCCCATACAGGAGTACCTGTCACCGGGAATACTGTCCGGTTTTTTTGCGGGGAATGGCCAGCCTGTGCTTAAAGCCGTGATCGATCCTTTCCAGATCCGCTTTATTTTCTGTACCATAGATGGGGTTCCCGTGGTTTTTGGGCCCTACTGCGCGGAGATTTTTTCTGTTTCCGACTGCGCGGTTATGCTGCGGCGTCTGAAGGTCACCGAGTTTTCTGCCAGGGAGCTTGCGGTTTACCGGAGCCGCTTCCCGGTGATGGACGAGGAACGTGCCCGGTTCTGCGTGCGCTGTCTCATGAAGCAGATTCAGCCGGAGGCGGAGCCGCGGCTGGAAAGTGTGGATTACACGGCGGCGGCCTATCAGCCTCTGTCTCAGGAGTTTCACTATACGCCTTATATTCAGCTGATTCAGATGCGATATGCGGTGGAACAGCAGTTTATGGAGCATATTGCCAAGGGAAACAGCTGGGAGGCCCTGAAAATCTGGGCTTCGCTTCATAAGCAGATGGCTTACCGGAAAAGGCAGTTGGGGGATACGGTGGAGTCCGCACGTTTCAGCGCGACCATAACCAGGACAGTAATCCGTCTGGCGGCCTACCGGGCGGGCCTTCCGGCAGATCTGCTGGATCAGCTGACGCGGGAAAGCAATGATGCCATAAGCCGTCTGACCACCATTGAGGGAATTAAACAGGAAACCTACAGGCTGATTCTGCAGGTGTGTCGGATAATCCGGCGGCAGCTGGATAAACAGTACAGCCCGCTGGTGCTCAGCGCCCTTTATTCATTGGAGAATCATTATCAGGAAGATGTGCGGATCGATGAGCTTGCGGAGGAATTGTCCGTCAGCACGAATCACCTGATTGCCCGTTTCCGCGAGGAAACAGGAAACACCCCGGCGGCATATTTAATCCAATACCGGCTGAAAATGGCCAGGAACCTGCTGGCGGACAGCGGCAAATCGATCCAGGAGATTGCCGGTCTGGTGGGAATCCCTGACGCCAATTATTTCAGCCGCCTGTTTAAGCGGGCTTATGGAGAAACGCCGTCAAAATACCGGCGGAGTCTCGGGGAATAAAACAAATGCTGTTTTTGCCCCATGAAAAACAAGGAGGACAGGTTATGATACGATTACATTTTGATAAACTTTACGGCACAGCACGGAAACTGGAGCCATGTCAGGCGGCAGTTCCCTTTCCGAGGGGAGCATGCCGGGATGAGAAGGATTTCTGGCTGGTGCAGGAGGGACGGCGGCGGCCGGTGCAGACGAAGGTGACCTCACGGTGGGAGGACGGCTCTGTGCGGTGGCTTCATGTGGATTTTCAGGCAGATTTCCGGGCTAATCAGGCGGAGGAATGCTTCCTGGCGGCTGGGGCGGAGGCGAAGACTTACCCGCTGGGGGATGCAGAAATGCTGACGATGGGGATGGAGCCGGAGACAAAGCTGTGGATGGAGGCAGGGACAAAGCCGGGGATGAAGCCGGGAAAGCGGATTCAGGTATCGGCAGATTTTTCTGCGGAGCTTCCCGAGGCAGGCGAGGATCGCCTGATTAAGGAGATGGTATTTCGGGGGAAGGCGCTTCCCTGCGCTTTTCCCTGCCCTGTGCTTCGGGAGCGGACGGCGGACGGAGTGCGAGATTATGAATCTCGGGTGATTTCCTGGGAGACGGTGGAGGAGGGGGCGCTTACGGCCGCTTATGCCTGCACCATGGAGCTTAATCGGGAGGATGGAGAGAAGCAGCTTCGGGGGGAGGCCCTTCTGCGGTTCTGGGGCGGGAAGCCCTGGGTGGAACTTGAGTACCGGCTGGTGAATACCTGTGAGGAGAGGCTGGATATTGCTTCCCTGGGCTGGCGGATTGCGGAGCGCGGCGGCGGATGCGGGACGGGAAGCAATAGTGAATGCCGGGCGGGAAATGATGCTGGATGCCGGGCGGAAAATGATGCTGGATGCCGAGCGGAAAACGATGCTGGATGCGGCGCGGGAAGTGATGCGGGAACAGCCGGAGGCCCGGTGCGCACCATGACGGGAATTTCCAATTACCGCACCCGTTTCCAGGTCAGCGAGACGGGAGAGCGTCTGCAGGTGCTGGCAGATGCGGATTTGGTGATGAATACGGCCAATGAGCATTTTGCGGAGGTGTTTTTCGGCACCTTATTCTGCAGCCGGAGCAGGGGAGATGTAGGGATTACGGCCACCATCTGGCAGGCCCAGCAGAATTTTCCCAAGGCGGTCACGGCCGATGAGGACGGACTGGAGATCCTCCTTGTACCGGAGGGGAAGGACCGGGTGGTGATGGAGCCGGGGATGGCCAGGACTCAGAAGGTGCTTCTTCATGTTCATGAGGGGAATGTGCCGAAGGAGGAGCTTGCCGCACGCAGCACCATTTACCAGATGCCGGATAAGTGCAGACTGGATCCGGAGATTTATCATCAGGCCGGTGTATTTGAGGATGTGTTTCTGGCATCGGAAAAGCGGATTCCAGAGTATGAGCGGGTCCTTCGGGCACGGGCGGACAATCATGCCAGAGGCTACGGCATGTTAAACTGGGGAGATGCGCCGGATCCGGGCTACACCAAGCAGCGCCGTGGCGGCGATGAGGTGGTGTGGACGAATAATGAATACGATTTCCCCCATGCCTGCTTCCTGCTGTACGCAAGGACGGGAGAGCGGCGCTTCCTGGATTACGGCCTGGTGGCGGCGGAGCACTGGATGGATGTGGATGTGTGCCATTACAGCAAGGATCCCCTGCTTTTTGGGGGACAATGGGAGCACACCCGGAGGCATGTTGTGGACAGCACCATTGTCTGCAGCCACCAGTGGGTAGAGGGACTTTTGGATTACTGGCATTTTACCGGAGATCCCAGGGCTTTTGAGACGGCTGTGGGTATCGGGGAAAATGTGCTGCGGCTTCTGGATACGCCCATGTTCCACCAGAAGGGCGGGATCAATGCCAGAGAGACAGGCTGGGCGCTGCGGACTCTGTCGGCGCTGTATCGGGAAACCCAGGATGAGAAGTGGCTGTCCCGGTGCCAGTGGATCGTGGGACATTTTACGGAGTGGAAGGAGGAGTACGGCCATTGGCTGTCGCCGTACCTGGACAATACCTTTATCCATGTGGTATTTATGATTTCTGTTGCTGTGGGAAGCCTGATGCGCTATTACCGGATCCGGCCGGAGGAGAGTCTGCGGCAGATGATCGTGGAGGAAGTGGAGGATATGGTGAACAGCTGCATGCTGGAGGACGGAACCTTCTATTATAAAGAGCTTCCCAGCTTAAACCGCAGCGGCACCAATCCGCTGATTCTGGAGGCCTTGGTTTATGCCTGGGAGCTGACCGGGGACCGGAAATTCCTGGAGGCGGGGCTGGTTACCTTTGGGAATATCATGGCGGGAAACAAGCTGTCTATCGGCGGAGAGAAGCGCCATGAGGGAGATGCGGTGATTCAGTCTGGAGACGGAACGAAGACCTTTGCCCAGTCTTTCCTGCCGTTGGCCATTTATTATAAGGCGGCGGCTGAGGAAGGGCTTTTGGGGTGAAGAGGCTTCTGATGTGAGGCGGCTTCTGGTGAGGAGAGTTTTCTGATGTGAAGGAAATTCCGGCACGAAGGGGCTTCTGGTGTGAAGAGGCTTCTGATGTGAAGGTTTTCTGGAGGGAAGCGCTTCCGGGATGAAAAATGTTTGGGATTTAAGAAGAAGGAGGGGAATGGAACGGATGTATACATATGACGAGCTTGCGGCCTTTGTCCGCGGCTGTACCCGCTGTCCATTGAGCCGCACCCGGCAGAATCCGGTGATGGGCAGGGGGAGCCTGACGGCGGATGTCCTCTTTATTGCGGAGGCGCCGGGAAACAGCGAGGATCGGGACGGGATCCCCTTTACCGGGCCGTCGGGCCGGGTGCTGGATGAGCTTTTGGAGAGCGCGGGCCTGAGCCGGGAGGAGATTTATCTGACCAATGTGGTAAAATGCCATCCGCCGGGGAATCGGGATCCTCTTCCCCAGGAGCAGGAGGCCTGTATTCTTTTTCTGAAGCATGAGACTATCCTTCTGCGGCCGAAAATCATCGTATGTATGGGACGGGTGGCGGCCCAGCGGATTATCCGGCCGGATTTGCGGATTACCAGAGAGCACGGAAGCTTTCTCTGCCGGAAAAACACCTGGATGACGGCGGTTTACCATCCATCCGCCATCCTGCGTGACCCGGCGAAGATGGCGGAGACAAAGGAGGATTTTCGGCGGATTCGGGAAAAACGGGATGAGCTGCGGGGATAATCGGAGGAAATCCAGCTGGAAAATTTCACATGATTTTCACTTGACTTTAATACGAATTCGTACTAAGATCGAAAGTACGAATCCGTATTAAAGGAGGAAAAACATGGATAAGAATGTAGAGATGATCCGCCGGATTATGCTGGCGGTGACCCGAGTGGACGGCGCGTATTATTATTTTTCCAAGAAGCTGGGAATGAAGGAGAATGTCCTTACCCTGCTGTATGCGCTGGATGACGGGGAGCAGCATTCTCAGAAGCAGATCTGCCAGGATTGGCTGATTCCCAAGACCACCCTGAATACCAGCGTGAAGGAGCTGGTGAAGGACGGCTATGTTACGCTGCAGCCGGCGGCGGGAACCAGGGAGAAGACCATCGCTTTGACTGAGACGGGGATGGAGCTGGCAGAAAGATTGATGAAAAGGGTGTATGAGGCAGAGGATGCGGCAATGGCGGCCGCCCTTGCGCGGTTTTCTCCGGAATTTGTGGAGGCTATGGAATATTTTTCTCACTGTCTTTGCCGGGAATTTGACCAGCATGTGCTGGGTGATGAGGAAGAAAAGGAGGGTGGGGAATGAACACGCACACTCTCTTTACCGATACCCCGCCTGTGCGGCTGTTTTTCTTTGCGGCTGTCCCCGGGGCGGTCAGCATGCTGGCGTCTGCCCTTTACCAGCTGATTGACGGGATCTTCGTGGGGCGGATCCTTGGCGATACGCCTTTTGCAGCCCTGAATCTGGCTATGCCTTTTGTGATTATCAACTTTTCCCTGGCAGATCTCATTGGTGTGGGTTCTTCCATTCCGATTTCCATCAGCCTGGGGAAAAAGCAGGATGAGGAGGCCAACAATATTTTCAGCTGCGCCTGCCTGATGATTGTGATGGCGGGTATCCTTATGGGGGCTCTGCTCTTTGGGACGGCGCCTGGTCTGATCCGGCTTATGGGTGCTGACGGGGAGTTTGCTTCCCTGGCGGTGCAGTATCTGCGGGTGTATGCCCTTAGCTCGCCGGTGACCACCATTATCTTTGCTATGGATAATTACCTGCGTATCTGCGGAAAGGTCAGAGGGAGCATGGCTCTAAATATCGCCATGTCGGTGATCAGCGCTGTGCTGGAATTTATCTTTCTTGCGGTGTTTGGCTGGGGCATCTGGGGAGCTGCTCTGGCTACCTGTCTGGGAATGGGAAGCTGTGCAATGGCGGCATTCCTGGCCTTTGCCCGGGGGAAAATGCAGCTTAAGTTTGTGCGGCCGCGTTTTTCTTTTGCTATGGTGCGCCAGATTTTGGCCTGCGGCACGCCGAATTTTCTGAATAATATTGCGGGAAGAATCACCTCCATCCTGATGAATTTCCTGCTGATCCGTTTCGGCGGGCAGGATGCAGTGTCCATTTACGGGATTCTCATGTACGTGGAGGGCTTTATCCAGCCTCTTCTCTACGGGATGTGCGATTCCCTTCAGCCTGCGGTTGGCTACAACTGGGGCGCGGGCCGCAGGGACCGGGTGGCGGCCATTGAGCGGTGCTGCTTTACTGCCAGCGCCCTGCTGTCATTAGTTTCCGCGGCGGTGATTTATTTCTTCCCCGGTCAGCTGGCTTCCATCTTTATGCAGGAATCCGCTGGAGCATTTTATGAAGGGGCCAAGGCTGCGCTGCGGCTGTTCAGCCTTACCTATCTGACCAGATGGTTTTCCTTTGCGACACAAAGCTTTCTGCTGGCGGTGGAAAAGCCGGTGCCTGCATCCATCATCTCGGTGTCCACGGCGCTTTTGTTCCCGCTGCTTTTTGTGGCGGTGCTGTGGCCCATGGGACTTACGGGACTGTGGATGAATTTCGTTGCCACGTCGGCTGCAGCCGGAGTGCTGGCTGGTGTGATTTTGGGGCGGATTCCGGAGTTTAGGCGGGAGAAACGCATCGGATAGCGAAACGCCTGAAAAGGAGCATTAGTCCCAAAGATTCAGACAAAGAAAAGCAAAGGCTTTATTAAAGTATGAAAAAATCCAGGCTGGATCCCTGTGTTTGTGGATAAAAGCCTGGATTTTTTTGAATGACAGAGCTATTATCGGCTCAGCTGATGACTAATAAAATCAACAATCAGTTCGGTAGCCTGTTCCCACTGACACATCCGGTTAATCACAAAACCGTGAATGCTCTCCGTAAATCGTTTACAGGTTACCTCCGCACCAGCCTGTGCCAGTTTCATAGCAAATAGTTCATTTTCTTCGCACAGACTATCCTCACCGGCAGAAATTACCAGGGTGGAAGGGAAATTCTCCAGCATTACTGATTCTGCAAACACCGGGCTGACAAAAGGATCATCCGCTTTTTCTGGCGAGATATATTTGGCATTGTACATTTGGGCCCGCTCAGCTGGCATATCGCAGATACTTCTGTTCTTGTCTGCCGGATTTGTTTTTAAATCCAGCGGAGCATAGTCGATAACGGCGCACAGCGGACGGAATAATTTGGACAGACCAGCCCGCATGCAAATTCCTGCTACCAGATTGCCGCCGGAGGAGTGCCCGATCAAAATGATCTGTTCAGAATTTGCATTCAGAGAGTCGGCATGCTCCCAAGCCCACCTGACTACATCCCAGCATTCCAGAGCAGCCGCCGGATAGGGATATTCCGGCGCCAGTCTGTAGTCTACATCCAGGACCAGCGCTCCAAGCCAGTTGGCAATCTTTCGGCAAAACAGCTCATCTCGATCCATTCGCTTTCCAATGAATCCGCCGCCATGAAAATTCAGTACCAGAGGACGCTTTCCTTCTCCCTTTGCTGAAATGGAAAATACTTTCGCTTTGCCCTGGGATGTTGGAACTGCCAGTTCCTGAACTTCCGCCGGAAACGCATCCCATTCTTCACAGCTAACGTGGCTGACCTTTTCCACTCCCATACGCAGCTGTTCTGCTAATTTTAATCTCTGTTCATGGGTCAACATTGTAATTCTCCTTTGAAATAGATAAACAAAAACTTACATCGGGAAAATCGTCATCGTCCAGAACACGCTGACAAAACAGAACAGAATGCAGGGAATAATGGACTGCTTTAAGGTACTTGCCAGATTGTAGCCTCCGGCGGCCATATACTGGGGAACAGCTGGCGTAGCCATAGGTGTCATAAATGCAGACAGACAGGCGGCTTGTACCAGGATAATGACACCAACAGGATTGGCATTCATACTCTGGCAGGCCAGGGCTGCAATAGGAATGAACACCTGCATGACTGTTCGATTCTGCATGAACTGAGTCAAAATAAAGGGCACCAGGAAGAATACCAGACCAATCAGGTACTGATTGCCCAGTCCGCCGACTGTGTTGGCTAAGGCATCGCCAATAACCTTGCCGGCACCGGTAGCCTGCAGTGCATTGCCCATGGTCAGACTGCCCACCAACAGCAGATACATCCATACGGGCATAGCATCAGTTGCTTCCTTCGGGGTTAAGACCCCGGTAATAACCGTTAAAATAGCGCCAATAAAACAGATCTGCCAGGTAGCAATTCCAAATCCAAGCACAGGAGCAACCAGTTTGCTGATTTGAGGCTGGAGAATCAGGCATACCGTAACTGCAATGAAGATGATATAGCCGCAGCGTTCTTGGAAAGGCTTCAGTGTTGCCTGCTGACGGCCGCCTGTTTTGGCTTCGCCAATTTCTACTAGGGGTTTATCTGGAGTAAATTTCATAGCAAAGAAAATACAGTAGATAACGCAGACAATAACCAAAGGAAGCCGTGCCTTCATGGGGTCTGTCAGTCCTACCTGATAAGTAACATAACCTACGCTTTCCAGGTAAGTATTCAGCTCTGCGAACACGGTGGCTCCGCTGCCTACCGGGAATGCACTGCAGGTGGCTATAGCAGCCACGCCCAACGGATACATAACCTTGCTGGGACTGATATTCATATTTGTGCAGGTTGCCGCCATCATAGGACTCATAATGCCGAACACCACCACCGGGCTTTGAATGAATTGAGAAAGCACTACCGTAACCAGGATATAAGCGGCCATAACCTTGATGATGTTTCCTTTAGCCATCTGGTTAACACTGTTGGCCACCATATTGACAAATTGAGTTCGGCGGAAGCCGGCAGCTACCACGAACATACTCATCAACATAATACCGTTTGTATTTCCAAAATTTCCAAGAGCAGTGTTGGCATCCACACAGCCGGTCAGAATGAACAAAATAAAACTGCACATGGAAACGGTTGCCATAGACCATCTGCCCCAAATAAATCCGGCGATGGTCAAGGCGCAAATAATTAGGCACATGACTAATGTACTCATAAAAAACCCCTCCTAAAATGTTTGTTTTTCTCGTTTGCACAACCGTACAACCCAAGAAGCCGTCGCTAAGTAATTCGAATGTAGCATTTTGAATCTTTTTCGTCCAATACATGCCATCTATCAGGTGATAACATAATTTGATTGCTTTTCGGACATTTTCCATTATGCTTTCTTTGCTTAATGTGCCCGTTGTGATATAATTTGACTATAATTCTTGCCTAATACAATATCTTGATTGTTGCAAATCATGGAGGTTTTCATATATGACGCTGGATAAATTGGATTATGTACTTGCCGTTGCAGAAGAACGAAATCTGCGCAAAGCTGCCGCTCGGCTGTATATCTCCCAGCCAGGCCTGACGGCTTACCTGAATAAATTGGAGCAGCATCTGGGAGTTAAGCTGTTTAATCGAAATGTAAATCCCATTCAAATTACAAAAGCCGGTGCTTTGTATATTGCCAAAATGAAAGAAATCCAGAAAGAGGAAACCATGCTGCGCTTAACCCTTAAGGACATGGAAGCTCAGCATCGTACACTGCGAATTGGCATGGGCATGACGCGGGGAATGCAATGGCTGCCGATATTGATTCCTGCTTTTCAGAAACTGCACCCAGACGTGAGCATCCATGTACAGGACGGCGGACTGAAAGATATGGAAAGCGGCATTGCGGACGGCTCCTTGCACCTGGCATTCGGCGCGTTAACCTCAGCTCTCCCGGAAATTACCTATGAAGATATTCGCAAAGAGCCGATTTACTGCGTCATTCCCCGGAGTTTAGACTGCGGCGAACAGTTTGCTCCCCAGGAGGCTACGATTTATCATCCGGCTGTAATTACTCGCGAACAGTTAGATGGAAAAACCTTTCTCATGCCTGCGCCTACCAATGGGTTTTATGCGTTTACGGACTATATTCTTTCCCAGCAGGGCATTCATCCTGGGTGCAGCATTATGCTGGGGAATTTGGATACAGCCTACCATCTTGCTGCCAAAGGAAGCGGCATTCTCATCATCAATGCCTTTGACTACCATCGGATTTATCCATACCTGGATACCAAGCTTGCTTTTTGCGTGTTCAGCAACCCGCCGATATATCGCTTGTCAAAGATTGCGTACAAAGAGGATTGTGCCAATATCGACCTGATTCGGGATGTTGTCCAAATTATCCATCAGGAGCTGGTTCCCGTGCTGGATGAGGGAGCTCCTGTTTTCTGATAGATTTTTCTTATCATCCGCATAAATTTTTTCTATTTGACGAATAACAGCATCTCTCGCTAAAATGGTATTGTGCAAAGTGTACAAGCAGCCCATAAGTCGTCGCCAGCTAAATTGAGTTGCATACATTTTGGAGGTTTACATTATGAAAATTACAAGCATCGAAATGATACCTGCCAGCAAATACCTGTTTGTTAAAGTGCATACTGATGCAGGGATTACCGGTATCGGAGAGATTGGCGCATGGGGGTATCTGGACGGAACTGTTGGCGTCCTGAAAAAGCTGGAAGGCTATATTATTGGTCAGGATCCAATGCGTATCGAGCACCACTGGCAGTTTATGTACCGCAGCATGTATTTCCGTGGGAGTATTGTCATGAGTGCTATTTCTGCCATCGACATTGCTCTGTGGGATATCAAGGGGAAGGCTTTGGGCGTTCCTGTATATGAGCTGTTGGGCGGTAAGTGCCGGGATAAGGTTCGCACCTACCCTGCTATATTCAAGTTTACGCCGGAAGAAATGGCAGAAGAATGCAAAGAAATAAAAGCGCAGGGCTTTACGGCTGCACGACTGATGATTACCGGCGATATCCGCAAGAAAACCGCCGACTACGAAGATGGTATTTTTTCCTATCGTGTTGCCACGCAGATTGCCCGGGTTAAGGCTTGCCGTGAGGCTGTGGGAGATGATTTTGACTTGATTCTGGAGATTCATCGAAGCATGAATCCTATGGATGCTATTGCTTTTGCCAAGGGTGTAGAAGCATACCGCCCGCTGTTTCTGGAAGATCCTATCCCGCCGGACAGCAATGCCGTGATGGCGGAGATTGCGGAAAAAACATGGCTGCCCATCGCTTCCGGTGAACGGTTTATTAACATTCAGGAGTTTGAGGATCTTCTTTCGCGGAAGGGCGCAAGATATGTTCGGCCCGATGTATGTGCATTGGGAGGAATAACTCCCAGCAAAAAGGTAGCTGCCATTGCTGAAAGCCATTATGTAGAGATTGTTCCCCATAATCCCCTGGGGCCGGTATCTACCGCAGCCTGCCTGCAGCTGGATGCCGCAGTTCCCAACGTATGCATTCAGGAATTCCCCAGCTTCTACCATCAAGGCAATGAGAGTCAGATGATTCAGCAGCCGCTGGAACTGGATCACGGATATCTGGTTGTTCCTGACGCTCCCGGAATAGGCATCGAGTTAGTAGAAAATATTGCCGAGCTATTCCCGCCCGCACAGCGGAGCATTAATTGCCAAATTTCTTTCGATGGTTCTGTTCGAGACGTATAAACAAAATATTATTATGAAGATTGCAGAAGCATATAGTGCGGAGCAATCCGGTATCAAAGGGGCTATTGCAAAAGCAGATGAATCATCTGCCGGAGCAGCAGCTCCTTTTTGTGTTGCATTGGAAAAAGAGCATGGCATCCAGAAGAATTTCTATGTTATAATGGGCATTAGCAAGTAACCAGAATCCAAGGGAAGGAGAGTTAGAATGATGAAAGGAAGGAATGTATTGGTCGCCTATTTTTCTGCTTCTGGAGAGACAGCCCGTCTGGCAAAAACGCTGGCGCAGGTGACGGGAGGAGAGCTGTATGAGATCCGGCCGCCGAAGCTCTATACGGCGGCAGACTTAAACTGGCAGGACAGCAGGAGCCGCAGTACGCTGGAGATGAAGGATAAGGCCTGCCGACCGGAAATTGCCGGGCCGGATGTGGAGGTAAGTCCGTATGATGTGGTTTTC
>JAGHER010000099.1 GCA_017889125.1 Lachnospiraceae bacterium
AAATATTATTTTAAATCAAGAGGTGCTTTTGTCTCCGGGCCAGTGGGCGTACGTGATCGCCCACTGCCGCCTTCATTTGGCCTTTGGCCATTTTGATGGGGAGCGGATACCGGAGGAGTTGGGGGCGCCAGGCCTGTCAATGCAGAGAGCCAGCACGGGCGCGCAGGGAAATACAGCAGAAAACCGGCGTCTGTGGAATCTGGCCTGCGATATTTACGTGACCAAATTTCTGGCAGATATGAAATTTGGCGTTCCCCTATGGGAAAGCCCGGAGACCGTTTTCCCAGGGAGCCTGACGGATGAGCAGAAGATTTACCGATACGTAAAGGACAATCTGGAAATGCCCTGGTGCCGGGCGGCGGTGGAGCGGGGATATGGTACGGCGCTTCCAGGCGGTATGGACATGCGCGGGCTGGAAAATCCGCTGTACTATGACTCGAGGAAAAAGGAGTATAATCTTTATGCCCGCCAGTTTGCCTGTGCGCTCACCGATGCGGTTTCTCGGGCGGTGGAGAAGGCAGGCGGCCGCGCAGGCGATGGAAAAACGCGGCTGACCAGATCCCAGAAGGCGGCCCAGTGGTTTTTAAATCATTATCCCCTTCTGGGAGGCATTGCGGCAGCGTTTACTATTATCGAGGATGAATTTCGGTGCCGCCAGGAGGAGATACGGGTGGCGGCCATCAATGTGGAGCTGGGGGAGATTTATGTGAATCCTGCGGCGGGTCTGGATGAGGAAGAATTGAAGTTTGTGCTGGCTCATGAGTTTCTTCATGCCGGGCTTGGGCATGGAGAACGATGCCGGGGGCGGGAGCAGGAATACTGGAATGCGGCCTGTGATTACGTGATTAACGGATGGCTGGCGGAAATGGGGATCGGACGGATGCCGCAGATCGGAATTCTCTATGATGAAGGCCTGAAAAATCGATCGGCAGAGGAGGTCTATGACTGCATTGTGGGCAATATTCGGAAATACTCGGGGCTGGAGACTTTGCGGGGATATGGAAAGGGAGATATTCTTTCTGGAAATGGGAAGGGATCTGGAAGCGGTAAGCATGCCGCGGTCGGAAGGGATGCAGGCGATTGGTCTCGGGGAGGAGCCGGTTGGTGCGTGTCACTGGATGAATACTGCCGCAGCGCCCTCCGGCAGGGATTGGAATTTCATCAGACGGCGGGACGGGGAACGATCCCGGCCGGGCTGGAGGCGGAAATCCGGGCCCTTGCCATGCCGCCCATTCCCTGGGATGTGGAGCTGGCCCGGTGGTTTGATGAGTATTTTCCTTTCCTGGAAAAGCGCCGCACCTACGCCAGGCCAAGCCGCCGCCAGGGGGCGGTTCCGGACATTCCCCGCCCCCGCTATGTGGCGAAGGATGCCATGGAAGAGGGGAGAACCTTTGGCGTGGTGGTAGATACCTCCGGCTCCATGAATGCGGTGCTTTTGGGAAAGGCCCTGGGAAGTATTGCAAGCTATGGAGCGGCCAGAGAGGTGCCCTTTGTCCGGGTGATTTTCTGTGATGCGGCGGCCTATGACGCCGGTTATCTTCGGCCGGAGGACATTACCGGCCGGGTGGTGATCAAAGGCCGGGGAGGTACGCGGCTGCAGCCAGCAGTGAACCTCTTAGAATCTGCGGAGGATTTTCCGAAAAACGGGCCGATCCTGATCATTACAGATGGGTTTATTGAGGATGATCTTACGGTTCGGCGGAATCATGCTTTCCTGGTGCCGCGGGGAAGGCGTCTGCCGTGCCGGGTGAAGGGGCGGATTTTTTATTTGGAGTAAGCCCTGGCAGCAGTTGCGCTCCTTATCCATGTTTCAGCTCCAAGCAGCTGCTGTCTTCCCCCTTATGCATGTTTCAGCCAGAGCAGCTTCTTGCCCACTTCTTGCCCTCCTCTTATCCATGCTCCAGCGCATCCAATATCCCCTTTCCACCGCTGTCCCGGTCAAAGATGCGCAGAAAGAGCAGGATCAGCTCCCGGATCTCCGGCGTCATGGATAGGGTGCTGCCCAGTACGATTTCCAGCACATAGTGGGCGGCAGGTTTTATGGGAACGTGGGAAAAGGTATCAGTCTTCTGGATAAAGCCCTCCGGGATAACGCCGTAGGCAAACTGCCGGTTCAGCAGCTTCCGTAAATGGGCATAGGAGGTGGTGTAGCAGAGAATCTCCGGGTCAAGACCGGCGCAGTGCAGATAATGGAGATCGGCGTTGCGGATGGAGGCCAGAGGGGCGGAGATATAGTCCAGATCTCCCAAGGCCTGGATCAGCTTCTCGTAGGAGAGCGGGGAGCCAAGCTCCTCTAAAAGTGCCCGGGGAAAGGCCAGGTGAAGAGGCTCTTCCTGAAGGGGGATACTTTCCAGGGAGGTGGCGGTGATGCCGCTGGCAATGATAAAGCCCATATCAGCCCGGCCCTGGAGAACCTCATCCTTGGCGGAACTGTTGGTCACCAGCACCGGGGAAAGCTTCAGATAAGGGAAGGCACGCTCAAATTCCGGCAGGATGTAGCTTTGGAAAAAGGTAAAGAAATTCCGGTTGAGGGCAATGGAAAGGACGGTTTTCTGCTCCTGGACGGCGGCCAGGGTGCGGATCTTTTCCATGGCCTCTTTTTTTACCGCCAGCATGGCTTTGGCGCCGGAAAGGTAAAGATTCCCTTCGGGGGTAAGGGTGACGCCGCTGCGGCCCCGAAGGAAAAGGGGGGCATTAAGCTCCAACTCCAGGTTTTTTAACTGCTGACTTAAGGCCGAGGGGGTGATGTACAGGCGCTCCGCCGCCTTGGTGATGCTTTTTTCTTCTTCGATGGCAAGGATGTATTCTAGCTGTTTCGTGTCCATAGGCGTTCCTCCCCGTGGTCTTCCATAAACCTTCTAGAAGCGGTATTGTAGAGAAAGGTATCCCCCTCCTCCTTTCTGGCTGTATTGAGAATGCAGCGGATCAGCAGCTTCTCCTCCTCATCCAGCTCCCGGCCGCCGGTGTCGATGCCAAAGACTGCCTGGGGATGCTGGGGCAGGGAGAAAAGACGGCATTTTTTCTGATCTGCCAGGGGAATAAGATTTTCCCACAGGAAGGCAATTCCAAATCCGGCGTGAGCTAGCTCCAGCATCACAAAAAGGTCGGAAGCGGTATGGATTTCGTTGGCCTGGCTGCCCATTTCGGAAAAGACCTCATCAGTAAGCTGCCTTAACAGGGTCTGGGGCGCGGAAAGGATCACCGGGAAATTTTTTAACTCCGCAGGAGGCAGGATCTCCCGGTCCACACTGCTTTCCACCAGGGGATAGGAAAGGTCAAAATTCCGGGGGATGAGCACCGTCAGCTCTCGCCTGGCAAACTGGAAAAATCCATTGCCAGGGGCCTCTGCCGGATGGTAGCCCAGGATGGCCATATTCAGCTTCCCTTTCTGCAGCTGTTCCTTCAGCCAGACGTCTTTACCCGTAACGGGAATGACGGATACGTAAGGGAAATGGCCGCAGACTGTGGGAACCGCTTTTGCGATCAGCTTTGCGGTGACCGGGCTGGATACGCCCACCGTAATCGTCTTTGCGGAGGCAGTGCGGCAGGACTGGATTTTCTGATAGGTCTGCTCCTTGATGCGCAGCATTTTTTCGGCGGCATTAAGGTAAACCATGCCGGCCGGTGTGGGGAAAAGCTTATTCTGGTAGGACAGAAAAAGGGAGATTCCCAGCTCCTGTTCTTCTGCCGCCAGAAACTGGCTTAAGGCCGGCTGAGATACGCCCAGGACCCTGGCTGCGCCGGAGAGACTCTGCTGCCTGGCGATTTCTACGATATACCGCAGCTGTTTTGTCTGCATGTTCCTCCTCCTTTGCTATAAGTTTTTCTTAATCATAATATAATATTTCTCCGCTTGTCCAGAGTAAAACCGGCTTTTATAATAAATATATCTAAAACACCGGGTGGTTAAGATGAATCGTAAAATCGCATAAGAAAAAGGAGGAACGGATCATGACAACAGAAATGTTGATCGTGCTGCTTCTGCTGCTGTTTGTAGTGGTGGCGTTATTGACTCATGTGATACCATACGGTGTGGCGGGTATGATCTGCTGCGTTACCCTGGTTTTAACCGGCGTGTTTACCATACAGGAATCCTTTGCCAGCATGTCCAGCGGCAACTGTATCATGGTTGCCTGTATGATCGTGGTGGCTTCGGCTCTGGGAAAGCTGAGCTTTATTAAGAAGCTGCAGGCGAAGATGCAGGAGATGAAGGGAACGAAAGGCATCCTGCTTCTGGGAATTATTTTCGGGTTCACCATTCTGCTATCCCAGTTTATGGGCTCCACGGCCTGTCTGTCCATTATGGTTCTGCTGGTGCAGGCCCTTGACCCGGACAGCGAGATCCAGCCGGGGCGGATCTTTTTTGTGGTGGCGGTAATGAACTGCCTCTGGGTATCCAGAATCCCCATTGGTATGGGCGTAGCGATGACGGGAATTATCAATTCTCTCTATACCGGAATCGGCGGAGAGGAAAATATGCTTGTGGTAGCGGACTTTTTGAAGGTGGGATTGATTCCCTCCATCATCGGAACCATTTACTGCCTGCTCTTTTACCGGCTGGTGCCAAAGACAGTGATGAACGAGGCGGCTGCGCCTGCAGGGGCCCAGAAAAAGGATGAGGCGCCCTTGAGCCGTACCGGCGAGCTGGTGATCTGGGGCGTGTTTATTGCAGTAACTGTGGGCTTTATGTTCCAGGATACGCTGGGAAGCGATATTTCCAATATTATCCCGGCGGCAGGCGTGCTGGTGATGATTCTCTTTAAGGTGCTTCCGGTGAAGCAGGTTACGGCCACCTTAAGCTCCGATATGATTTTTATGGTAATCGGTATGCAGACTATGTCCAGCGCCCTTTCTGCCACCGGCGTAGATCAGCTGATTGGCCGGATGGTGCTGAGGATTCTGGGAAGCAATCCCAGCGGAATCACGGTGACGGTGGTATTTTGCCTGGTTGCCGCAGTGATGACCAATTTCATGAACAATATGGGCACCATGTCCGTGCTGATTCCCATTGCGGCTTCTACGGCCATCGCAGGCGGATTTAACGTGCGAAACGTAGTGCTGGTGGTGGCGGCCACGGCCTGGATGATGGCCTTTGTCCTTCCCACAGGAAGCTCCGCCGCCATCATGGGATTTGGTATGGGAAATCACAGCCCCTTAAAGACCATGAAATTCACGCTGCCGCTGCTGGCGATTTTGGTGGTAAGCCTGATTATTAGTGCGAATATTTTTTACCCCATATGATGAAGAAATGAACATGCAGGCCTCGTTGGTATCACTGCATGGGAAGGCAGATAGTGTTGCCATTACCGTATGAACGGCAGACCTCATCAGGATTATCGTGTGGGGTGGCGGACCAGGTGCTGCGGTGCTGTTAGAAAGCGTTTCCTTAGTAGATGGGGATTATAGAAAGAAGAGAAGGAGAATGAATCATGAGATACGTTATTGACCCGGGCCGCAAAAGGCCCAGTGTAAACTTTATTGACAGTATTGTATATTCCAGAAAGCCGGATCTTCAGGGAAATATGCTGGAGCTGGAAATGTCCATTATGCTGCAGAACGGAAACAGCGAGATGCGGCTTGCGGCCGGATGTGAGGGGGAGGAGCGGAAATCCTATTTAAAGCCTGCCATCCTCTGGGTGCCCGGCGGCGGCTACCGGGGAGCGGATAAAAACCTTATGGCGGCCGAGTGCGAGTACCTTGTGGAGGCCGGGTATGTGGTGGCCTCCATGTATTACCGCAGCAGCGCCCAGGCCAAGTGGCCGGAGCAGATCAAGGATGTAAAGACGGCCATTCGCTTCCTGCGGGCTAATGCGGAAAAATACGAGATTGACCCGGAGCGGATCGGCGTGATGGGAAGGTCGGCAGGGGGCCATCTAAGCGCCATGGCCGGGATGAACGCCGAAGGCTTTGACACGGAGGAGTGGGCCGGATTTTCCTCCGATGTGCAGGCGGCCTACGATATGTTTGGCCCAGTGGATTTCGTGAAGCTGATGGAGGCCGATGAGATTGCCATGCGGGATCCCAACCACCGGTGGAAGACCGTGGAGGACACCCACGCCGGAGCCATCATGGGCGGCGACCCTGCCGATATGAAGGAGCGGGCAAAGGCGGCATGCACAAAGTATTACATCAGCCCCAAGATGGCCCCAATACTGATTATGCATGGAGATGCCGATCCTCTGGTTCCCATGAGCATCAGCGAGGAATTTTACCAGCAGATCTGTGACGCCGGTCTTGAAGACCGGGCCGATCTGTATATCTTAAAGCACGCCGGTCACGGCACACCGGAATTCTTCCAGCCGGAGACGAAGCAGATCGTGACGGAGTTCTTTGACCGGTATTTGAAAGGGGAAGGGAAGTAGAATTTTTTGGCCAGATTATGGCATAATTTGGACGAAAGAAAACGGAAATGTTATCCGATATTGCCAAAATCGTGAAAACGTATTACAATGATGCGTATCAAGCGAAGATGCTGTGAAAAAGATTGCAGCGTCTTCGCTTTTTTGGTGAAGAGAAAGGGGCTGAGAGTATGTATGATGTGCTGTATGCAGATAATGATGAGCGAAGCCGGCGGATGGTATGCAGATACCGATTTTGGCAGGAATCTGGTTTTTCGTTAAAAGCGAAGGCGGCAAGTGGGGAGGAGGCCCTGAATCTGCTGAAAAAGGAGAAATTTGATCTGGTTATTACCGATCTGCAGATGAAGGCGGGAGAGGATCTCCTTCTGGCAGAGGTGATGAAGCAGCAGAACTGCAGGAGTGCGCTGATTCTCTCTGGCAGCTTGTGCAGCTTTGAATCCGCCAGAGAGGGAATGCGGCTTGGCGCATTGGATTTTATTCCCAAGCCAGTGACGGAGCGGAAGCTTTCTGAGGCCCTGGAAAGGATTGAACCGGAGCTGAGAAAACGGAAGCAGCAGGCGCAGGGCGCTTTATCAGGAACGGTCAATGAGGAAGAGATCGAAGAGCTTTACCGGGAAATAATAGCCGGAAAGCCTGATGATGAGGCCCTTGAAGGGCGGGTAAGATATTTGTGGGGGGTTCTTGGCGAGACTGCGGGAGAGGAGGAAAGGGGGCGCCGGGGGGCGGCTATTCTTGGTGAACTGTGGATACGGCTCTGCCGGGATTATCCATGGATTGAACGTCTGAATGGGGGAGAGTGGCTGGAGTGGCGAAGCTGGTTTCGGTCGGACAAGAGGGGCGCCGGAGAGGCTGTACTTTGCCTTAAAAGGATGAGGCGCATGGCTCAGAGTCTGCGTCTGGTTTTGGTCGATGAGACGGTAAATCGGATTCTGCGCAGCATGGCGGAGAAATTGAGCAGGGCAGACTGCCTGGAAGCCGTCGCCAATGAGCTGGAGCTAAGCAAGGATTACGTCAGTACCATGTTTAAAAAACGGATGGGAATCGGGCAGAATGAGTACCTGACGATTATGCGGATGGAGTATGCAGGCTACCTGTTGAAAACAACAAATTTGAAGGTCTATCAGGTGGCAAAGCGGGCCGGATACAGCACCAGCGATTACTTTTCCCGGCTCTTTAAGCTCTACGCAAATATGACTCCGGCATCCTATCGGAGGGAGGGATAATCCATTTTTTTCGTGCCGGATTTGCGCAGTGAAGCAGCAATTTCCCTTTACATATCGGTTTTGTCCGGTAAAAAACCGGAAATATGCGGTTTTTTTCTGCGGTGAAATTCTGTATGATATAGCACATGAAGTTCATAGCGACCGAAACAGACAAAGCCGTCGTTCTCCATCAGGAAAGGAGAACGGCGGCCTTTCTTTTTTCCTGAGACGAAAGCAGTGTCAGATAGGTGGAGAAGGGCGGAAGCCATGGATGGAAAATCTTATGTGCAGAAAGGATGCGAGGAGTATGAGAAGAGAAAAATGGTATCATCGGCTTGCGGTATTGGGAATGGCAGGAGCACTGGCGGCATGCTTAGCAGGCTGCAGCGGCGGTGCGATGTCAGAGGCGGCAGGCTCCGGAAACAGCCAGACCTCCGCACAGGAAGCCCAGTCCGGCGGTGATGAAGGAGGAGCATCAGCAGAAGGACAGGCGGCAGGCGCTGAGGGCGACACCATAAAGGTGGGGATTCTTCATTCTTTAAGCGGCACGATGGCGATCAGCGAAACTTCCGTAAGAGACGCGGAGATCCTGGCAATTGAGGAGATCAATGCGGCTGGCGGTGTTTTGGGAAAGCAGATCGAATATATTGTGGAGGACGGCGCTTCAGATAACGCCACCTTTACGGAAAAGGCCACCAAGCTTTTGGAAAATGACAAGGTGGCGACGGTATTTGGCTGCTGGACCTCCGCTTCCAGAAAGGCCGTGGTTCCCGTATTTGAAAATGACAACGGCCTGTTATGGTATCCTGTTCAGTACGAAGGAATGGAGTCCAGCCCCAATGTGATGTACATTGGAGCGGCGCCAAACCAGCAGATTGTTCCTGCTGTGGATTACCTGGCAGAAAATTATGGAACCAAAATCTTCTTAGTCGGTTCGGATTACGTTTTCCCCAGAACGGCCAATTCCATCATCAAGGCCCAGGCCGAAGCCAAGGGTTATGAGATTGTGGGAGAAGAGTATACGCCCATGGGCCATACCGATTACACCACCATCATCAATAAGATTCAGGCGGCACAGCCGGACTTTGTGTTTAATACCTTAAACGGTGATTCTAACGTGGCTTTCTTCAAGCAGTTAAAGGATGCAGGTTTGTCGGCTGAGGACGTGATGACCTGTTCCGTATCCATCGCAGAGGAAGAGGTATCGGGCATCGGTGCATCCTATCTGGATGGCCATCTGGTTTCCTGGAATTATTATCAGACCACCGATACGCCGGAAAATGAAAAGTTTGTGGCGGCTTACAAGGCCAGATACGGCGAGGACAGGGTGACGGACGATCCCATCGAGGCTGGATATGACGCGGTATATCTTTGGGCAGCTGCCGTAGAAAAGGCGGGAAGCACCGATGTAGACGCGGTCAGAGAGGCTGCAGCAGGCATCAGCTTTGACGCACCGGAGGGCACCATCACCATCGATGGTGATAATCAGCATATTTATAAGACCGTTCGCATCGGCCAGGTCAACAGCCAGGGCTTAATTGACGAGGTATGGGCTACCGATGAGCCGGTTAAGCCGGATCCCTACCTGAGTGGTTATGACTGGGCAGCCGGACTTTCCGGACAGTCATAGAAGCGTACAGCAAAGAGAGGAGAACAGCTATGGAAACATTTCTGATGCAGATATTTAACGGAATCAGCGTAAGCTCCATCTTTCTGCTGGCTTCCCTGGGGCTGGCGGTCACCTTCGGCCTGATGGGCGTGATCAATATGGCTCACGGGGAATTCATTATGATCGGCGCCTACACTGCTTACGTGGTTCAGAACCTGTTCCGGACGTATCTACCAGCAGCAGTTTTTGATGTCTATGTATTTGTGGCCATAGCTGCTTCTTTTCTGGCGGCTGCTCTCTTCGGAGCAGTGCTGGAGAGGCTGGTGATCTGCCGGCTGTACGGGAGGACAGAGGACAGCCTTCTGGTTACCTGGGGAGTCAGCCTGACCCTGCAGCAGCTGGCCAGGTCGATCTTCGGAGCGCCCAATGTAGGCGTAGACGCCCCGTCCTTTATGGAAAAGAGCCTTCGGGTGAGCAGTACCCTGGCCTTCCCGCTGAAAAGGATCTTTATCCTGGCCATTGCGCTGATCTGTTTGGGCAGTGTGTATGCCCTGATGTATAAGAGCCGTCAGGGCCGCAATATCCGGGCAGTTATGCAGAACCGGAATATGGCTGCCTGTCTCGGGGTAAATACCAAAAGAATCGACTGTGCTACCTTTGCGGCAGGCTGCGGTCTGGCAGGCCTTGCGGGGTGTGCGCTCACCTGGATTGGCCCTATTGGTCCCACCCTGGGAACGAATTATATTGTTGATACCTTTATGACCGTAGTTGTGGGAGGTGCAGGAAGTATTTTGGGGACGGTGTTCGGCTCTGCCTTTATCGGGGTGGGAGGAACTACCTTTGAGTTCTTTACCAATGCTTCTGTGGGCAAGGTGCTGATTTTTGCCTGTATTATCCTGCTGCTGCAGTTTAAACCCAAAGGAATTTTTGCCGTGAGAAATCGGGCGCTGGAAGATTAGGAGGTAGGAAAATGGCAGGAAAACGATTTAGACCAGATATGACTGTGGTGCTGGCGGTGTGCATCTTTCTGTTTCTGGCGGTGTGCCCGTTCTTTCTCTCCATGTTCCGGGTAAGCCTGATCGGCAAATATATGTGCTACGCCATTGTGGCTCTGGGCCTGGATATGATCTGGGGATATACGGGTATCCTGAGCCTGGGCCACGGCGTATATTTCGGTCTGGGAGCCTACTGTATGGCCATGTATTTGAAGCTTGAGGCCTCTGGCGAAAGCCTTCCGGACTTTATGATCTGGTCGGGACAGAACAGCCTTCCGGCATTTTGGAAGCCTTTCGCCAATCCGGTCTTTGCTATGGCGATGGTGGTGGTGGTTCCGGTGCTCCTGGCGGTGATTATCGGCTACCTGACCTTCTTAAACCGGATTCGAGGCGTGTATTTCTCCATCCTGTCCCAGGCGCTGGCGATGATCCTCTCCGTGCTGCTCATCGGCAGTCAGGAGTATACGGGCGGCTCTAACGGCCTGACGAATTTCACGACCATGTTTGGACAGAGCTTAAGCAGTCCGGCCATGAAGATTCGTCTGTATTACGCGGCGTTCATTGCCCTGGTGGTGATTTTTATCATATGCCGTTTTCTGGTGACCAGACGTATCGGAAAGATCTTTATTGCCATTCGTGACGGAGAGAACCGGGTGCGGTTTACCGGCTACAATACGGCGGTGTATAAGGTGTTTGTCTACGGTTTATCGGCGGCTATTGCGGGCATTGCAGGAGCGCTGTATGTGTCGCAGGTAGGAATCATCACCCCTGCCGATGTAAACATTACTCCATCCGTGGAGATGATTATCTGGGTAGCTATTGGCGGCAAGGGGACTCTGGCCGGGCCTATGCTGGGCGCGATTTTGGTCAATGCCTTAAAGACCGCTGCCAGCGAGCAGTTTCCTGAGCTCTGGTCCTATTTCCTGGGAATTGTATTCATCCTGGTGATCCTGTTTATGCCAGGCGGCTTCGTTTCCCTGAGGAGTATTCCGGGAAAGCTCAGACGTAAATTCGCAAAAACGGCAAAGGAGGAATATGCATGACGGCAGCAGAAAGAATAAGCAGCAAAGGAGCGGCGGACATTCCGCTCCTGGAAATTGACGATGTGAGTATCCAGTTTGGTGACTTTAAGGCCATCAGCCATGTGTCCACTACCGTAGGAAAAAATGAGATTCGGTTTTTTATTGGCCCGAATGGGGCGGGGAAAACCACGATTCTGGACGCCATATGCGGAAAAAATCAGGTAAGCGGCGGCCGGATTGTCTATAAGGGCGAGTACGAGGTCAGCAGGATGAAGGAGTATGTGATCTCCAATCTGGGTATTGGACGGAAGTTTCAGGCGCCCAGCGTGTTTAACGGAATCACCATCGGGGAGAACATGGAATTAGCAGCAGCCAGAAAGCATACCCTGTATTCCACAACCTTCCATCGCCTGTCTAAGGAAAAGCAGGAGTACATTGACTATTGCCTGGAGTTTGTGGGATTAATCGATAAGCGGTTTAAATATCCCACCCGCCTTTCTCATGGAGAGAAACAGTGGCTGGAAATCGGCATGCTGATGGCAGCCCGGCCGGAGCTGATGCTTTTAGACGAGCCGGTAGCCGGAATGGGGCGCAAAGAGACAGAAAAGACTGCCCGTCTTCTGGAAAAGATCAAAAAGGAATGTTCGATTATTGTGGTAGAGCATGATATGCAGTTTGCCCGGGAGGTCTCGGACAGCGTAACTGTATTCCATGAGGGCCGTGTTCTGGATGAGGGAACCATGGATTCAGTATCGAAAAACCAGACGGTGATCGACGTATATCTTGGACGGGGAGGTGAATCCTGATGCTGCAGGTAGAGTATCTGAAAGCAACCTACGGAGAGGGGACGGTCCTTCACAATGTAAGCTTAGAGGCAAAGACCGGCATGGTTACCTGCCTGGTCGGGCGAAACGGCGCAGGGAAAAGCACCACGCTCCGCTCGATTATGGGGTTGATCGAGACGCCCTCCGGAGATATCCTTCTGGATGGAAAGAGTATGATGAAGTCGCCGTCTTATGACCGGGCAAGGGCCGGTATCGGCTATGTTCCTCAGGGCCGGGAAATATTTCCGCAGCTTACGGTTCGGGAGAACCTGCTTCTTGGATTGGAGGCAGCTGCAGGAAGGCGGCAGGAGATCCCCGAGGAGATTTTTGAGACCTTTCCCATATTAAAGGAGTTTCTGGAGAGGAAAGGCGGCGATCTTTCCGGCGGTCAGCAGCAGCAGCTGGCCATAGCCAGGGCGGTGATTGCATCGCCGAAGGTGCTGGTTTTAGATGAGCCTACGGAAGGGATTCAGCCCTCCATTATTCAGGAGATTGGCCAGGTGATTACCAGGCTGAAATCGAAAATGGCGGTGCTGATTGTGGAGCAGTATCTGGAATTTGTCATGGAGATTGCCGATTACTGTTATGTGATGGAAAATGGACGGATTATCATGAAGGGAGAGCCGGATTCCCTGGATCAGGAAAAGCTCCAGGCGACCATGTCTCTGTAAGAAGGAGGAATCAGTATGAGGCTTACGCCGCAGGATCAGGAAAAGCTTCTGCTTCATCTGGCCGGAAGGCTGGCAAAGGAGCGGAAGGACAGAGGATTAAAGCTGAATTATACCGAAGCTGCCGCATATATCAGCGCAGAGCTTTTAGAGCTGGCCCGGGATGGAAAAGAGGCGGCCGAATTAATGGATTTGGGAACGAAGCTGTTAAGGGCGGATGAAGTGATGGACGGCGTGCCGCAGATGCTGGAGCAGGTACAGATCGAGGCCACATTTCCTGATGGGACCAAGCTGGTGACTGTGCATCAGCCGATCCGGCCGGGGAAGGAAGCAGTATCCGCATTTACGCCGGGTGAAGTGATGGTGGGAGCAGATCCGATTGTCTTAAACAGGGGAAAAGCAGGAAAAACCATCCAGGTAACGAATCTTGGGGACCGTCCTATTCAGGTCGGCTCCCATTATCATTTCTACGAGGCCAATGCAAGTCTTTCTTTCGACCGGAAGGAAGCCTTTGGCTGCCGTTTGGATATCCCTTCTGGAACCTCGGTCCGGTTTGAGCCGGGAGAGAAAAAGACTGTAGCCCTTACGGAGCTTGGCGGAAGAAAGGTAGTGTTCGGCTTAAATGATTTAACCAGAGGAAAGGCTTGGCCGGGCGCCGGGAAGGACGGGACAGATGGCGGAGAAAAGGAGGAAGGCCAGTCATGAGCGTGGAGATCAGCAGGGAAAAATATCAGACCATGTATGGGCCTACGGCGGGAGACCGCATCCGTCTGGCCGATACAGATTTGCTTATCCAGGTGGAGAAAGACTATACTACATATGGTGATGAGGTAAAATTCGGCGGCGGAAAAACCATCCGGGATGGTATGGGTCAGGCGGCCTCTCATTATCAAGAAGAGGAAATCCTGGATCTGGTTATCACCAACTGCGTAATTTTAGACTATACCGGGATATACAAGGCGGATGTGGGCATTCGCGGCGGAAAGATCGCCGGTATTGGCAAGGCAGGAAATCCGGATATTATGGATGGGGTCACACCTGGCATGATCATCGGTGCAGGTACGGAAGCACTGGCCGGTGAGGGACTGATTCTTACGGCGGGCGGAATCGATACCCATATTCATTTTATCAGTCCTCAGCAGATTGAATGTGCGCTGAACAGCGGGGTGACCACCATGATCGGCGGAGGAACGGGGCCGGCAGACGGCACCAATGCCACCACCTGCACCCCTGGAGCCTGGAACATGGCAGCTATGCTCCGGGCGGCGGAGGAATACCCTATGAATCTTGGATTTTTGGGAAAGGGCAACAGCTCGGATGAGGAGGATTTGGCCACGCAGATCCGTGCAGGGGCTATGGGGCTTAAGATTCACGAGGATTGGGGCGCCACCCCGGCAGTCATTAACCATTGCCTGAATGTGGCAGAGCAGTATGACGTGCAGGTGGCCATCCATACGGATACCTTAAATGAAGGCGGTTTTGTGGAGGACACCATCCGGGCGATCGGCGGGAGAACCATCCACACCTATCACACGGAGGGAGCAGGAGGCGGTCATGCCCCGGACATTATCCGGGCAGCAGGAGAACCGAATATCCTGCCCTCATCCACAAATCCCACCATGCCCTTTACCATCAATACGCTGGATGAACACCTGGACATGCTGATGGTGTGCCACCATTTGGACAGCCGGATTCCCGAGGATGTGGCATTTGCCGATTCGCGAATCCGCCCGGAAACGATCGGGGCCGAGGATGTGCTTCATGATATGGGTGTGTTCAGCATGATGAGCAGCGATTCTCAGGCTATGGGGCGGGTAGGCGAGGTGATTCTGCGAACCTGGCAGACCGCACATAAGATGAAGCAGGAAAGAGGCCCACTGCCTGAGGACATGGGGCATGATAACGATAACTTCCGTGCCCGCCGCTATGTGGCAAAATACACGATCAACCCGGCGATTACCCATGGTATTTCCCAGTATGTGGGATCTGTGGAGGTGGGCAAGCTGGCGGATCTGGTTCTGTGGAATCCGGCATTTTTCGGTGTCCGCCCCGATATGGTCATCAAGGGCGGCATGATCGTCACTGCAAAAATGGGGGATGCCAATGCCTCTATTCCCACAGCAGAGCCGGTGATGTACCGTCCCATGTTCGCTGCCCATGGAAAAGCAAAATACATGACCTGCCTCACCTTCGTGTCAATGGCAGCCATGGAGGAGGGGATCGGTGAGAAGCTGGGACTGAAAAAGCAGGTGGTTCCTGTCTGCGGATGCCGGAATATTGGAAAGAAGGATATGCAGTTAAATGATGGTCTGCCGGTGATCACGGTAGATCCGGAGACTTATCAGGTGACGGCAGACGGTCAGACGGTAAGCTCCAGGCCGGCAAAGCGCCTTCCCATGACGCAGCTGTATCACTTATTCTAAGGAAACGCTTTAATCAGCGTTTCCCTAAGAAAATGTGTTAATCTGTGTTTCTCTGGGAAAATAGAGGAGATGATGAAGATGATTTATGAGAACGTGATTGGAAACTATGAAGACAAGGAATTGTCCGGGAAACCGGCAGATTATGTGGACTTCGAGTGGCATGAGCTTCACAAGAAGCTTCACCGGAAGGTAAGCCGCGGCGGGGAGGAATTCGGCCTGCGGCTGGGCGATTGGGTGCTGGAGAAGGGCCTTAAAGAAGGCGATGTGCTGGGCGAGACGGAGCAGGGGAAGCTTTTGATTGTGCATGTGCTTCCCGGCCAGGCGATTGTGGTCCGGGGAAATCAGAGCCATCCGGGTGCACTGGTGCGGGCAGCCTATGAGATCGGAAATACACATGGGGCATTATTTTTCGGGAATGCGGATGATGAGCTTCTTACGCCCTACAGTGAGCCGGTGTTCCAGCTTCTTTCCCATATTCACGGCGTGACCGTCAGCAGCGAAGAGAGAACCTTTGATTTTCGCCGCGCGGTATCCACACCTGGCCATGGGGCAGGACACAGCCATCACCATGGCGAATAGGAGCGTGTTCTTATGAATGGAAGAAAAAAGCTTCTTCTTCTCCAGATTACCGATTCTGCTTTTCCGATTGGTGCCTATTCTCACTCCTTTGGTCTGGAAACCTATATTCAGAAAGGGCTGATCCAGACCAGGGAGGATGCCTGGAGGTACATTCGTCAGAATATCCGCGGGCCCCTTACCTACACGGAGCTTCTGGGTATGCGTTTGGCTTACCAGGCGGCAGCGGATGGAGACTGGGAGAACGTAAAGAAAACGGAGGAGTATCTGCTGGCGGCCCGGTCTCCGAGAGAGCTGAGGGAAGGCTCAGGGAAGCTGTCGGCCCGCTTTATTGGGACGGCCGGACATCTCCTGGGACCGGAGGAAAGGGAGGTATTTTCTTGCTATGAGAAGGCTGGCGGCGCCCATATGCTGAATACGGCTTATGGCGTATTCTGTGCGGCGGCAGCGATCGAACTTGAGGAGGCATTGACCTGCTACCTTTACAGCCAGGTTTCCGCTATGACAGTAAATTGCGTAAAGACCGTTCCCTTAAGTCAGACAGACGGACAGCAGCTTTTGGCAGCCGCTCATCCATTGATGGAGGAGGCTGTGGGAAGGGCGATGGCTGCGGACAGTGAATTCCTGGGTCTGTCTATGCCGGGCTTTGATATCCGGTGCATGCAGCACGAGGCCCTGTATTCCCGGCTGTATATGTCCTGAGGGAGATGGCAGAGACAATCGGGCAGAAGCAATCGAGCAGGACGGCAGGAGACGGTTCAGTCCGAGAATGTTTATTTCCGGAACAGAAAAAGAAAAGGGGATGAAGTGATGGCATACGTGCGAATTGGCGTAGCCGGGCCCGTAGGCTCCGGCAAGACGGCCCTGATCGAGGCGCTGACCAGGATCATGGCATCAGAGTACAGTATTGGCGTAATTACCAATGATATTTATACGAAGGAGGATGCGGAATTCCTGTGCAGGAACAGCGTTCTTCCAAAGGAAAGGATTATCGGGGTGGAAACTGGCGGCTGTCCCCATACAGCGATCCGTGAGGACGCATCCATGAATCTGGAGGCTGCCCGGGAAATGATTGCACGTTTTCCCGATATTCAGATTATGTTTGTGGAAAGCGGCGGAGATAATCTGTCGGCAACCTTCAGCCCGGAGCTGGCGGATGCCACCATTTTTGTGATCGATGTGGCCGAGGGAGATAAGATTCCCCGAAAGGGAGGGCCGGGAATTACCCGCTCCGATCTCCTGGTGATTAATAAGATTGATTTGGCCCCGTACGTTGGCGCTGATCTAGGAATAATGGAAAGGGATTCGAAAAGGATGCGAGGGAACCGTCCATTCCTGTTTACCAATATCCGTTCCGGGGAAGGAATTGCTCAGGTTGTCCAGTGGATCAAGGAGCAGGTGCTTTTAGAAGGACTATAGGAATGAGCTATAGAAAAAAACTGTAGGAGAGGAGGCTTTGCTGTGGAAAATCCCTTTGGAACAGAATCCCGGCTTTCTCTGACTGCTGGCAAAAGCGGGGAACGGACGGTGCTTGAGGAGTGCTTTTGCCGGGCACCATTTAAGCTGATGAAGCCTTTCTATCCGAACGGAAAAGGGGATATGGAGCTGATGCTGATGAGCGTGTCGGCCGGGATTATGGCTGGAGACAGCCAGGAGATTCAGATCCAGGTGAAAGCCGGGGCAAGGCTGTCCATCACCACGCAGTCCTACGAGAAGCTGCATAAGATGGCGCCTGGAGCCAGTGCATCGCGAAAAAGTGTTATCCGAGTGGAAGACGGTGGATTTTTAAGCTACCAGCCTCTGCCGGTGATCCCTTTCGCCCAATCGGATTTTTCTGGAGACACGGAGATTATTCTGGAAGGACCGGATGCGGGACTGATCTACAGTGAGATTCTTTCCTGCGGGCGTGCAGCCAGAGGAGAGCGCTTCCAGTATAGAAGATATCAGAACCGGATTGCGGTTTCCTGCGAGGGAGTTTTGCGCTATGCGGATAATACTCTTTATCTCCCTGCGGGAGGCGGAGCGGGGGCGGATTCTTCCCTTCCATTTATGGAGATGGAAGAGACGGGCGCTTATGAAGGTCATACCCATCTGGCGAATCTTTTGATTCTGAACAGGGAGCTGCCGGAAGGGTGGCCCGATGAGGTTCGCCTCCTCTTTTCTCAGGCAGAGGAGGAAGAAATCCAGGGCGGCGTAACCAGACTTTCTCATGGCTATGTGGTAAAAATTCTGGGGAATCAGGCGCAGGAGCTTTTGGATCTGATTGAAAAAATCCGCATGCTGGGAGAAATATAATTCTTTTCATTCTTAATACTAAACAGCTTGTTATAGAAGAACGAACAATGTCATCCCCTTTATTCTAAGCAGATGGGTGCGCATTGTTCGTTTATTTGTTTCGTTTAATTAACGGACTGGCTGTGTAAAAACTGTGTAGATGAAAGCCGATATCGGAATATACTGCAGCTAATTGGAAAGAGGCACCTAGGTTACTGTTCATGCTTGGCATTTTCACTTGCTGAAAATGCCAGACCAGTACATGAGCAGTGGCCAAAGAATCCAGCCCATCGCCGCAGGCGATTTGGAATGGGCTGGATTCTGTTGCAGTTCACGTCCAGCGTGAACTGTAACGCACTTAGATGAGTTAGAGTGATGATGTACTGACAGCGTAACTTTACCTGGGGTTAAGAAAATAAAAAATAAGATGACCACTTTTTATAGTATAATGTAATCACGACAAAAACACATACGAGAAAAGGGGTCATCTTATGTTAAATAGTATACAGCATTTTGTGGAAAATGGAATCCCTCAATTAGAAAAAAGCCAGAAAAATTTTATGCAGGATCCCCACCGGCTGGATCAGTTTGTGAAGCAGGTGAAACAGCTTATGCTTGAGCTTGGCTGCTGCATCATTTCGGAAACCCTGGAAGAATGCAATGGAATGCTGGAAGAGAGTGTAAAACGCAAGATCCATTGGCAAATCAAGGACCGCACAGAACGGACACTTTTGACAACCATCGGACAGATTCGTTTTACCCACACCCGCTTTGTCAACAAAGGAACGAAAAAGACCGCATATCTGCTGGATCAGATCATGGGCCTGTCTGCCCATACCCGGCTCAGTCTGGATGCCAAAGCCTGCATTTTGGAAGAAGCCGTACAGAGCAGCTACCGGAAGGCGGGAGAAAGCCTGCCGGAGCCGGTCAGCAAGGAAACGGTAATGCGGACTGTACATAGCCTGCGTATTCCTGAGTCAGAGGAAAAGCAGCCGGAAGAAAAACGAGAGGTAAAAACCTTGTATGTGGAAGCGGATGAAGACCACATCGCGCTGCAGTTTCATGAGAAAAAAGGGGACGTAAAACGCTGGAAGGGGCATGGAGACAACAAGCAGATTGTAAAAGTTGTGTATGTCCATGAAGGGATCGAAAAGAAGGGGAAACG
>JAGHER010000100.1 GCA_017889125.1 Lachnospiraceae bacterium
ATTTCTTACATATCTCGATAAAAGAGATAAGCGTAAGAAGAAATAAGCCCACCCTGTCGGCCAACAGGATGGGCGGTGTCCGCTAGGACACTAAGCTCAACTTTTGAGGCATCCACTTTTGGAGTGGATGTTTTCTTTTTCACTTACATTATACCGAATGCTCTTTAAAAGTTCAAGGGGATTGTTGGAATTTTTCGGCAATCTCTCATCGCTGTGCCATTTCCACTTCGAGAAGCATAAAAAAGACCCCATATGGTCTCCCATACGAGGTCTCTTCTGCAAATTTTACTATCTCATTTGAGTAAATTTTTGAGTAAAAATCTCCTCAAACCGACGCAAACCTTGATTTTATAAGGGTTTAGTCGCAGGTATAGGGCATCAGAGCGATATGACGTGCTCTCTTAATTGCAACAGTCAGTGCTCTCTGGTGCTTTGCACAGTTTCCGGTGATCCGGCGGGGAAGGATCTTTCCTCTCTCGGATACGTATCTCTTTAACTTATTTACATCCTTGTAATCAATTACGCCGTTCTTATCGCCGCAGAATACGCAAACTTTCTTTCTTCTGCGGATGCCGCCTCTTCTTACCTTGGAAGCGTCTGCCTTATCACCTTTATTGAATGCCATTGGTGTGTCCTCCTTTTCATATTATGGAACTGACGAATGTCTTGGGGAACGTTTTAATCAACGTTTCCCTAGTTAAAGGGAAGACCTTCGTCCTCAACTCCATCTGGAATGTTCATAAATCCGTCGCCGATGGCGCTGGATGGAGCCGGCTGCTGCGGCTGTGCAGGCTGCTGATAGCCGCCTCTGTAACCGCTCATATCGGCTGCCGCACCCTTGCTGTCGGCAAACTCCTGATCGTCTACAATGATATCAGTGGTATAAACTTTCTGACCATCTCGGTTAACGTAGCTGCCAGTCTGAATCCTTCCGGAAACTAAAACCCGCATTCCCTGACGGAAATACTTCTCTGCAAATTCGCCCTGACGGTCAAATGCCACACAGTTGATAAAATCTGCAGTCTGCTCATTCCCATCCTGGCTGCGGCGTCCTCTGCGGTCCACCGCCAGCGTATATCTGGCAATCGCCATAGCACGCTCGCCCTGAGAATAACGCAGCTCCGGGTCTCTGGTCAGTCTACCCATAAGAATCACTCTGTTCATACACTCACTCTTTCTATTATGCTTCCTGCTTTACGATTAAGTATCTGATAACCGGTTCCATAATACGAACGTGAGCTTCAACTTCGTTCGGGCAGTTAGAATCGCCTTCGAACTGAATGAAGTAATAGTAGGCTTCCTTCATCTTCTGGATCTCGTAAGCCAGTCTCTTCTTACCCCACTCGTCTACATTGGTAACGGTACCGCCGAAACGGGTGATATAGCCCTTTACCTTCTCGATTGCTGCTGCTCTCTCTTCGTCTTCCAGCTTCACATTCAGAACAACTGCTAATTCGTACTTGTTCATCTTGTTTACCTCCTTGTGGTCTCTGGCCCCTGAATTCGTTCAGGAGCAAGGAAATTAATATGTCACGGTATAATAGTTTACCAAACTTTAACCAGACATGCAAGCACTTTTTTCCGGAAAATCCGGGTTTTTCGCAGATTTCTGCAGTTTTCTTCCGCGTGCTTTCATCTGCCGCGTTTCGGTTTCCACCGCACATCTTTCTATTTGCCATTTTCCGGCTTCCGCAGCGCAGCCTTCTATCTGCTGCTTTCCGGCTTCCGCAAACCTCTGGCATTTTTCTCCACCAGCTTCCGTGCCACCATCACCTGATGACCGCAGCCCATGCATTTCAGGCGGAAATCCGCCCCCACTCGGAGAATCTCCCACTCCTGGCTTCCGCAGGGGTGAGGCTTTTTCAATTTTACAATGTCTCCCACTTCAAAATTCAGCTTTTCCGCCATCCTATCTCCTATCTCTGCTGTTTACATTTAGGAAAACGCAGATATTAGTTCGCCCCCAGAGCCTCGTCAATGGCTTCCAGCTCATCCTGGGCAAAATCCAGGCTGCCAAGGCATGCCACATTATTCTCCAGCTGCTCCTTGCTGCTGGCGCCAATGAGAACGGAGGTCACCTCCGGCCGCCGGAGCACCCAGCAAAGGGCCATCTGGGCAAGGGATTGTCCCCGGCTGGCTGCGATCTCGTTAAGCCGGCGGATCTTTTCCATATTTTCCGGCGTCAAATACCGGCTGCCTACGCTGGTTCCCTCTCTGGCCGCCCGTGAATCAGCCGGGATACCCTTCAGATACCGGTCAGTCAGCGCCCCCTGAGCCAGCGGGCTGTAGGCGATGCAGCCCACCCCTTCCCGGGAAAGCACATCGAAAAGCCCATCCTCCGGCCAACGCTCAAACATATTGTAGCGTGGCTGATGCAGCAGGCAGGGCGTACCATTGGCCTTCAGCATCCGGATGGCCGCCTCCGCCTCTTCCGCCTGATAATTGGAAATTCCCACGTAAAGCGCCTTTCCCTGGCGCACAATATCACTCAAGGCGGCCATAGTTTCCTCCAGAGGTGTCTCCGGATCCGGACGGTGATGGTAAAATACATCCACATATTCCAGTCCCATCCGCCTTAAGCTCTGATCCAGACTGGCAATGAGATATTTTCTGGAACCCCAGTTTCCATAAGGGCCATCCCAATTGTCAAACCCGGCCTTTGTGGAAATAAAAAGCTCGTCCCGGTAAACGCCAAGATCACTCTTTAAAATAGCACCGAAATTCTCCTCTGCCTTTCCTCTGGCCGGAAAACCGTAATTATTGGCCAGATCAAAATGGGTAATTCCCAGATCAAAAGCCCGGCACAAAACCTCCCGCTGATGCTCCAAAGGCTTTTCCAGGCCAAAATTCTGCCAAAGTCCCAAGGACACCCGCGGAAGAAGGATACCGCTCCTTCCGCACCGCGCGTATTTCATGGCCGCATATCGATTTTCTGCTGCCTGATACATAAAAATCCTTCCTCCTTCATCTGTAACATAATCACTCTAACTGCCAAACACCGCATCCCCCAGAACCTGCCCGATGGGACCGCTGATCACCAGGTCTGCATGGCTGTCCATGGGCGTCACGGATTTATTGATCAGCACCAGCCGCTTTCCCCGATAATAATCCACAAGCCCCGCTGCCGGGTACACAGTCAGGGAGGTACCGCCGATAATCAGCATTTCCGCCTGGCTGATATAACGAATGGCACTTCTCAGGGTAGCCTGATCCAGGCCTTCCTCATAGAGCACCACGTCTGGTTTGATTATGCCGCCGCAGGTACATCTGGGCACCCCCTCCTGGGCAATGATCTGATCCAGATCATAAAACTTATGGCACCTGGTGCAGTAGTTGCGGTGGACAGAGCCGTGAAGCTCCAAAACCTGACGGCTCCCCGCCTTCTGGTGAAGGCCATCAATATTCTGCGTCACCACCGCCTTAAGCTTTCCCTGCTCCTCTAACCGCGCCAAGGCCAGATGGGCCCGATTCGGCTCCGCATCCCGATAAATCATCCGATCCTTATAAAACCGGTAAAATTCCTCTGGATTCTGCTTATAAAAGCTGTGGCTGATAATCATCTCCGGCGGATACTTGTACTTCTGATTATACAGTCCGTCCACACTTCGAAAGTCCGGTATCCCGCTTTCCGTGGACACGCCGGCGCCTCCGAAAAATACAATATTGCTGCACTCCTCAATCCATTCCTTCAGCTGCTTTTCTGCTTCCATACGTCCCCTCTCCCTTCCGGAATCCATCTCCTGGCTGCTTTCTTAATCCACCCTGTAGCTGCTTTCCTCCATTATACGGAACTCCCGAAAAAATGACAAGACTCACACCACCTCATCCAGAAAGATTCCGCCAAGGGCAGCAATGTCATCCCAAGGGAAATCCAGCGCCCAAGCAGACATGGCGGATAGTCTGTCCGGCACCGTACCGCCGCCTAAAAGCCAGCGGGTAAGGGCGCCTATTGTCACTATGGGAACCTCCGTCTCTCCTTCCAAAAGCCCTCGAATACGCTTAATCCGGCTTCCGTCCCCACAGATATCCCACTGGAAAACGCCGCAGTTTTCCTCCAGCATCTCATCCCGGATTCCCAGAATAATACTTATGCTCTTCCTGCCGCCTTCCCTCAGCCCTATCCCCTTCATGAATTCCTCCAGGTTGACAATCCTGGCCATGATCGCCGGTTTCGGCGGCTGCGCCTCCTCCACAAAATCCGTCTCCCCATAGAGAAACCGCCGTTCTTCATCTTCACCGCCCCAGAAGGCTTCCATTCCCACCAGGCGCTGCCCAGAAGCCTGCCTGTCATAGGCCAGTGAAAGCTTCCCCTGCTCACTGACCAGCTCCTTCCACATCCGTTCCATGTAAGCTTCTGTCCGCAAAGCGTAGATCTGGTACCGCTCTGCAAGCCACCGGTCAAGCCACAATCCAACCTGCGCAAAATCCTCCTGCATCCTCCCAGGTCCCCGACTCTTTAAAAGCATATCCACCGGCGCAGTCTCCCGGTGAAGCCGCCCTCCCGCCTCATTCCACTGCCAGCAGGGCTGGTCAAATACATAGACAAAATCAAAGGGCTCATAAATCCGCGGATTAGCCGGCATCAAAAAGGAAAAAGGCATCCGCCGCCGGTTCTCCTCCTGCATCACCGCCTTAAGAAGGGTTCTCATGTATCCCCGGTGCCGCCGGTCCGCAGCCGTGGCGACCCCCACAAGGTAATCCAAAGAATATTCTCCGCCCGGCACCCTCACCAGATATGGATTCTGATGAACCATGGATAAAATCCGCCCTCCCGGCTCCTCCTCCAGCACCAGAATCCGGTTGTCCCTGCACTTTTCCCTGTAATAGTAATCTAAAAAGCGGGCGGAATCCTCAGGAAAGCATTCCTCCCAAAGACTCCGGCTCCGCTCCTTTTCTTCCTGACTCAGATAACGTACTTGCATTTTCGCCCGCTCTACCTTTCCGTGCCCTTTGCGCGCCCTGAATACCTCTTTCATCCAGCGCTTTTCACTCGACGGTAAAATTCCGCTGCCGCACCATATATTTTCTGGCATACCCGACAGGCTGATAGCTGAGCTTTGCCTGACGAAGCCCCGGAATTCCCACATCATCCTCCCGGTTCACCAGCTTTGCCTGAGGGAACTCGTGAATCAGAAACTGCTGGTTAATGAACTGATACAGGCCCTTGATCTGGGGATTCGCCTTCTCGATACTGATTACCGCCATCTTCTCTCTGGGATTATAGCTTCCCACTGTAAAGGCCTCCAGCTTCCCATCAATATAGACGCCGCCCATCTGCACCTGCAGCTGAGAACAGTTCTTAAGAATCTCGTGAATTCCCTCTACCTCATAATCCAGCTCCCAGGCCTCCTGGGCGTCATCGCCCTTCTGCTCCCGCCAAAAGCTTAAGAAATCCCACACATCCTGACGGTCAGAGCAGCACAGCCTGGCGTACTCGTACCGCCCCGCATACTCCCGCATAAAGGCATTCACCAGATTCTTTTTCTTGTGAAGCTTTTTTCCCGCCAACGTCCGCATGGCATCGCCGTCATAAAGATAATCCTTAAGATCCTCCATCTCCCGAACCTCAAATTCCTCCGGGTCAAGATTCAGATACTGGATCGCCTCCTCATCTGCCAGATAAATCCAGAAGGGCTGTTTCAGCTCTTCATTAAAATACGTCACCATCTGCCGGAAAAAGTACGGAAGCTCCTCCTGACGGCAAAGAGGCATCGCCGAAGAAATCTGCCCCTCATCCTCCATCAGCCACTGAACCGCCCTTCCCTCACTGATGGCGAACTGCACCTTATAAGCATCCCGCCATAAAAAGCTGTCTAAAAACACGCTGTCGCAGGTCTTATTGGACCGCAAAGAAAAGAACGGCGTCAGCCGTTCAATATCATCAGCCGTTACCGGCTTAAACTCCAATTCTGTCTTTATCCTGTTCATTTTCCCTTCCTCTTCTTTATTCTGGTTACTTAATTCTGATTACTTAATTCCGATAATTCCGCTCACTTAATTCTGCCTCTCTCATCCTGTATCTCCAGGCGCTTCTCTCCTTCCGCTCTTCTCCCCAGTCTTTCAAACCCAGCCTCGTATTCCCCGCTCAGCTCTTTCGGATAAAATCCGTATGGCATTTCGGGCAGTGAATACTTACCTTTCCGTGTCCTCTGGGAATGCGGATCTTCTGGCCGCAGCTGGGGCACCGGTAAATGTGGTATTTCCTGGCCTGCTCCGCCCGAAACCGCCACTTCTTTCCCCATTCCGTCACCCGGAAACGAAAGCCCATGTACCGCTCATTTTCCTTAAACCGGGCGGAAATATTCCGGGAAAACATCCGATAATAGCTGTAAAACAGAAGGACCACCGCCAGCCAGTATAAAACATGTGTCCGTGCAAATAAATTGATCACCAGCAGCACCACAATGCACACACTTAAAAAACGAGAAAGCTGATCTGCGCCGTACCTTCCCACCATAAACTGCTGAAACTTACGTCTCCATTTTTCCATGCTGTATCTCCACTCTTTTCTCCAGAACCTTCACCAGGCAAATCCGTCATCATTTCATCTATGCACAGTCATACCGCTTTCACTATACCTGTCCGCCATTCTTCTGTCAAGGCGGCGGGCAGTCTTTTTACATATGTTTAAGAATTTCACCCATATCTGCATCCAAAGGCAAATGACCCCTGACTAAATCGTTGCACACAGTATGTTTCCCTCACCTAAATACAGGCAGACGCCCGGTCCTTCAACAGGAATCCGAGCGTCTGCCAGATAAGGTAAAAAAGGTATGAAACAATATTAAAATTTAAAATTAAAGGAACATATTTAGGATCAACAGCTCCACAACACCTACGCCAGCCATAACCATGGAAACCGCCGTCTTACACCGGAGCTGATCCTTCATCTCCGTCAGGCCGAACATTCCGTTAAATACCCAGAAGCCGCTGTCGTTGAAGTAGCCAAAGGAAATGGCGCCGATACAGCAGGCCTGAGCCAAAAGAACGGGGCTGATACCCAGTACCGGAACCAGGGGAGCTGTCAGGGTTGCTGCTGTAGTGATCGCCACCGTTGCAGAACCCAGGGCAATACGCATCAGAGCTGCGATAATTACCGGAATCAGGATCGCCGGGATCGGCCAGTTTACAACCATAGCGCCCAGCACATCGCCGATACCGCTTACCTTTACCACATTTCCAAGAGAGCCGCCAGCACCCGTAATCAGCATGATAATACCCGTATCCTTAATGCTGTCATTCATGATGCTGATAACCTTCTTCTGATCCAGTTTGCGGCCAAGGCCATACACAGCCAGGGTAGCACCTACAGCCAGAGCCACGATCGGCTCACCCACAAGGCTGACTACCGTGTAAACAATTCCGCTCTCAATGGAAGTCAGGCTCAAACCAGTCTTCAGGAAAATCAGAATCAACGGAACCACGATGGGAGAAAGGGAATCCCACAGGCCAGGAAGCTCCTTGGCGTTCATGATGGAATCCAGCTGATCCATGGTCTTAATGTACTCTTTCTTAAATTCCTTCCGGTCAAAAGAGCCATCTGTATTGGCAATCTGATAAATCTTCGTTCCGATCCACTTAGAGTAAAGGATAGCCGCAATAAAGATCGGGATAGATAAAGCAGCACCTACCAGAATCATCTGTCCCACATCCACGTTCATCATACCCGCTGCGGTAAGAGGACCCGGCGTCGGCGGAACCATACTGTGAGTACACTGAAGTCCGCAGGCCAGAGCCAAAGCCAGACCGATAACGGATTTACCAGTTACGCGGGAGAGCGCCTTACATAAAGGTGCAAAAATAACTACTGCAGAATCAGCAAATACCGGGATCGATACGATCCATCCAGTAATGCCCAGGGCCCATTCTTCCTTGCCCTTACCAATCAGTTTAATAAAAGTGTACGCCAGTCGCTCTGCAGCGCCTGTCTTTTCCAGAATACCGCCCATCATAACACCAAGGCCAATAATAATACCGGTACTCTTTAATGTGTTTCCAAATCCGTCCTGAATTGCAGAAATCGCAGCAGACGGAGCCATTCCCCCTACCAGGGCGGTAATCAGCGATGCCAAAAGCAACGCAATAAATGTGTGTGTCTTTGTCTTCATTACCAGGACAATCATAATGGCGATGCCAAGGAAAAGTCCCAGCAGCATTTGTGTTTCTTGTGTCATAGCGTTACCCCTTCTTTTACATTTTCTACTTACATAACAGCCTGTTTCACTTGTCCGTATTGCTCTTTTCCCAGCCTTACTTAAGACCGGACACACACCTGCGCAGATGTTTTATAATCAAAATATAACACAATTTTAACATTAAGTAAACTTAACAGTTTTACTGGTTCTCTTAAAAAAATTACTTTTATCGGACGCCGTTTTATCCGTTATGATCGAGGCATACACTTGCGATCAGATACACGCACATATTAAAATTTTCTCTCCACACTTTGTATTTATTAAGGATAATGTATTTATTGAGGATAAATTACAGAAGCACGCCGTGCGAAATAATCCGGGATCAAAGGAGAACATTCAGAAAAAACACCCTCACAGGCCGCCAATCAGGAGAATCTCTATGAATTTGCAAGAAATCGAATAGCAAGCGAGGGCAAACAAAAAATCTACACAAAAAAAACCTAGAAAACCTTGATTCTATAAGGTTTCCTGGGTTTTTTCAATAGAGGCGACAACCAGATTTGAACTGGTGATCAGGGTGTTGCAGACCCACGCCTTACCACTTGGCTATGTCGCCATAATGACCCCAACGAGATTCGAACTCGTGTTACCGCCGTGAAAG
>JAGHER010000101.1 GCA_017889125.1 Lachnospiraceae bacterium
CAGCTAAAAGAGCCTGGGCTGCGGTAAATACCAGCGTCACGTTGGTCTTGATGCCTTCCTGATTCAGCACCTTCACTGCCTTTAAGCCCTCCACCGTCATGGGGATTTTCACTACCATATTGGGATGAATGGCTGCGATTTCCCGGCCTTCCTTAATCATTCCCTCCGCGTCAGTGGTGGTAGCCTTTACCTCGCCGCTGATGGGGCCGTCCACGATGGAGGCGATCTCGGCGATCACCTGATTAAAATCCCGGCCTTCCTTTGCAATCAGGGACGGGTTGGTGGTCACGCCGCAGATAATTCCCATATCGTTGGCTGCCTTAATTTCCTCAACATTCGCTGTATCGATAAAAAATCTCATAACTTCTCCTCCTAGCCTTTCCGCCTGTTCTATCCTACATATTTCTTTAATCCAATCCTCTCACCGTCTCTGCCACATGTTCTGCCGTAAAGCCAAAATGCTCAAAGAGCACGCCTGCCGGACCGCTGGCGCCGAAAGTGGTCATCGCCACACATGCGCCGTCAAGACCCACGTACTTGCCCCAGCCGAATTCGCTTAAGGCCTCCACAGCCACGCGCTTTCTCACGGCCTTAGGCAGGACGGATTCCTTATACTCCGCACTCTGCTCCTCAAACAGATCCATACAGGGCATGGATACTACCCGAATCTTCTTTCCCTCTGCCTCCAGGATCGCCTTTGCCTTCACTGCCAGCTCCACCTCAGATCCGCTGGCAATGAGAATCGCATCCGGCGTCCCCTCACAGTCATCAATCACATAGCCGCCCTTTAAAGCATCCCGGCTGCTCCCTGCCATAGGCGCCAGATTCTGTCTGGTCAGCACCAGAGCAGTAGGCGTCCGCTTAGAGGTCAGAGCGCTGTACCAGGCCGCCGCCGTCTCCACCGCGTCGCAGGGACGGAAGACATGGAAATTAGGCAGGGCCCGCAGCATGGCAAGCTGCTCAATGGGCTCGTGAGTGGGGCCGTCCTCGCCTACGCCGATGCTGTCATGGGTCAGCACAAAGGTCAGCGGCACCTGCATAATGGCAGAAAGTCTTGCCATGGGCTTTACATAGTCGCTGAATACGAAGAAGGTAGCCACATAAGCCCGCAGGCCGCCGTGAAGCATCATGCCGTTTCCGATGGCCGTCATGGCCAGCTCACGCACACCGAAATGCAGGTTCCGTCCCTCAGGTGTATTCCGGGAGAAATCCCCTGCGTCATTCATATGGGTCTTGTTGGAAGGTGCAAGGTCTGCCGATCCGCCGATGAGATTCGGCAGCTTGTCCTTTACCATGTTAAGCACCTTTCCAGACAGATTCCGGGTAGCATCCGCCTTCTCCGACTGCTTCCAGAAATCCTCATCCTCCCAGAGCTTCTCTGCCAGACTCTCGTCATGATATGCCTCCCAGAGCGTCTTCATCTCGGGATAAGCTGCGCAGTAGCGGGCAAACATGTCCTTCCAGGACTCCTCGTCTGCCTTCTTCCCCTCTGCCAGCTGACGGTAATGGGCATAAACCTCCTCCGGCACGAAGAATGGCTCCTGAGACGGCCACTCCAGATACTCCTTTAAGGCCTTCACATTGTCCTCGCCCAGAGGCTCGCCGTGGGCGCTGGCCTTGCCCTGCTTTGCCGGGCAGCCGTAGCCGATCTGGGTCTTGATGGTGATGAAGGAAGGCCTGGTCTTGTCTGCCTTGGCCTCCTCGATGGCCGCGCCGATGGCAGCCAGATCATTGCCGTCCTCCACCGTGATGGTCTGGAAGCCGAATGCCTCCATCCGCATCTGGACATTTTCCGTAAATGCAATGTCCGTGCTTCCCTCGATGGAAATCTGGTTGGAATCATACAGAACGATCAGCTTATTAAGGCCCAGCGTTCCGGCCAGAGAAAAGCTCTCTGAGGAAATGCCCTCCATCATGCAGCCGTCTCCGCCCAGCACATAGGTGTAGTGATCTACCACCGGATAGCCTTCCTTATTGAATACAGCAGCCAGATGCTTCTCTGCCATAGCCATACCTACAGCCATGCCCATGCCTGCACCCAAGGGGCCGGTAGTCGCCTCCACACCAACGGTATGCCGGTACTCCGGATGGCCGGGGGTGAGAGAGCCCAGCTGACGGAAATTCATCAGATCCTCTTTGGAAAGATTTCCGTATCCGAATAAATGAAGCAGGGAATAAAGCAGCATGGATCCGTGGCCGCCGGACAGGATGAAACGGTCCCGGTCCGCCCATTCCGGGTCGGCAGGATTGTGCTTCATGTGATTGGCCCACAGCTCATAGGCAGCCGAGGCTGCCCCCAGCGGAAGACCAGGGTGTCCGGATTTTGCCTTCTGGATCGCGTCTGCAGAAAGCACGCGGATCGCATTTACCGCATTTTCTTGCATTGTTTTCATATCTTCGCTCCTTACTTTTTTCTCGCCTTGCAGCAATTTCCTTTTCTGTTGTCTCGCCCCTATATCATATCGCGTCTGCCCATTTATTTCCACCGGTTTTTATTTTTTATGCAAAAGGATTCTCCGTGGGGTACCGCACGCCCTTGGGCTGATTGTAACCCATATCGGTCACACCCAGGAGCTTGAAGATCTCAAAGAGAGCCTTTCCGTAATGGCCGAATGCCACTGCTCCGTGGTGGGGGAAGTTCTTCTCGATCAGCACATGGCGGTAGAACCGTCCCATCTCTGGGATAGCAAAGATACCGATAGAGCCGAAGGACCGGGTAGCTACCGGAAGCACCTCGCCCTCTGCCACATATGCCCGCAGCTCGCAGTCCGCGGTGCTCTGCAGACGGAAGAAGGTGATGTCACCGGGAAGGATGTCGCCCTCTAAGGTTCCCTGGGTTACCTCCTCAGGAAGGCTGCGCGCCATGATCATCTGATACTTCATGGAGCAGAATGCCAGCTTCTTGGAGCAGGTATTTCCGCAGTGGAAGCCCATGAAGGTATCCTTCTGGGTATAATCAAACTTGCCCTTAATGTCCTCATTGTACAGATCTGCCGGAACGGTATTGTTGATATCTAACAGGGTAACCGCATCCTGGCTTACACATGCACCGATGAACTCGCTTAATGCGCCGTAGATATCCACCTCGCAGGAAACCGGGATTCCTCTTCCGGTCAGGCGGCTGTTCACATAGCAGGGAACAAAGCCGAACTGGGTCTGGAATGCAGGCCAGCATTTTCCGGCGATGGCCACATACTTGCGGTAGCCCTTATGCTCCTCGATCCAATCTAACAGGGTCAGCTCATACTGGGCAAGCTTCGGCAGGATCTCCGGCTTCATGTTGCCCTCTCCCAGCTCACTCTCCATATCCTTCACCACATTGGCGATTCTGGGATCTCCGGCATGCTTATTGTAGGCCTCAAACAGATCCAGCTCAGAATTTTCCTCGATCTCAACCCCCAGGTTGTAAAGCTGCTTGATGGGTGCGTTGCAGGCTAAGAAGTTTAAGGGTCTGGGGCCGAAGCTGATGATCTTTAACTGAGAAAGGCCGATCATAGTTCTTGCGATAGGCAGAAACTCCTCGATCATATCGGCGCACTCCTCTGCCGTGCCCACCGGATACTCGGGAATGTAAGCCTTAACATTGCGCAGCTTTAAATTGTAGCTGGCGTTCAGCATACCGCAGTAAGCGTCGCCCCGATCCTGCACCAGCTTGTCGCCGGACTCCTCAGCTGCCGCGATAAACATGGACGGGCCGTCAAAATGCTTTGCCAGAAGGGTCTCGGAAATCTCCGGACCGAAGTTTCCAAGGTAAACTACCAGGGCATTGCAGCCTGCAGCCTTGATATCCTCTAAAGCCTGCACCATGTGGATCTCGCTTTCCACGATGCACACCGGACATTCATAAATGTTTGCTGCGTCATACTTCTTGGCATAAGCCTCCACCAGAGCCTTTCTCCGGTTTACGGACAGAGATTCCGGGAAGCAGTCCCGGCTTACTGCTACGATGCCGACTTTTACTACTGGTAAATTGTTCATAAAATTAACCTCCGTTTATGTATGATAATTAATTATAGCCTATCCACAATTGTTCATGGACGATGGATCCAAAAAACCTTTTTTTATCCGTATTTCTTATCAGATTATTGCTGGAAAAGTTCAACTTGCCTGGCGTTTCGTCGAGAATACGTCACATACTGGCATTCCTCAAACTTCCAGATTTTCTCCTTTAAGCCCGATAAATGCATTCTCCGGCAGTCCGCCCTCCTCATGACCAATCAGCCACTTATTCTTGGCGAACAGCAGCCTGTCCTCATGAAAAATGCCTTCCACTGGCTCCATATCCGTGTTGGTTCCCGCAGGCAGGATCACCACACAGCGGAAGCCCTTCTCGTCCACCTGGCAGGGCGCATAATGCAGGGTGGTTGCATACACCTCGATCACCGTACCTGCCGGAACCAGAAATGCCTCCACCAGGCTGGTATCATAGGTATCATCCTCTGCAATATCCTGCTGCCGTCCGATTAACAGAATTAAATCCGTCACGGCCACGTTAATCTCAGAAGTCCGATGGTACTCCAGAGCATTTAACTTCCGGTTGTGGCCATTGCAGTAGCCCACCTGAATGGGAAGCTGTCCGTACAGATTCGCCTCCATTTTCCGGCAGACGGGAAGAGCCTCCAGCTCCTCCACGGAAGGAACGTAAATTACATCCTCCGGAAGGGGTGTCTTCTCCATGGCCTCCAGAAGAGGGCCGCAGTCGTAGCCATCCACTACCTTACCGTACACCCGGAACGCCGGGTCCGTCACTCGTTTGATCTCCATGTCAATGCCTCCTATCTA
>JAGHER010000102.1 GCA_017889125.1 Lachnospiraceae bacterium
GCATCCTGCGGCTGCGGCACGGAAACCACTCTGGTCTGTCCCAGGATCTGGTTTTCCCGTTCAATAACCTCCGGCCGAATCTCCGGCCGGGGAATCCCCAGATATTCGCACAGTCCATCCATCTGCTCCATGGCAATCCGCCGTCCGTTTCCGTAAAGCTCCTGAAGCTTCATCTTATCCCGCTCAAACCGGGACACCGTCACCGGCTCATCCGGCCGGATAATGAAAATCTTCCCCTCTGCCTCCAGCCGGTCCATCTCCTCCTGCATCCGGTTGTACCGGTCAGGAATCTCCTCGATGGTCTTAAGAAGCTGGGGCAGCGGAGCAAAGTACCGCCGAAAAGCCTTCTGGGTCCAGCGGTCCGAAGGCTTCTTGCGGAAGCCCTTATGCCGGGTCAGAATCACTACCACCTTGTCATATCCCTTATCCAGCGCCCGCTGGTAAGCAATAGGCATGGACAGTCCGCCGTCCAGATACTGCTTCCCATCTACCCCCACCATATGGGAGAGAATAGGAATACTGCTGGAGGCCTGCACCGCCTTAAAGATATCGCTGCAGTTATCCCGGTTAAGGTAAACCGGCTGACCGGTGCGGCAGCGAGTAGCAACGGCCTCAAACTCCTGGAGCGAGCTGGCAAACGCCTCATAATCAAAGGGCACCAGATTCTGGCTCAGCTCACCGAAAAGAAATTCAAAGCTGAAAATTTCCCGCTTCTTCACCAGATTCCGAAAGCTCATAAACCGTTTGTCATGGAGGTAATCCAAATCCACCTTCAGGGTACGGCCCGGCTGCCCGCTGATGTAGCTTAAGGCATTCATGGAACCGGCAGACACGCCGTTTACATAGGAAAACTGAATCCCATGCTCCATAAACACATCCAGCACACCGGCCGTAAACAGTCCCCGCAGAGAACCGCCCTCCAGAACTAAAGCACCTTCTGTCATCAATCCCTGCCCTCCATCTCTGCTAATTTTTCCATTAATCCTCCAGCGCCTGACGGATATCCTCGATAATGTCATTTACATTCTCAATACCCACGCTGAGACGGATCATGGAAGGATCCACCCCTGCCTCTACCAGCTGCTCATCGCTTAACTGACGGTGGGTATGGCTGGCCGGATGAAGGACGCAGGTCCTGGCATCAGCCACATGGGTGGCAATGGTAGCCACCTTAAGCTTATCCATAAAGACCCCAGCTGCTGCTCTTCCGCCCTTTAAGCCGAAGGAAATCACGCCGCAGGTGCCATTGGGCATATACTTCTGTGCCAGGTCATAATACTTATCGCCAGGCAGTCCAGGATACTTCACCCAGGCCACATCCTCTCTGGCTGCCAGATACTCTGCAATCTTTAAGGCATTCTCGCAGTGGCGCGGCATCCGCAGGTGCAGGCTCTCCAGACCGGCATTCAGCAGGAAAGCATTCTGGGGAGATTGGATGCAGCCAAGATCCCGCATCAGCTGAGCCGTAGCCTTGGTGATGAAGGCACCCTTGCCAAAGCGCTGGGTGTAGATAATTCCATGATAAGATTCATCCGGTGTAGTCAGCCCCGGGAATTTGTCCTTGTGGGCATCCCAGTCAAAATTTCCGCTGTCCACAATGCAGCCGCCTACTGCCATACCGTGGCCGTCCATGTACTTGGTGGTGCTGTGGGTCACAATGTCCGCTCCCCACTCAAAGGGCCGGCAGTTGATGGGCGTGGCAAAGGTATTATCCACAATCAACGGCACGCCGTGGCTGTGGGCCAGATGGGCAAATTTCTCAATATCCAGCACCACTAAGGCCGGATTGGCAATGGACTCCGCAAACACGCACTTGGTATTTGGGCGGAACTCCTTAGCCAGCTCCTCCTCGGGAAGATCCGGATCCACCAGTGTGGTCTCAATGCCGAAGCGCTTTAAGGTCACCGTAAGGAGATTGGAGGTACCGCCGTAAATGGTGGCAGAGCTGATCACATGGTCGCCGGCAGAACAGATATTGATGATGGCAAAGAAATTTGCCGCCTGGCCGGAGGAGGTGAGCATAGCTGCCGCGCCGCCCTCCATCTCACAGATCTTGGCTGCTACCGCGTCATTGGTGGGATTCTGCAGTCTGGTGTAAAAGTAGCCTTCTGCCTCCAGATCGAAAAGCTTTCCCATAGCCTCGCTGGTAGAATACTTAAACGTGGTGCTCTGATAGATGGGCACCTGTCTGGGATCGCCGTTTCCCGGCTGCCATCCTCCCTGAATACATGTAGTTTCAATCGAACGCTTCTTACTCATATCGGGAATCCTCCTGTTTTGTCTATTCTGCGGCCGCCCAGCCAGGGCAGCCGCCTTATTTCCTAAATCGTCTAGGATTTCTCCGATAAGTTTATCACAAAAATTTCCAACAAACAACTATTTGTTTTCTGTAGCCACAGCGTCTGCAGCGAATTCTTCAGCTGCCCCTACATTTCCCGTTTGTGTATCTGCTGCCTGCGCATCCGCTGCTTCTGCATCCGCCGCCACAAGCTCCGGCACCTTTCCTTTCAGGAAGCCGCCCGCCACTATACGTTGAATCTCTCCCTTATCACTATCCATAGTTATGGTTACGCTGTAGCCATTTTCCATCTCCTGCATCTGATTTTTTCCATTGTAGGCCCCAAAGCCTTCCATCAGCTGCCGGATTTCCTCAGGCTCCTTATAGTTAAAGACTATCGGATCCCCATAACTGGTCTGGGTGTAATATACACTGCCGTCTGCATTTACATGTACTTCTCTTTCCACCTGCTGGCTGTACTCCACCTGGATGCTTTCGATGTTTTCCGGATCCATCCAGTCACCCGCCTGAATACCGCAGTCAGAAAGGGCCTGTATGGTCCTGGTAAAGGAAGGATAAATGGGATAGAAAAATCCCTCGTACCAGTAACGGGTGTAATCCGGCTGCCAGTTAGCGCTCTGCCGTTCCTCCCGTGTCTCCCTCACCTTAAGGATCTGGGCATTCTCATCGGAAATCAGCAGCAGCTTGCCAATGGGCGCCTCCGTCTTCATCCGGCTTAAGCTCATGGCCGTGATCTCCTCCCGGTAAGCCTGATATACGGCTGCCAGCTCCTCCTGCGTCCCCGCCGGTTTTCTCACATTCTCAGCATAGTCCATGTAGACCATATTGGAAACCGCTTCCTCCTCCGGAAGAGTTAAGCCCGGATAGAGGGCCTGCTTGTAACCAGCCTCTGTATAAATCTCATCCGCCGCATCCAGTACCGGCTCCAGAGCCATCTGGTAAGCCCGGTACACTTTCTTCCCGCCCTTAAGGGTATAGCGAACCACTACGTAATGGGATTCCTGGTAATTCCAGATCCCCTGCTCCCGCTCTCTGGTCTGCTGGATTCCTTCCTCCGCTATAGAAAGAAGCGCCTCTATACCCGCTGCATCTCCCTGAAGGACCCTGGGCGCGCCACGATCATAATAAAGTGGATTTGCCTCCCAGGTCACCCAGCCGTCCGTATCAAAATCCACCGACGCTGATACAATCTGCTCTGCTGACGGAAGGAAACTGTCATACTTAAGCACATCGAACCGGAACCCCAGCACCACCGCTAGGGCCGCCGCCATGCAGGCCGCCATGGTCTTCTCATGGCAGAAAAGCTTTTTAAAGTCCGCATGGTAAATTACCTCGATCACACAGTGGGAAACCACAACACCCACCACCGTGCCGAACACGCTCCAGCCCAGGCCTCCATTCATCGCCGAGAAAAACAGGGAACCGGCCAGACCGAAAGGAATCACCATCAGCACCTTGATCACATGGCCTGCAGCCGCAAAGGTCATGGTCTTCCCCGCCGCCTCAGAAGGCCGTTTTTTATAAAGGAAAAGGGTCAGTCCGCCAATCAGCAAAATCGCTGCCAGGGCTCCTGCCGCCCGCACCGGCGTCACACCTTCCGAAATCCCCTGAATCATGGCATCCGCTGGAGAAATCCGGGGAAGCACCGTCGTCCAGATACTGGGAATCCTTCCATAATAGGTTTTCAGGAACATGGAGCAAAAGGCGTAAACCAGCCCGCCCAGAGCCGGAAAATACCCCAGAAACACAGCCGTTCCCAGCACCGAGGCAATCCTGGTGCCTGTAAGCATGACCGCCAGAACCGTCACTGTATACATCAAAATATAGTACAGCATATGGCACAGGTAGCCCTTTGCAGCTGCCCACAAAAGACCCATGGAAAAGCCTCCGCCTACCACAGCCACCACCAGTGCCATAGCCAGGGTAAGCAGATACACCGCTGCCGTAATCAGGATGCCCGCAGATGCATGGACGGCAAACTGCGTCTCCCGCTTCACCGGCAGGCTGTGGTAAAAATCCACCTGTCTGCGGCTGTGCAGGTAGGAAAACACCGAAATCCCAATGACAACCGCCGCCACACCCAGAATCAGCATCACAATCGGATAGGAATCTCCAAATTTCAGCATGGAAATAGCCGCCCTCTGCCGCTCCATCTGCGTAAGCTGTTCACCAAACCGCTCAACGGTTATATTGGAAAGAACCATGGCCAGAGCCACCGGCATGGCAAAAAACAGGGAAAGTCCCTCCAGAGCCGCCGCCCAGCTCTTCCGCTTCACGTCCTCCCAGAGCAGCTTAAAGTATAAGTGCCTTGATGTCATAACCGGCCACCTCCGTCTCACTAATAAAAATTTCCTCCAGGGATAAGGGAATCAGCTCATAAAACAGCGGATCACACGCTTCCATGCACTCCCGTACCTGTTGTTCCTCTCCCCGAACCGTCAGGGTATAAATGCTGCCTGTCTGTTCCTTCTTCACCACATCCAGTCCCACAATGGCCGATTCTTCCATGCCCGGCCGCAGAACGCACTGGATCTTGTGAAGATTCAGCTTCATATCGTCCAGATCCCTGGACAAAAGGATGCCGCCCCGGTGAAGAAGGCCCACATGATCGCAGATATCCTCCAGCTCCCGCAGATTGTGGGAGGCAATTACCGGCGTCAGATTCCGCTCCGCCATATCATTGGCAAAAAGGCTCTTCACCGTCTGACGCATCACCGGGTCCAGCCCGTCAAAGGTCTCATCGCAGAACAGATAATCCGTCCCCGCGCAGATGCCGCAGATCACCGACAGCTGCTTCTTCATCCCCTTGGAAAAGGTGTGGATCTTCCGATCCTTCTTCAGTCCGAAGCTCTCCAGCAGATGGGCAAACCGCTTTTCATCGAAGGCCGGATACAGGTTCCGGTAAAACTGCATCATCTCCTGGGGCGTGCTGTTGGGAAAAAAGTACTGGTCATCGGAAATATAGAAAAACCTGGACTTCACCGCCGGATTCTCCCAAACCGGCTGACCGTCAATGGTCACTGTCCCCTCGTCCGGCTTAAGAACCCCGCTGGCCATGCGCAGGAAGGTACTCTTCCCGGCGCCGTTGGTACCAATGAGCCCGAACACATACCCTTCCCGAATCTCGGCTGTTACCTGATCCACTGCTGTAATATCATCAAAACGCTTCGTAATATGCTCCGCTTTAATCACGAATCCTTCCCTCCTTCTTTCTCCCTTTTTTCTCCAGCAGAGCCTTGCTCCACCTGCTTTCCGGCATCGTCTTGCCCTGTCTGCTTTCTGTCAGCGTCTTGCTCCGCCTGCCTTCCGCCAGCACCCTGCTCCATCGGCTTCCCAGCCGCCTTCTGCAGAATGGCCTCCATCTCCTCCCGGCTGATGCCCAGAGTCACACCCTTCTGCGCAAGGCCGGTAAATTCCTCCCGCCATCGGTCTCTCTGTTCCTTCATGATCCCTCCGGTATCCGCCACGAAGCTGCCCTTGCCCTTGATGGAATAAATATATCCCTGCTGCTCTAGCTGGCTGTAAGCCCGCTGTATGGTATTAGGATTAATGGAAAGCTCCATGGCCTGGCTGCGCACCGACGGCATCTGCGTATCCGGCAAAAGTATCCCCCGGACAATCAGCTCCCGGAACCGCTCCGCCACCTGCTCATAGAGGGGCCTCCGGTCCTTGTAATCCAGTACGATCACACTGCCTCCTTCCCGCTGTTCGCCCCTGCATCCGCACGAATCCCATGCCGCACAGTTACCATGCTGCATAACAGCCGTGCCGCACAACTCCTGCACCCGCATGACATCCGCATCCCAGGGCCATCAGCTGTATTAATTGTTTTAACTGTATTAATATATTTAATACAGTTATGATAGCAAAAAGAAACGGCTCCGTCAAGGAACCGTTTCTTACGTTTTTCTGAACAATTATTAGTTAGCCTTGTGCAGATCAACCAGCTTCTTTAAGTACTCGTATCTTGCCTTGGATTCGCTCTCGTTCTTTGCGAACAGCTTCGCAGCTCTCTCCGGATTCTTCATGGCCAGGGACAGATAACGAACCTCGCCCTTCAGGTAATCCTGATAGCCTTCCATCTTCGGCTCCTTGCTGTCTAAGGAGAACTTGTTCTCTGCAGCAGGATTGAAGCGGAACAGATGCCAGTAGCCGCACTCAACAGCCAGCTTCTCCTCGGTCTGCGCCTTTGCCATACCCTTCTTGATACCATGGTTGATACAGGGAGCGTATGCAATGATTAAGGACGGACCCGGATAAGCCTCTGCCTCTGCGATGGCCTTAACGGTCTGTGCATAGTCAGCGCCCATGGAGATCTGTGCAACGTATACGTAGCCGTAGCTCATAGCGATGGAAGCCAGATCCTTCTTCTTAACATCCTTGCCGCCTGCAGCAAACTGTGCTACAGCACCGGTAGGCGTAGCCTTGGAGGACTGACCGCCGGTATTGGAGTAAACCTCGGTATCGTAAACCATAACATTGATATCCTTGCCGGATGCCAGTACGTGGTCTACACCGCCGAAGCCGATATCGTATGCCCAGCCGTCGCCGCCGAATACCCACTGAGACTTCTTAGCCAGGAAATCCTTGTTCTCCACGATCTCCTTGCAGGTCGGGCAATCGCAGCCCTCTAATACAGCAACCAGCTTATCGGTAGCATCGCCATTGGTAGCGCCGCAGCCAAAGGTATCCAGCCATCCCTGGCAGGCTGCCTTTACTTCCTCGGAAGCTTCCTCAGATGCTGCTACAGCCTCAACCTTAGCCTTTAAGCCGTCACGGATTGCGTTCTGTGCTAACAGCATGCCGTAACCGAACTCTGCATTGTCCTCAAACAGGGAGTTGCACCATGCAGGACCCTGTCCCTTAGCGTTTACGGTGTAAGGCGTGGACGGTGAAGAGTTGCCCCAGATAGAGGAGCATCCAGTTGCGTTTGCAATGTACATTCTGTCACCAAACAGCTGGGTGATCAGCTTTGCATAAGGAGTCTCGCCGCAGCCTGCGCATGCGCCGGAGAACTCAAGGAGCGGCTGCTTGAACTGAGAGCCCTTAACGGTGGTAGCCTTAAACTTGGAGATAACCTCTTCCTTGATCGGAACATTCCGTCCGAAATCGAAGATCGGCTGCTCGCCTAAGTTGTCTGCCAGCTTCTCCATGGTCAGAGCCTTGTTGCCCTTCATACCCGGGCATACATTTGCACAGGAACCGCATCCGGTACAGTCAAGAGCGGATACCGTCATGGCAAACTTGTAGCCAGGCATAC
>JAGHER010000103.1 GCA_017889125.1 Lachnospiraceae bacterium
CGCCTTAATGCCATGCGGGAAGCGGTGACGGCGCCTCTTTTTGCCCTCCGAGAGCAGCTTAAGGAAAAGCCCTCTACCGGTGCATCTATGACAAAGGCTCTGCTGGCGTTTCTGGAGGAGTGTTCTTTGGAGGAGCGGCTGCTGGCCCGGTCGGATAAGCTGATGGAGGAGGGAATGAGTGAGGCGGCCAAGGAATACAGTCAGGTTTACAGCCTGACGGTAGAGCTTTTGGAGCGTCTCTGTCAGCTTCTTGGAGACGAGACTATGGGCCTTGCGGAGTACAGTCAGATTCTGGACGCGGGCTTTGGGGAAATACGGGTAGGCCTGATTCCGGCTACGGTAGACCGGGTGGTGGTAGGCGATATTACCCGTACCCGTCTGGACGGAATCCGCATCCTGTATTTTGCCGGGGTGAATGAGGGAATTGTCCCCCAGAGAAAGGAAAACCGCAGCCTTCTCACCGACGAGGAGCGGGCGTTTTTTGCGGAAAAGCAGATCGAGCTTGCGCCCTCTGCCAGGGAGAGCGGGCTGATGCAGCAGTTTTACCTGTACCTGATGATGACCAAGCCATCCAAACAGCTGGTGGTTACCTACGCGGCCCAGAGTGGCAGCGGCAAGGAGCTTCGTCCTTCTTCGCTGATTGGGGAGCTGGAGGCGCTGTTTCCCGGAGAGCGGCTTCGGGTGGGAGAGGAGGAATATCCGATTCCCTATTCGGGAAGCGAGGCGCTTTTGTGTCTGGCTGAGGGACTGCGGAAGGCATGGGAGCGGGAAGAAATAACGGAAATGCCAGCCATAACGGAAATGCAAAAAGTATCAGGACTGCCAGGAGTACCAGAAGTGTCAAAAGAATCAGGAACATTGGAAGCGTCCGAGTCCCTAGACGATTCCCATTTCATGGATCTCTTCACCTACCTCCTTTCCCAGCCATCCTACAAAGAACAGGTAAAAAAGCTGGTAGAAGCGGCCTCTCTCTGCGGCCAAAGCGGGGAAATCGGCAGAGCGGCGGCAAAGGCTTTGTACGGAAATATTTTACAGGGAAGTGTAACAAGGCTTGAGCAGTATGCGGCCTGTGCCTACGCCCACTTTCTGAAATACGGACTGGAGTTAATGAAGCGGCAGGAGTACGAGGTGGGAGCGGTGGATATGGGAAATCTTTTCCATGAGTCTCTGGATCTTTGCTTTTCTTCCATGAAGGAGCAGGGGCTGGAGCTGACGGCCCTTTCGGACGAGGAGCGGCGGCAGCTGGCCCAGACCTGCGTGACCCGGGCGGCAGAGGAGTACGGCAACACCATCCTGCAGAGCTCTTCGCGGAATGCCTATCTGATCCGCCGCCTTTCCCGGATTACCGACCGCACCATGTGGGCTTTGGCGGAGCAGCTGAAAAAGGGCGATTTTAAACCGGCGGCCTTTGAGGTGTCCTTCTCTGCGGCAGATAATCTGAAGGCCATGCGGATTCCCCTTTCCCGGGATGAATTTCTGTATTTAAAAGGGCGCATAGACCGGCTGGATCTGTGCGAGGAGGAAAAACAGGTATATGTAAAGATTATTGATTATAAATCTGGTTCCCTCCAGTTTGACCTGACGGCCATGTACTATGGTCTCCAGCTGCAGCTGGTGGTGTACATGGACGCGGCGCTGGAGATGGAGGAGCGGCAGCATCCGGGCAAGGAAGTGGTTCCGGCGGGGCTTTTTTATTACCATATTCAGGACCCGCTGGTGGAGAAGAAGGGGGAGATGACCCCGGAGGAGATTGAGGCCCAGATGAAAAAGCAGCTGCGGATGAGTGGCCTGGCAAACAGCGACCTGGAGGTAATCCGGCGGATGGATCGGGAAATCCAGGGCGAGTCCGACGTGATTCCTGTGGCTATGAAGGCCGGGATCATCCAGGAGGCCCGCTCCTCTGTGGCCAGCGGACGGCGCTTCGGCTTTCTGCGGGATTACGTGCGGGGCCGGTGCAAACATGCAGGGCAGGAGATACTGGAAGGAAATATTGCCATGACGCCCTACAAGGACGGGAACAGGACGGGCTGCGATTACTGCCCCTATCATCCCGTCTGCGGCTTTGACCGGAAGCTGCCGGGCCACGGCTACCGGCGGTTAAAGAGTCTGAAGCCGGATGAAATATGGAAGGAAATATTGCCCGAGGAGGAGGAAGAAGATGCAGTGGACCCAGGAACAGGAAAAGGTAATCCGGAGCCATAACCGGAATCTTTTGGTATCCGCCGCTGCCGGAAGCGGAAAGACTGCCGTTTTGGTGGAGCGGATCGTGCGGATGGTGACGGAGGGACCTGATCCGGTGGACTTGGACAGGCTTCTGGTGATGACCTTTACCAATGCCGCCGCCGCTGAGATGCGGGAGCGGATCGGCCGGGCCATCCGGAAAAAGCTTTCTGAGGATGGGGACAATGCCAGGCTCCGCCTCCAGGCGGCCTTAGTACCCCATGCCCAGATTCAGACCATAGACAGCTTCTGCCTTTCGCTGATTCGGAGCCATTACGCCAGTCTGGACATCGACCCGGCCTTCCGGGTGGGTGACGAGGGGGAGCTGACCCTTCTGCGGGCGGACGTGATGGGGGAGCTTTTTGAGGATCAGTACCAGGAGGCCACCCCGGAATTTGTCCGTTTTGTGGAAACCTACGGCGGCGGGAAGACGGATCAGGGAATCGAGGAGACGGTGGAGCAGGTGTACCGGTTCGCAGTGAGCCATCCCTGGCCGGAGAAATGGCTGGAGCAGTGCCGCCAGGAGTTTGCTTCGCCGGAGGAATTTTCGGAGAGTGGCTGGATAAAGTTTCTCCTTGGAGATGTGGGGATGCAGATGGCGGAATTTGTCTCCCAGATGGAGGAGGCCATGGCCATCTGCCAGGAGCCGGACGGCCCGGCGGGTTACTTACCTAATCTGCGGGACGAGCGGGATATGCTGGAGGCCATCGGCCAGGCCGGGGATTTTGAAACCCTTCAGGCCCGCTTGGAGGCCCTTTCCTTCGGACGCCTTTCTCCTGCCAGGAAAAAGGAGATTGACCCGGAAAAGAAGGAGCAGGTGACCTCCATCCGCGACCGAGTGAAAAAGGCGGCAGTAAAATGCAGAGACCAGTACGCTTCCTTCACGGAGGAGGAAATTAAGGCATCCATGGCTGGCTGCGCCCCGGCGGTGGAGGAGCTGCTTATCTTGGCTGGTGAGTTTATGGGCCGGTATCAGCAGGCGAAGAAGGAGCGGAATCTGGTGGATTTTGCAGATCTGGAGCATTACGCCCTGGAGGTTCTCTATGAGGATGGGAAGCCGTCGGCGGTGGCGGACCGCCTTAGCCGAAAATACCAGGAGATCCTGGTGGACGAGTACCAGGACAGCAACCAGGTTCAGGAAACGCTGATTGCGGCCCTTTCCCGGGAACGGTACGGGGAGCCGGATGTGTTTATGGTGGGGGATATGAAGCAGAGCATTTACCGGTTCCGCCAGGCCAGGCCGGAACTTTTCCTGGAAAAGTATAAGGCCTACAGCCTGGAGGAGAGCCCCTTCCAGAAGATTGAGCTGCAGATGAATTTCCGCAGCCGTCCGGAGGTGCTGGAGAGCACTAACGCGGTTTTTTATAAAATCATGGGAAGCTGCCTGGGAGGCATTGATTACACGGCGGAAAATGCCCTTTATCCCGGCGGCCAGTTTCCGCCTCTTCCTGCCCCGCAGAATAACGGTACAGAGCTTTTTGTGGTGAATACGGGGAAGGAGGAGCTTGCTGGTCTCGATGAGGAGGCCAGGGATTACACCAGCCGGGAGATCGAGGTGAAGCTTGCGGTAGAAAAGATCCGCCAGCTGACGGACCCGGAGAACGGGCTGATGATCTGGGATAAGGAGAAGGAGGCCTATCGCCGGGCAAGGTATGGGGATGTGGTGATCCTTCTGCGGAGCATTTCTGGGTGGGCAGAGGCCTTTGTCAACGGGCTGATGAATGAGGGGATTCCCGCTTACGCCCAGTCACAGAGCGGGTATTTTGACACCACAGAGATCGAAACTATGCTGAGCCTTCTGGCGGTGATTGACAATCCCATTCAGGACATCCCTCTGGCGGCGGTGATGCGCTCGCCGATTCTGGGGATGACGGACACGGAGCTGGCCTGGATGACGGCCCTTTATAAGCGCCATGCGAAAAAGGATCAGGACCGGGGGATTTACGGGGCCTGGCAGTTTTGGATGGCGGAGAGGCCGTGGGAGGAGAGCATGACGGGAGCAGAGATGTCCTTGGCGGCAGAGCAGTATGGGGAAGAGACAGAGAGGCAGTGGGCGGCAGAACAGTCTGGGGAGGATGCCTTGCACGTGGAAGCAGGGGCGGGGGCATCCGCAGAGAATGTCCGCTGCCTGGCCCCAGAAGACTTATATCAGGAAATCGGCCGGAAGCTGGAGAAGCTTTCCTCTCTCTTATCCCATTTCCGCAGGCTGTCGGCCATCCTGCCCATCCATCAGCTTCTGGAGGAGATTTACCGGGACACCGGCTATTACGCCTGGGTAAGTGCCATGCCCTCCGGGGAAACCAGGCAGGCAAACCTTGACTTGTTGATTGAGAAGGCGGCGGCCTATGAGAGCACCAGCTATCAGGGATTGTTTCATTTCATCCGCTATATTGAGAAATTAAAAAAGGTAGACACAGACTTCGGGGAAGCGGCTCTGGCTGGCGGCGAGGACCGGACTGTGCGCATCATGAGCATCCACAAGAGCAAGGGCTTGGAATTTCCCATTGTGATTCTGGCCGGTATGGGGAAAAAGTTTAATAAAAAGGACGCATACAGCCGTCTTCTCATTGACCCGGATCTGGGCGTGGCGGCGGATTACGTGGATCTGGACAGCCGTCTGAAGATGCCCACCCTGAAAAAGCAGGTATTGAAGCGGAAGCTGGAGCTGGAAGGCATGGGCGAGGAGCTGCGGGTGCTTTACGTTGCCATGACCCGGGCCAGGGAAAAGCTGGTGATGACGGCGGCGGATCCTTATCTGGAGACGAAGCTGGAGCGCTGGGGCTTGTTTGCCGATGAGTCGGGGCGGATTCGCAGAAAGGCGCGGCTTCCGGAGGGCACCCTTCCCTTCACCCATATTTCCAGTGCCGGTTCCTATTTGGACTGGATACTTATGGCTGCGCCGGAGGACCGGAAGGTACTTTCCTGCAGCCAGGTATCTGCCGGGGAATTTTTAAGCGGCAGTCTTTTGGAAGAGGCTGGGAGGCAGCTTTCGGCAGAGGCGCTCCTTGCGGCTGGAGAGGCGAGAGCCAGCGCCTGGGCCAGAGAAACGGCTGGAGAGACAGTTGGAGCTGTAGCCGGAAAAGGAGCCGGCGCAGCTGCAGGAGACAGCAGCGAGAGCAGTGAAAACGGCGAAAGCAGTGAAAGCATCGAATATCGTAAGCGCCTGGAGGAAGCTCTCCATTATCAATATCCGCACAAAGCAGACATCTCCCTCTATGCCATGCTGTCCGTTTCCGAGATCAAGCGGCAGAGCCAGGAGGACGAGTGGGCAGGGGCTGCTCATTTGTTTGCGGGAGAAATGTTGGAGCCGGAGCAGGCGGAGGCAGAAACGCTGGAGAATGAGCCGGAGCTGCCCACCCTCCACTTCAATGGCGGCGCCGCCAGAGGCACCGCCTACCACCGGATGCTGCAAAAGCTCCCCTTCTCCCGCTGCCGCTCCTTCCGCCAGGTGACGGAGGAGATGGATCGGCTGGTGCAGGAGGGGAAGGTTTCGAAAAAAGAGCGGCGGCTTACGGACAGCGCCGTGTTGTGGGCATTTTTCCAAAGCCCTTTTGGGAAACGTCTGGCAGAGGCCGAGGAGAAGGGCCTATTATATAAGGAAACTCAGTTTATGGTGGGCATCCCTGCCCGGCAGATGGGGATTGCCGATTCTGATGAGCTGGTGCTGGTTCAGGGAATGATTGACGTTTACGCGAAGGAGGAGGACGGGATTCTCCTGGTGGATTATAAGACTGACCGGGTGGAATCGGAGCAGGAGCTTTTGGAGCGGTACGGCCTCCAGGTGCGCTACTACGCCAGAGCCCTGGAGCAGATTACCGGGGAGAAGGTGAAGGAAGCCATCCTTTACTCCCTGCGGCTGCAGAAGGAAATCCCAGTGCCGGGGCTTTCATGGTAAACCTACATGCGCCCGGCGGGCAGGTGTACCATCAACCCATGAAAGTCTGGCGGGCGCATGGGGCATCCCTGAATTTATGCCGCCTATCCGGCGGCGGACTTTCATGGTAACCCGCAGGTAACCAGTTGCATTTTTCCTGAATTCCTGTATAATCATACAAGATGACTCAAAAGTAACTGCAGTGAGAGGAGAATTTCATGATAAAATTGGAGCGCACCAGCGTGATGAACCTGGAAAATGCCATCCGCGGAGCAAGAAACCCCATGAACAGCTGGGGACGGATGGACAGCTTTTACGATGAGAATGGGCAGTACGTCCTGGGGCCAAATGACCTGGATCTGGCTGTCCGCCTCCGCAGGGCAGGAAGCGACCACCGGAAATATCTCCGCCAGATCTTTGTCTCGGTGGATATTACGGCGCCCATGTACTGGTGGAAGGAGTATGACACCTACAAGGTATCCACAGTAGCAAACTCCACCAGCACCATGCACAAGATCCACAGCAAGCCCTTTTCCCGGGAGGATTTCAGCACCGATCACATGACGGCGGATACCCTGGCCTTCATGGATCAGGTAATCGCCCGTCTGGAATCCATCCGCTTAAAGTATATGGAGGAGGGAAAGAAGAAGGAAGACTGGTATGATCTGATTCAGCTTCTCCCCTCCAGCTACAACCAGATGCGGACCTGCTCGTTAAATTATGAGACTCTGGTAAATATTTACTACGCCAGAAAGGGGCACAAGCTGGCAGAATGGCACACCTTCTGCGACTGGATTCTGACTCTTCCCTACAGCCGTGAGCTGATTGTGGCAGAAGAGACGCAGCAGGCGGCGGATACACAGGAGGCAGCCAGGTGAATCTGATCGTAGCGGCAGATAAAAACTGGGGGATTGGCTGTCAGGGAAAGCTCCTGGCCAATATCCCCGAGGACCGGCGGATGTTTCGTGAGGAGACCACAGGCAAGGTGGTGGTCATGGGGCGAAAGACGTTAGAAAGCCTGCCCGGCGGCCAGCCCCTTGCCCGGCGGACGAACATTATCCTCTCGAAAGATCCGGACTTTTCGGTGAAGGGCGCTCTGGTGTGCCGGAGCGTGGAGGAGGCTTTAAAGGCCTGCGCCGGGTACAGGGATGAAGATATTTTTATCGCAGGCGGGGAGGCCATTTACCGCCAGTTCCTTCCCTACTGCGATGTGGCTCATGTGACTGCCCTGGATTACGTTTATCAGGCAGATACCTTTTTCCCTGACCTGGATAAAGATCCGGACTGGATTCTGGCGGCGGAGAGCGATGAGCAGACCTGCTTCGACCTTTGCTACCGCTTCCGCATGTACTGCAGGAAAAATGCGGTGAAGAAGGCGCTGCGGCTGATTCAAGGAAGGTAGGAAGCAGCCCAAATCCGCAAAAACATTCATAATATTGGAAAGGAGAAATCCATAATTATGGGAGAAACAAAAACAGTATTGGAAAATCAGGAGCTTTATGTGGAGGTAAATACCCATGGATCCGAGCTTGCCCGGATTTACGATAAGGTCAAAGACCGGGAGATCATCTGGGAGAGTGATCCGAAGATCTGGAACCGCCATGCCCCCATCCTTTTCCCCTTTATCGGGAAAAGCTTTGAGGACAAATATCGCTTCCAGGGAAAGACCTACCCCATCACCGCCCACGGCTTTGCCCGGGACAAGGACTTTACGCTGGACTCCCGGACGGAGAATGAGGTGTGGTACCGGCTGGAATCCACCCCGGAGACCATGGAAATTTACCCCTTCCCCTTTATCCTGATGGCGGGGCACCGTCTGGAGGGAAGGAAGCTTAAGGTCATGTGGAAGGTAAAGAATACCGGCGATGGCCCCATGTACTTTATGCTGGGCGGCCATCCGGCATTTAAGACGCCAAAGGGCCTTACCGTCCATGATTTTACCCTGGATTTTGGCTGCGCGGGGAAGGCGGATTCCCTTCACTATCAGGCGCCCAATGCCCAGGGCTTTCAGGAGGAAGCCCTTTCCGGCCAGCTTAAGTTAGAGGATGGCAAGGTGCCGGTGACTCCGGGATTTTTCACCAGAGTTCTTACCTACATCTTTGATGAGGCCCAGGTGCAGAAGGTCAGCCTTCTTCTTCCGGGAGGGGAGCCTTATGTGACCGTACACTGCGCCGGGATTCCCTATCTGGGTGTGTGGACCATGGAGGCCACCCATCCCTTCATCTGCCTGGAGCCCTGGTTCGGACGCTGCGACCGTGACGGCTGGCAGGGCGAGCTTCAGGAGAGGGACGGCGTGGAAGAACTTCCCGCAGGCGGCGAATTCCAGGCGGAATATGAGATTGAGATCCATTAAGAAACAGCAGGAGGAAAGCAATGTATAACATCTTAAAAGCAGAAAAGCTGGCAGATAAGATCTACCTGATGGACGTAGAAGCGCCCCGGGTGGCAAAGCGGTGCCAGCCAGGCGAATTTGTAATCGTAAAGACCGATGAGACGGGAGAGCGCATCCCCTTAACCATCTGTGACTTTGACCGGGAGAAGGGCACCGTTACCATTGTGTTCCAGATCGTAGGCGCGTCCACCCTGAAGATGTCCTATCTGCAGGCCGGTGATGCCTTCCAGGATTTCGTCGGCCCTCTGGGCCAGCCCTCTGAATTTGTCAAGGAGGATCTGGAAGAGGTAAAGAAGAGAAAGTATTTATTCGTGGCTGGCGGCGTAGGTGCAGCTCCGGTGTATCCCCAGGTAAAATGGATGCGCGAGCACGGCATTGACGTGGATGTGATTGTGGGCGCCAAGAATAAGGACCTGATCCTTTTAGAGGAGGAGATGAGAGCCCAGGCCGGAAACCTTTACATAACCACCGACGACGGCTCCTACGAGCGCAAGGGCATGGTAACGGAAGTGGTGAAGGATCTGGTGGAGAACCAGGGTAAGCACTACGATGTGTGCGTAGCCATCGGCCCCATGATTATGATGAAATTCGTCTGCCTGCTGACCAAGGAGCTAAATATCCCCACCATTGTCAGCATGAATCCCATCATGGTAGACGGAACGGGCATGTGCGGCGCCTGCCGCTTAAGCGTAGGCGGAGAGGTGAAATTTGCCTGTGTGGACGGACCGGAATTTGACGGCCATCTGGTGAATTTCGACGAGGCCATGAAGCGCCAGCAGATGTATAAGACGGAAGAGGGCCGGGCGATGTTAAAGGCTCAGGAAGGCGCTACCCATCACGGCGGATGCGGACATTGCGGAGGTGACAACTAATGGATGTATTAAAGAAAGTACCGGTGCGCGAGCAGGATCCGAAGGTGCGCGCCACGAATTTTGAAGAGGTTTGCTTAGGCTACAATAAAGAGGAGGCCATGGAAGAGGCCGCCAGATGCTTAAAGTGCAAGAACAATGCCAAGTGCATGGGCGGATGTCCCGTGTCCATCAATATCCCCGGCTTCATTGGTGAAGTAGAAAAGGGCGATTTTCAGAAGGCGGCAGAGATCATTGCCGAGTCCTCCGCCCTGCCTGCTGTGTGCGGCCGTGTGTGCCCCCAGGAGAGCCAGTGTGAGGGAAAGTGCATCCGGGGAATCAAGGGAGAGCCCATCTCCATCGGAAAGCTTGAGCGCTTTGTGGCTGACTGGTCCAGAGAGAACGGCTTCGTACCGCCAAAGCCGGAAAAGACCAACGGCAAGAAGGTGGCGGTCATCGGCTCCGGTCCTGCAGGCCTTACCTGCGCAGGAGACTTAGCAAAGCTTGGCTATGAGGTGACCATTTTCGAGGCCCTTCATGAGCCCGGCGGCGTGCTGACCTACGGTATCCCCGAGTTTCGTCTGCCCAAGAGCACCGTGGTTCACCACGAGGTGGAGAACGTAAAGAAGCTGGGCGTAAAGATTGAAACCAACGTCATCATCGGCAAGTCCGTGACCATCGACCAGCTGATCGAGGAGGAAGGCTTCCAGGCCATCTTCATCGGCTCCGGCGCCGGTCTTCCCCGGTTCATGGGCATCCCCGGCGAGAATGCCAACGGCGTATTCTCTGCCAATGAATACCTGACCAGAAACAACCTGATGAAGGCCTTCCGCGACGATTACGATACCCCCATCATGCGGGGAAAGAAGGTTGTGGTTGTGGGCGGCGGAAATGTGGCCATGGACGCAGCCAGAACCGCTCTTCGTCTGGGAGCAGAGGTGCATATCGTGTACCGCCGTTCCGAGGCTGAGCTTCCCGCCCGTGCGGAGGAAGTACACCATGCCAAGGAAGAGGGCGTAATCTTCAACCTGCTCACCAACCCGGTGGAGATTCTCACCGATGAGAATGACTGGGTGAAAGGCATGATCGTGCGGAAGATGGAATTAGGCGAGCCGGACGCTTCCGGAAGACGGCGTCCCGTGGAGATCGAAGGCTCCGATTTCACCATCGATGTGGATACGGTCATCATGGCCCTGGGCACCTCTCCCAACCCCTTAATTTCCAGTACCACAGCCGGTCTGGAAATCAATAAGAGAAAGTGCATCATTGCCGAGGAAGGCACCGGAAAGACCACCAAGGAAGGGGTTTACGCCGGAGGCGATGCGGTAACCGGCGCAGCTACCGTAATCCTGGCCATGGAGGCCGGAAAGATGGGGGCCAAGGGGATTCACGAGTATTTGTCCAGTAAGGAGCAGTAAATTTAATTGCGGCAGCAATTTCAGCAGCGGCCCTGACCCGCAGCGGCAAATTCATCCGCAGCGGGCCGGAGTCGCTTGTTTTTTCTGCCCGCCTGTGCTAAATTGTTAATAACAGGTCTGTCCGCAGACATGCATACAGACACAAATAAAAGGAGGAATGTTTCAAATGGATATTCGCTATTCCTGCAATCAGAGAGATTTCAAACGCTACACCACCGAGGAGACCCGCAATGAGTTCCTGATCCAGAATCTGTACGTGCCCAACGAGGTTGTGGCCGTATACTCCCACGTAGACCGTATGGTGACCCTGGGCTGCATGCCCACCACCGAGGAAGTGTCCATCGACAAGGGCATTGACATCTGGGCAAACTTCGGCACCAGCTATTTCTTGGAGAGAAGAGAGATCGGCATTTTCAATATCGGCGGCCCCGGCGTCATCAAGGCAGACGGAGAGACCTTCCACATGAGCTACAAGGACTGCCTCTACATCACCATGGGCACCAAGGAAGTAACCTTTGCCAGTGACGATGCGTCCAATCCGGCCAAGTTCTACATGGTCAGCGCACCGGCTCACTGCGCCTACAAGACCACCTATCTGCCCATCGACAAGGCAGTGAAGCGTCCCCTGGGCGCCATGGAGACGGCCAACAAGC
>JAGHER010000104.1 GCA_017889125.1 Lachnospiraceae bacterium
AGCCCCAGACGGAGGGAAAGAAGGGCTTTGTGTGCAAGGTGTGCGGCTATGTTTATGAGGGAGATGAGCTTCCCGAGGACTTCATCTGCCCGCTGTGCAAGCATGGAGCGGCGGATTTTGAGCCGATTCAGTAGGGAGAATATGGGCAAGTGCTAGGCAGCGTTGCGGCAGACAGAAGATGGCCCGGCAAGTCTGGCAGCGCTGCGGCAGGTGGAAGCAGGTTTGGCAAGTCTGGCAGCGCGATAGCAAGCAAAAGCAGGTTCGGCAAGACTGATTGTGCAGTGACAAGCGGAAGCAAGGCAGGCGGCTGGCTGCTGGGACAGATGAAAGAGAGGCAGTGAGGCGAGATGAAACGGGAAGAGGCAGATCAGAGCAGCATTTCCTTTCTCGCCGTGCCGCTTCCGGAGGATATCCTGAAGCTGAAATGGTGCGGTGAGTTTGAACAGGCGGAGCGGATCATTGACCGCCGACTGAAAAAGGAGCTTCCCCAGGCTCTCAGGGAGCGGCTGATTCTGGAAAAGGAAATCTTAAAGCGGATCCCGGAGCAGTATCCTTACACCTGGGAAGGAGCCCTTGAACGGATGCGGGAGCATATCCGGGACTTTCAGGAAGAGGAACTGCAGGATCTTTGGGAAGAGGATGCGGCGGACTGGATTTTTATTAAGGGCCAGGTGCATTTCCGGGAAAATTTTCTGGAAAATATCATCAAGACCCGGCAGGAGTACGAGGCACGGGTCATCCAGCCATCCCTTTGGGGAGACGGAGGAAAGGCCGAGCTCCTTGACCGGACGATCCAGGCCATGAAGGCAGAAGGCGGCCAGGCCTGGCGGTTTCACATGAAGATCACCATAGCCCTTAAGGGGCAGGGGGAGCGGGACGGCGCGCCGGTGCGGGTGTGGCTGCCCCTCCCTGTGGAGTATGCCCAGATCAAGAATGTCCGGCTGCTGGCCGTGCGTGTCGGCGGACGGGAGGCAGATCCGACGGAGTATAAGGTTGCGCCGCCGGAGAGCGCCCAGCGGACGGTGTGCATTGAGGCTGTTCATCGGGTGGGGCAGACGTATCAGATTGAATTTGCCTTTGAAAACCATGGGACGTATGTGGATTTGGATGCAGAGGAAGCGATTGCGGCGGCTGGAGAGGCTGTTTGGAAGATGCGCAGAGAAGCGGCGGAAAAGACGGACTGTGGGGCGGCCGGAGATGCTGCCTGTGATACAGTTGAAGCCACAGCTCGGGAGACTGGCACAATATCTGCCTCATTAAATGGCAGTACTGATGACCCGTCCTGCTATCTGGACGAACAGCTTCCCCACATCCGCTTTACGCCCTATATTCGTGCGCTGGCAGAGGAGATCGTTGGCGATGAGCGGAATCCTCTGCGGAAGGCGCGGAAAATTTACGATTTTATCACCGCTAAGGTGATGTATTCCTATGTGCGCAGCTACCTTACGCTTTCGGATATTCCGGAATCGGCGGCGGTGTCCTTAAAGGGTGACTGCGGCGTGCAGGCGCTTTTGTTTATTACCCTCTGCCGGGCGGCGGGGATTCCGGCCAGATGGCAGGCGGGGCTTTACACGGCGCCGGAGGACATCGGGAACCATGACTGGGCCCAGTTTTATGTGGAACCATTTGGATGGCGGTTTGCGGACTGTTCCTTTGGTGGTTCTGCTTACCGGAAGGGTTCTTCGCTGCGGAGAGATTTTTACTTCGGGAATCTGGATCCCTTCCGCCTTCCGGCGGCCAGAGAATTTCAGGCAGATTTTTCCCCTTCCTTTAAACATCTGCGCAATGACCCTTATGACAATCAGGAGGGCGAGGCAGAGTATGAGGACGCGGGACTTAGGGCGGATGAATATGAGACGCGGTTTGAAATGGTGAAGGCAGAGCTGCTGCATTAAGTGGATTGGAGGAATGCTGGTGAAACGAGTGATTGGATGGGCATTTTTAGAGACCGTTGTGATTGAAATGGGCGTAATTTTGATTTCTTATCTTCTGGGCAATATCACCGGATATCCGCCCTTTGCGGTGTCTCTGCCGGAACAGGCAGTTTCCTTTGCGGTGCTGTTTGTGATTTGTTTGGCTGAGAGGATATGGCGGGAGCGGAAAAAGGATAAGCAGAAGAAGGAGTAGGCTTATGCACACAACAGTGATTCGCCAGGCAAATGAGCAGGATGTGTCGCGGATTGCAGAAATTCTGGTGTATAATAATCGGATTAACTTTTTTCCGATTTTTCAGGATGAGGGGTATTCTTTTGGCGAGCTGCAGGTTCTGGATGTAGCGGAAAGATATCTGCAGGACCGGAAGAGTCTGGCGCGGGTCTTCGTGTATGACGATGGGCTGGTGAGAGGATTTGCGCAGGTCTGGGGAACAGAGCTGGAAAAGCTGTATGTGGATTCCTTTTTTCAGGGCCGTGGGATCGGCGAAGCCCTTTTATCTTACGCAGTCCGGGAAAAGGGCGCCAGATTTCTCTGGGCACTGGAGAAGAATGGGGGAGCCCTCCGGTTTTATGGACGGCACGGCTTTCTTCCAACAGGAGAACGGATGCTGGAGGAAGGGACAGCGGAATACCTGCTGCGTTTGGAATGGCGGGAGGAAGGAAATGCAGGATGAATATACAATGGGATTCGCAGAATTATACGAAACAGTTTTCCTTTGTTCATCAGTACGGGGAGGATGTGCTGAAGCTTCTGGGCTGCCCGCCGGGAAGCCGTGTGATTGACTTAGGCTGCGGCAACGGGGCACTTACCGAAAAGCTGGCCCAGATGGGGTATCAGGTGCTGGGAATCGATGACTCGGAAGAGATGATTCAGACGGCCAGAAGCCTGCATCCGGAGCTGGATTTTCGTGTGGACAATGCCTTAACCTTTTCCCTCTCTCAGAAGGCGGACGCGATCTTTTCCAATGCGGTCTTTCACTGGATCGACGGCCATGACCAGAAGCGACTGGCGGCCAATCTGGCCAGGCAGATAAAGCCGGGAGGAATCCTGGTGTGTGAATTTGGCGGGAAGGGCTGTGGGGAGGCGGTGCATTCCACACTGGAAAAAAGCTTTGCCAGAAGAGGACTTGTTTATCCGAGAACCTTTTATTTCCCTACCATCGGAGAGTATGCGCCTTTGCTGGAGGAGCAGGGCTTCCGGGTGGAGTGCGCCCTGCTTTTTGACCGGCCGACGGTGCAGAAAACGGAGCAGGGACTGGAAAACTGGATTCGCATGTTTGTGAAGGAGCCTTTTGCGGGGATTTCCGATGAAATGAAGGAGGAAATTATCCAGGAGACGGTGGAAGCACTGCGGGGGCGGCTGTATCAGGATGGAAAATGGTTTGTGGATTATGTGCGGATCCGGATTAAGGCATCGCTGTTGAGAGCGGATAACCAGACAGAGAAATTGGATGATTAAAAACGGGAACCAGCCCAGGAGGATTGCCATCTCCTGGGTTTTTGTATTGCGTGGGAATCGTTTAAACTTTGGTTAACTTTTGGACGATATTATAACTGAAAGGATATGAAAGAAAATCGTCGGAAATAATGATTAACAGAAGAGAAATCTCGAAAATGTTGTCCTTCTGGATGAGGTAATCGTCCTGGAAGCTGCGGGACTGGAAAATACTGGGCGTGGTTTGCCACCTCATCTGTAAATGGCTGGACGGTAAGAAGTAGCCGGTAATGAGCCTGCGGCGTTAAGCCCTGCCGATAAAATTGGGAATAGAAAACCCCCAGATGGCCGTCTGGGGGTTTTCGTTTTCCACATTACATGGAATAGCTGTATCCTTTTGCCTACCGGCATTATAGCATATGCAGATTTTAATTGCAAGATACAGAAAAACGATTTTACCGCCAGGGGGAAGCTACCTTTGTATTTTCACTTTATTGCGGCGGGATGTTATTACTGGTGTGCTGCCGCCGGGAACGATAGTTACCCACATTTCTATGGAGGATATCCGGCAGATGTATGAGCTGCGCCAGATCCTGGAGCCGCAGATCGTCCAGCTTGCGGTGAAGAGAGGCCATATGGAGAAGATTCGGGAAGATGCCATTCAGGTTTCCATGAATTACGGTTCCAGCACCAGCATTCCTGCTTCGGACAAGGTGCCGGAATTCAGTCAGATTTGCTTTTCGCACATTACCTGCAAGGAGGCAAAGACAGGGATTGACCTCTGCAGCTTGCGTGAAAGCCCGATCAAACAGCTGCGGGTGGAGGAAGTCAGCCTTCATGCCCAGATTACGGAAAGAATTTCTTTTTGCGTTTAAAATTTATTTAACTTTTCTTGTAAGAATGTTTATCCTCCGGTGCTAGGCTTGAAGCAGTCTTTATAGAAGCAAGCAGCTTAATTAAGAAGTAAGTAGTTTTAAGAAGCAAACAGCTTTAAAAAGCAAGAAGCCTTAGAAACCAGGTAGTTTTAAAAATCAGGAGGATAAAATAATGAAGGAACCACTATCAGGCTTATCCGCCGCAGAGGTGGAAATGCGGCGGATTCAGGGAGAAGGGGGAAGTCCTGCTCCGCGGATCACGAAAAGCAGGGGACAGATTATCCGGGAAAATGTATTTACCCTGTTTCATCTGCTGAATTTCCTCCTGGCGGCTCTCCTTTTTGCGGTGGGCGCCTATTCCAATATGCTGTTTATCGCCATCATCATTTTAAATATCATCATCGGTACGGCCCAGGAGCTGAAGGCGAAAAAGCTGGTGGATGAGCTGTCCCTTCTTGGCCGTCCGCGGATTCGTGTCCGCCGGTCGGGGAAGGATGTGCCGGTGGAGCTGGAGGAGGTGGTGAAGGACGACCTGCTGGTGTTAGAGAGCGGAAACCAGATCTGCTGTGATGCAGTGGTGGTGGAAGGGATGCTGGAGGTCAATGAATCCCTCCTTACTGGGGAGAGCGACGGCGTGGTGAAGGAGGAGGGCGGAGAGCTTCTCTCGGGAAGCTTCATCATCGCCGGGAAAGCCCTTGCCAGAGTAATCCATGTGGGGGATGAAAACTACGCGGCAAAGCTTGCCAATGAGGTGAAACGGGAAAAGGAGACGGCCTCGGAGCTTTTGGGATCCATGAGGAAGGTAACGCAGTTTACCAGCTTTTTTATTCTTCCTCTGGGGATTGTCCTGCTTTTAGAGGCTCTGTTTCTTCGGGGGGCGTCGGCGGAGGAAGCGGTGGTGTCCTCGGCAGCGGCCCTTCTGGGGATGCTTCCGAAGGGACTGGTGCTGCTGATTTCCGTGTCTTTGGCGGCAGGGGTGATTCGGCTGGCAAAGAGCAGGATTCTGGTGCAGAATATTTATGCCCTGGAAACTCTGGCCCATGCAGATGTGCTGTGTCTAGATAAAACGGGGACGATTACTGATGGACGGCTCAGGGTCTGCCGGGCGGAGCCGATGACGGAAGGCTCGACAAAAAATGAATCCTTCTGGGAAAACCAGGCCGACTGGCTGATTAAATCCTACCTGGCTGCTTCGGATGACAACAACGCCACCTTCCAGGCCCTGAAAGCATGGTTTGGGGAGGAGCTTTTGCTGGAGCCTTTCTGCAAAATTCCCTTTTCCTCCAAGCGAAAATGGGGCAGCGTAAGCTTTTCCACGGCAGGCACGGTCTTTGTGGGCGCCCCGGATAAACTGCTGGGAGAGTTTTCTGGAGAGCTTTTGGAAAAACTTCCGGAGGAGTTTTCTGGAGAATTGCCGGGAAAATTTTCTCGAAAATTTCCGGGAAAACTTCCGGCGGAACTTGAACAGGAGATGAAGGCAGGGTACAGGGTGGTTGTTATCGGTTATTATGGGGATGTGTGGACAGACAGTCAGTCACTTCCGCAGAATATTCGGCCCCTGTACAGTGTGGTTTTTGAGGATACCATCCGTCCTAATGCGGCCAGCACTCTGGAATTTTTCCGGAAGGAAGGGGTGCAGGTGAAGATCCTTTCCGGCGACCACGGGGCTACGGTTTCGGCCATAGCCAGGAAGGCAGGGCTTGCAGACTGGGACAAGGCGGTGGATATGTCTGCCTTTGGAGAGAAGGCGGATTATGACAGGCTTGTCAGGGAGTACAGCGTCTTTGCCCGGGTGACGCCAGGGCAGAAGCAGGAGTTAGTAAAGGCCTTAAAACGGCAGGGGCATCAGGTGGCCATGACCGGCGACGGGGTGAATGACCTTTTGGCCCTTCGGGAGGCAGACTGCTCCATCGCTGTGGCAGACGGAAGCGATGCCAGCCGCCAGATTGCCCAGGTGGTGCTGTTGGATTCGGATTTTACTAATCTTCCGCAGGTGGTGATGGAGGGAAGACAGGTGGTAAACAATGTGACCAGGACGGCTCAGGTATTTTTTATTAAGACCATTTACTCGGTGCTGGCAGCCTTTTTCTGCCTGTTTGCCAATGTGCCCTTCCCCTTTATTCCTATACAGATTACGCTGATTGATGCGTTTGTGGAAGCCTGGCCTTCCTTTGTGACCATTCTGGAGGCGGATACCCGCAGGATTAAGGACAGATTCCTTTATACGGCCCTTTCCCACGCGGCGCCCTTTGGGATAACGGCGGCGGTGATGATTGGGGCGGTGGGCCTGGCGGCGCCCTTTTCCCCGGAGGAGAGGGGGACGGTGACGTATCTTCTGCTGATTCTCATTTCTATGGGGGCGGCGGTGAAAAGCTGTCTTCCATTTAATCCCCTGCGGTGCTTTATTTGTGCTACAATGGTGCTGGGAACCTTCGGCGCCCTGGCCCTGCTTCCCTCCCTTTTTGGAATTGTCCCGGTTACGGCTGCCATGGGGTGGTACGTGCTGGCCTGGGCTCTTGGGTGCGGCCTTCTCATCTTTCTTTTTGAGAAAGGGAGGCTGTACATGGATTCGCATCGGGAGTTGCCGCCCCACAGTGCAAATCCGGTGCAGGAAATGCGTTAATTGGCCTTTTTCTTTGGTATAGGGGCGGCGTATGGACAGGAGGAGAGATAATGCCCTTAAAGAAGAGGATGTTTCGCTGGAATATGACGATTTTGTTTACTGCCCTGTTTTCCCTGATGGTGATTATCCTGGCGGTGCTGGTGCTGTTTGAGGATTCTCTGGAGGAACAGGTGAAGGACATCAGTCAGGCCAGGCTGGAATCTCATGTGGGAGAGGTGGCCCAGGTGATGGCGGCGGAAGAGATGAGAAGTCCTGAGGAGCTTCTGGACCAGGTGGGGCAGTGGGGATATGAGACGGCAGTAATTGTCGGAGGAGAGAGAATTTCCGGTGTCAATGAAGGCTCTGGCAAAGGGAAAATTGACGGAAGCGCTGGGGCAGAAGGTGGCGGCGAAAAGTCTGTTTCCGGCAGCAAAGAATGCATTTCCGGCGGCAACATGGATTCTGTCTCTGCCCAGATGCGGGAGGCGGCAGGATTTCTGCAGGATGAGCAGCTGGAGAGCGGAAAGCCGGAGATTTTTTCCTTCCAGAAGGCCACCATTGTGGCAAAATCCCTTCCGGATGAGGGGGCCGTGCTTGTGGCGGCCCACATCCCGCCAGGGAACTGGCTGGTGTCCTCGCTTAATGATTCCTTCTTTTCCTTCATTGCTGCAGTAATTGCGGCAGGAACCGGGGGAATCCTGGTTCTTTTGGTGCTGGCATCCTTTTTTACCCGCAGGATGAACCGGATGGTGATGGAGCCGGTGGAGCTTTTGACCGCGGGGGCAAAGCGGGTCAGTGAAGGCCGGCTGGACGAGGCGATCGCATACCAGGGCGAAGCAGAGTTTGAGCATGTGTGCCAGACCTTTAATGACATGCAGCGCATCATTCTGGAGGATAAGCAGCAGCGGGCAAGGACAGAGCAGGCCAGGATTGATATGGTGACGGGGATTTCCCACGATCTTCGCACACCGCTGACTTCCATCCAAGGCTACATTAAAGGCGTCCTGGACGGGGTGGCTGGGACGGAGGAAAAGAAACGGATTTATCTGCAGACAGCCTACGAAGCTACGGAGGAGATGAATGTGCTGCTGCAGAAGCTTTTTGATTTTTCTCGGATGGAAAGCGGGCAGATGCCTTTCCACATGGTAAAGGCTGATCTGGCGGAGTATGCGGCGGCCTATGCAGCCCAGAAAGCAGCGGCCTATGGGGCCCAGAAAGCGACAGACTTTGCTGCGCAGAAAGCGGAGGCCTATGGGCCCCAGAAAGCAGCGGCCTATGGGGCCCAGAAAACAGCGGACGTTGCTGCCCGGAAGGCGGCGGACGATGGGGGCCAGGAGGCGGAGGCCACCGACCCGGCCAGGCTGCATATTTCCTTTCGGGGGGGATTTTCCCTGCCGGAGATTTCCATGGATGTGGAGCAGGTGCGGCGGATATTGGATAACCTTTTGGAGAACAGCTTAAAGTATGCGGGAAGGTTACCGGTTCAGGTGGAATTGTCTGCAGAGGAGCTTGCGGACAGCATCCGGCTGGTGTGGAAGGACAATGGCAGAGGTGTGCCGGAGGAGAAGCTGGGGCGGATTTTCGAGCAGTTTTACCGGTGCGATGAAGCAAGGAAAGAAAAAGGAAGCGGTGTGGGCCTTTACGTGGTACAATACATTATGGAACGTCATGGGGGCCGGATTGAAGCGGAAAATGACGGCGGACTGAAGCTCAGTCTGTATTTTCCCAAGGAGGCTTAGAGATGGAAAAAATATTGATCGTGGAGGATGACCGGAAGATCGCGGAGCTGGAGCGGGATTACCTGGAGAGCAGCGGCTATGAGGCCCATATTGTGGCGGATGGAAGCCAGGTGATCCCTAAGCTGCAGGCGGAATCCTATGATCTTGTCCTTCTGGATATTATGCTGCCGGGGTGCGACGGCTTCGCCCTGTGCCGCAGGCTGCGGGAGGAGATGGATATTCCCATTCTGATGGTGACGGCCCGCACTGAGGCAGTAGATGTGATCCGGGGCCTTGGCCTTGGGGCCGACGATTATATCACAAAGCCCTTTGACCCCTCCTTATTGGTGGCGCGGGTTCGCGCCCATTTAAAGCGGTATGAAAGACTTACGGCAGGGAGGGACGGCAAAGGAAAGGATGAAGGAAAGCTTCTGGTGCAGGATGTGGTGATTGAGCCAAAGACCTGGCGCGTGTGGAAGGGGGATAAGGAGTTAAAGCTTCCCAACCGGGAGTTTGCTCTTCTGTGTTTTCTGGCGGAGAATCCCAACATTGTTTTTTCGAAGGAAGCCCTTTTTGAAAAAATCTGGGGATATGATTATGTGTCGGATGCGGCCACAGTGTCGGTGCATGTGAACCGGCTGCGGGAGAAAATCGAGGATGACCCGCGCAATCCCAGGATTATCGAGACGGTGTGGGGCGCGGGGTATAGACTGAATGGGTGAGAGACAAGGAGTGGGAGAATCATGGCAATGAGGAGGAAACCGACATGTGGATAATTTATGCAATAGGCTCTGCATTTTTCGCAGGGCTTACTTCGATTTTAGCGAAATGCGGCATCCGAAAGACGGATTCCACGGTGGCTACCGCGGTACGGACGGTGGTAATTCTTTTGTTTTCCTGGGGGATTGTGGGGATTGTAGGCTCCGCAGGGCAGATTGGCGCAATCAGCGGCAGGACGCTTTTGTTTCTGATTCTTTCGGGAGCGGCCACCGGGGCTTCCTGGCTCTGCTATTTTAGGGCTTTGCAGATGGGCGACATCAATAAGGTGGTTCCCATTGATAAGTCCAGCACGGTGCTGACCATCCTTCTGGCTTTAATTTTTCTGGGAGAGGGCATAAGCCTGCCTAAGGCCATCGCTCTTTTGGCCATCGCGGCGGGGATTTTCCTGATGATTGAGAAGAAGGATGCCGCCCTTAAAAAGGAAGGGGAGGGAGCCAGCTGGATGCTGTGGGCAGTGGGCTCTGCTCTTTTTGCCAGCCTGACAGCCATACTGGGAAAGATCGGTATTTCCGGTGTGGAGTCCAATCTGGGGACGGCTATCCGCACGGCGGTGGTGTTAGTCATGGCCTGGGGAATGGTGCTTGTGACGGGAAAGGAGCAGGAGGTGAAGGCTATCCATAAGCGGGAGCTGGCCTTTATCTGCCTGTCCGGTGTGGCCACCGGCGCCTCCTGGCTTTGCTATTACCGTGCCCTCCAGGAAGGTCCGGCCAGTGTGGTGGCGCCTATCGACAAGCTGAGCGTGCTGGTGACGGTGGCCTTTTCCTACGTGGTGTTTGGGGAAAAGCTGAAGGGCAGAGCCCTGGCGGGGCTTGTCCTTCTGACTGGAGGGACGGTGGCCATGGCGCTGCTGTGACCTGCTGCAGGCTGGCGGCGATGGTGCCGCATTGTCTGAGGACTCTGCGCCCCGTTTTTCTTAAAAAGGAATACAATGCTTATAGGAAAGCAGCTCTTCCGCATGGCGAAGGTACTGATTCAGCACATAAACTACTTCCTGCTCCTGATAATGAAGCTCCTCCCGGATAACCGGGAAATTCTCCGCGGAGATAATGGGGTACAGATCCTCCTGGATGGCATCGATCAGGTGAAGGAAGGATTTCTGTTCCTCCGGCCGGATGCTTTTCGTCCGGATCAGGAAATGGATCTGCTCCAGCTCCGCAAACATATGCCACAGGTTTAAAAGCACAGTGCGCAGGCCCTCCAGATAGGGAAGGGAAGGATCCTTTTTCAGGTAATTGGTGCATTCCTGGTAAAGCATATGGAAGTAGGTCAGGATCTCATTGGACACGGAAAGGCTTGTCTCTCCCGTAAGGCCCCGGCGGATGATGTCCCAGTAGCTGTTGTTTAGACGGAACAGCGCTTTTAGATTGTACCGGAACTGGGTATCCCTGCGCATGGGGAAGAAGAACCGGTTGACCACAAAGACGATGGCCACAGCTGCCGCCAGATAGACAAGCCGCAGGGTGATGGCAATGGTGCCGTCCATGGTCATGGAGGCCATAGTAAGGGCGTAGCAGGTGGAAAAGATGGGCTGGTTCCAGGTTCCCGGTTTTGCGCAGTACATCAGCGAGGTCATCAGCAGGGCAAAAAGGATCTGGCCGCCGACTCCCGGCAGCAGCGGATGGACAACGAACTCGATGCAGCAGCCTAAGAAAGTGCCGATAGAGCGGGTCTTTAAGCGATAGCTGCTGTCCTCATAGCTGGGCTGAAGGAGGATAAAGGCGTTTAAGGGGATCCAGTAGGTCTTGGTGAAGGACAAAAGATAGCTGATCCCGCAGGTGATGGTCATGACGATGGAAAGGCGGAGGGCAAAACGCATCTCGAAGGATTCCAGAGAGCAGCGGAGCCGGATCTGGTGGAAAAAGTCTGCCAGCCGCGCCTTTCCACGGATATGGGGAGCTTCCTGAGGCATGGAGCTGGTTTTCAGCATCAAAATCAGCATATGCAGGATACTGCGGCAGAAGATGCGGATGCGGCCTTCCGGGATGGACATGTGATCCAGCATATATTGAGCACGGTCGATTAACTCTCTGTGAGAATGGAAGTCCAGGCGGGGGGCAGCCTCTTCAAGGAGGGCGGCGGTGTCCTTAAGGATGCGCAGCTGTCCCGGATCAAGGTTCTCCCGCCATTCATCATCAGCCGTCAGGTAGGAAAAACGCTGAAGCATGGTGGAAAACATATCATACTGCTGGTTCTTCGGACCGGCAGAAGAGAAAAAGCGCTGGTGGTAGGACTGGCGCTGAATATTCTGGAGCAGTGTGTAAAAGCGCTGCTCCAGCTCTTTTTTTGCCCCGGGCTCAGGCAGCAGCTTAAGGAGATTTGCCAATTCCTTAAGACCTCCCTCCAGGGAGAAAGGCGTGCCTGCAGGCAGGGAGAAGAGACGGGCGTAAAGGCGGATGGAGAGAGCCATCAGTCCCACGCACAGAATAAAAATCAGAATCTCGATGCCAAGCTCCAGGATTCCATCCGGCGGCATTAAGGACAGAAAAACAAAGATCATGGCATAAGAAAAATACCCCTTTGGATTGAACTGGGAGCTTTGGGTAAAGACCAGGATAAAGGGAACGCAGAAATTTAACAGGATGCAGAGCTCAAAGCTCTGGGCGCTTAAGTAGGCGAAGATAATCAGGAAGATGCCCACGATCAGCAGCCGCAGGTAGCGGTAGGGCGTATTGTCATTCCGCTTGTGCCTGGTCTGGAAAAATACGGTAACCACCGACACCACACCTACGTACTTCATGCCGAAGGTGGCATAGACCAGGCCGAAGCCGCAGAGAAAGAACAGAATAACGGGGAAAGCATTCTGCAGGGACTGCAGAAATTGCTGCAGATAAGAAGGGCGGTTCTTGGACATAAAAATACCTCCTGACAAAGGGGATTGTCTAAAATATATAAAAGAGTATATCATTTGGTGCAATAAATGTAAATGAAGCTGTGTTGAATTAAAAAGTGAACAAACAGAAAAAGAAATTATATATATTTTGGGAAAAGAAATGCGTATAATTTGGATAAAAAGCACAAGATGAAGGAGGGGCAAAGAAATTATGTTGAGCAAAATAGCACCAGTAGGGCTGATGATCGGCCTTGGCTTTTTCTGTCGGAAGAAAAATATTATTTCCAGCGAGGGAAATCATGCGGTTAAAACGCTGGTTACTACGTTTATGCTTCCTGTACTCTTGTTTCATGCATTGGCTACAGCTGTGTATAATGGTGATACATTAAAGATTGTCTTGGTCATGCTGCTGCAGCTTTCGGTTACTTTTGGAGTGGGAATGCTTTTAAGGAAGCATGTGACGCCTTATGGGGAATTTCTTCCTTTTATTTTATCTGGATTTGAAGGAGGCATGATTGGCTATCCACTTTATTCGGTAATCTGTGGAGAGGAGAATTTAAGTAAGATTGCGACTGTGGACATTGCAAATACCATGTTTGTATTTACCATTTTTTTGGCTGTGCTTATGGCGCAGGTTAGCGGGAAATTTAAGCTGAATGCCATGGTAAAAAATGTTCTTCACTCTACGGTATTCTGGGGGGTGTTTGCAGGAATCTTTCTGGGCGTTTCGGGTATGTTTTCGAGATTTTTGGCATCTTCGGTAGGAAGCATCTATCTTTCCGCAGAAGAAATGATGACATCGGCAGTATCTGCCTGTATACTGATAGTAGTAGGATTTGAGCTGAATCTAAAGGGCAGTATGGTTAAAGCCTGCATGAAAAGTGTTTTAATCCGTTTGGTGCTTCAGACATTGGCTTTGGCGGGAGTAATGCTTCTTTTGGGTGATGTGGCATCTTCTGAAGAAATGCGTATTGCCATAATTTTATATGGATTTATGCCGCCCACATATGTGATTTCAGCCTATTCCCGGAAAAGAGAAGATGGAGAATATCTTTCAACAACACTGTCGCTTTATACAGTAATTTCCATTATTGCATTTATTGTGATAAATTTATTTTATTAGCTGTATGTCACAAATCAAGGATAAAAGAAAGGCGAAAGGCATGAAAACAAAATCAGGTAAACTACTGCATCCTGTAGCTCTTGGCACGCTGTATTTTGGCACCGGAATTCCGGCGGATGAGGCGCAGGCACTTTTGGATCTTTATGTGGAAAAAGGCGGAAATCAGATTGACACAGCCCGAAGCTACGCCAGCTGGATGCCGGGAGGTGATGGCGCCAGCGAACGGACAATAGGAGACTGGCTGGCACGGCAGAGGCAGCAGCTTCGGGCGGATTTGTTTATCGGAACGAAAGGAGGGCTTCGGGAACGGGGATATAATTGCTGGCGGTGTGAACTGGGTGAGGAAGCCATAAAAACGGAATTAGAGGAAAGTCTTTCGGCCTTGCACACGGATTACATTGATTTGTATTGGCTTCATCGGGATAATGAGGAGATTCCGGCGGGGAGGATTGTGGAAATGATGAACCGGCTGATTCGGACGGGGAAAATCCGGTATTATGGCCTTTCAAACTGGAGAACAGTGCGGATTCGGGAGGCGATGGATTATGCAGATAAGCATGGACTTCGGCAGCCGTCAGCTTCACAGATCCAGTATGGTTTTGGAATCTGCACAAGAGAAGCCTGGGGAGATTCCACGATAGTATGTATGAATGCGGAAGAATATGAAGCGTATCAAAAGCTGCATATTCCAGTTTATGCCTATTCAGCGCAGTCAGAAGGATATTTTGCCATTTTGCTGGAAAAAGGAGCGGAAGCCCTGGGAGAATCTGTGCGAAAAAAATACGATTGTCCGGAAAATCGGGATAGGGCGAAGCGGTTGAATGAAATTCTGAAAAGGCCTTTTTACCGCGATCTGCCGATGGCACTGGTTTCGCCGGAATATATTTTTCGCTCACCCTTTCCCACAGTTGTAATACAGGGCGGGACAAACCGGACGAGACTTTCCCAGGTTATGGACTATGGTGCAGAGCCAATGCAGATATTCACGGAGGATGAATGGAGATTTATCCTTAAGGGAAGAGCAGAAGAAGAAAAACAGTCAGGAGGAATGCGGTGATGATAAAAACAAAAGATCTGCATCTTCATTTCCAGACAGAGGTGGTCTATTCTATAAATGGCGAGCAATATAAGCTGATTCTGGAGGACAGTGCCTTTGACGGCAGAGTTCGGGCAGGGCGGATGATAGAAACGAGGGAGGAAGCCATAACCGGTTTTCGTCTGCAGGTCCATCTTTCTAATGAAGGGAAGGAGCCGGTGCGTATTGAGGAAGTGCGCATGGCACGATTTGCCAAGTGGGAGGATTTTTCTATACGGGGCGGAGATTGGAAGGAGTACCGCCTTCTCTGTGAAGGGCGGCATAAAAATGATATTCCTACCGTATGCACCCTGGGGAAGCAGGATGAAAGCTGGATGGATGGGGCAGAGGCTCTGAAGGAAAGTGGAGATGCTGGCGAAAGAGGGAAAATCAGTCCCAGGATCCTCAGCGATTCTCTGACGGTATTTTCTTATGGGGGCTGCAGTGTAATGTTTGCTTTTCCGCATGCAAACAGGTATTTTACCAGCTGCCGGGTGTCTGTGGATGAAGGAGAAGACTGCCTTATCCTGAGGGTCCGTCCAGGCGTACTGCTGATGCCGGGAAAGGAGATGGACAGCCAGGAACTGTGGGTTTCCTGGGGAGAGAAGGCAGAGGAGCTGATCGGGCAGTTTGTCGCAGAAAATGGTGTGATGAAGGAGAGAAAAAAGACACCGGCGGTTTACTGTACCTGGTATTATTATGGATTAACAGTGAGCGCTGCTGATGTCAGGGAAAATCTGCAGCAGATTGGAAAACGGCAGATCCCCTTTGATGTGTTTCAGATTGATGAGGGATGGGAAAAGGTACTGGGCTGGTGGGAGCCCAATGAACGTTTTCCGGTATCCATGGAGGCGCTTGCCGGTGAAATTCGTCAGGCTGGCCTGACGCCGGGACTTTGGACCAGCCCCTTTATTGCCCATGAAATCAGCCCCATATGGCAGCAGCATCCGGAATGGCGGCTTTGCAAACGAGATGGGAGTCCCTGTTTATTTCCGATGAATGACACGGTTTACCAGGTGTTTGATATCACTAATCCGGCGGTGTGGGAATATGTCCGGCAGATGTATGTGACTTTTACCAGGGACTGGGGGTACGTTTATCATAAGCTGGATTTTACCCGGGCTGCTGTAATTTATGAGGATGCGGATTTTTATGACAAGACCATTGGACTGCCAGAGGCTTATACCAAGGCAATGGAAGCCGTGAGGCGGGGAATTGGTGAGAATTCGTATCTTTTAGTGTGCGGCGGTTTGTATGATCCGCTGATCGGCATTGCAGATGCTCAGCGGACTGGTTCGGATGTGCTGTCCATGTGGAAATCCAACATAAATAAAGACGGGAAGACTGTTCCCTTTACAGTAAAGCAGAACCTTCTTCGTTATTATATGAATGCCTGGTGGGATAATGACCCGGATGCGCTGATGCTAAGGCGTCAGGAGAAGATGACCAGGGGCCTTCGCCTGACTTATGGTCTTTTGAATGATGAGGAGGTAAAGACGGTTACCGTAAATCAGTATGCAGGAGGAGGGCTGCTTAGCTCCACGGAGCCGCTGGCGCAGATTGATGAGGACAGGCTGTGGCAGCTGAAGCATCTGCTTCCCCTCATTAAGGTGCAGGCAAGGCCCAAAGAGCTGTTTGCAGCAGAGCGTTTTCCTGGGGAAATACTGGTGTCTGGTGTTCAGAAGCCATTTCACGAGCTGGTGCGGATAAATTGGGACGATGAACGGGAGATGGATGGAACCGTTACAGCAGATCTGGCGGGATTTGGCGTGGATACAGATCCTGGCCGGAAATATCTTGTATCGGAATTTTTCTCCGGGGAATATAGGGTGGTGTCCTGCGGGGAGCAGGTGCCTATGCCGTCCATAAAACCTCATGGCTGCGCGGTCTACAAGCTTCAGGAGTATGACCCGAAGAAGGCGTATATTGTAGCAGGGACAGCTCACTATTCCCTGGGAGAGGAGATCAATGTACTTAAGGCAGAAGAAGATCAGCTTGTTTTCGAACTGAATTATCTCTTCCCCATTTCCTCTGCGTATCGGATTCTTCTGCCGGAAGGGTACACGGATAAGGCGGGCAGGCGGGAGGTGCGGATCGAGGTTTCCCGGCCGGGCAGACATGAGGTGCGGATTCCTTTATATGCGAAACCGTTTTAACACCGGAGCATCAGACGGCAAAGCAGTGGCGAAATACTGAGCTTGAATGCGCATCACTTGTCAGGAATTACCAGCTCATAGGCCAGGTAAGGCCCGTCCGGCTCATAACCAAGCTTTTTAGCTAAGGAGAGGGACTGGAGAGTGTGGGCGTCCCAGCTGGGATACAGGCCCCGCTTAAGACATTCTAAAATCAGGGCAGCGCCGCAGACCGAGGCCAGTCCCCTCCGGCGGCAGTCCTCCCTGGTGTCGATCTCAATTTCAATGCCTTCGGGATACCGGGAGTAAGAGGAGGCGCCGGACACAAGCTCGCCCTTTTCCAGAATGACCATGCCAAGGCCCAGTTTGCGGTAGGTCTCCCAGTCGGGAAAAAGGGAAACCAGGTCGCGGCTCCAGCTTTCCTCCAGACACCGGTGATAAAGGGCTTCATCCATGGGATGGAGGCTTAAGGAGGCAGGAAGGCGTTTAAGGATTTCCTGAAGCTGATGGATGGAGAAGGCTTCAGGATCTTTTTTTGTGGCATAGCGGGTGATGGGATGGGCGGCCTGGCCAAAGACGCGCGCAATAAGGGTTTGCCAGCTGTCTTTTTGCGGTACGTGAATTTCGGGGTGGGTTTCATGGATTATTGAGCGGGTGTCATGGATGCCTGGGCAGGGTACCTGGCTTTCTGCCTGCAGCACCTGGCTTTCCGGCTGAGGCACCAGTATCCGGTAAGGTCGGCGATCTTCCATAAGGTGATTAAGGAGACCTGGGCTGGGCTTTCCAGCCAGAAAGACAAAATCCCCGAGAATTGCCATGGCGGAAACTGGGGCCGATGATATACTGGCGCTGTCTGGTGTGCCGGTGCTGTCTGGTGTGCCGACGCTGTCTGGCGTGTCGGCGCTGTCTGGCGTGTCGGCGCTATGCGGCGTGTCGGCGCTGTGCGGCGCACCAGCATCTTCCGGCAGATCAAGATAGACTTCCCCCATAACACCAGACAGACAGGAACAGACCATGGTTTCCGGCCAATTTCCGAAAAGGGGAGCGGCGATGGAAGCAGGAATGGCTTTCTGTATCATGAGATTTCCTCCCGTGCATGAAGATTTCCCTGGGAAAATCCCAGGGATTTTGACTATCAAAGGGGGCAACATACCTTTTGTCCCCAACATCATAGCATGAGTGCGGGAAGGAAGGCAAGAAATTTTGTCAGACAGAAAGGCCGCTGCCAGATGGAACCATCTGCGCCAGGCGGAAGCAAACGCACCGGACGGAAGCAAACGCACCAGGCGGAAGCAAACGCACCGGACGGAAGCAAACGCACCAGGCGGAACCAAACGCGCCAGGCGGAAGCAATTGCACTGGGCGGAACAAAACGCACCAGGCGGAAGCAAACGGGCTGGACGGAAACAATCACGCCGATGGCAGTATAGTTCCGCAGGCGATCTTATCGCCGGAGTTCCCTGCTGGCTGGGAGTGGAAGTCATCGGGCATGGCGTGGATGACGACAGAGCGGTTCAGCAGGTCTCCTGGATGGAAACGCTTGTCATAGAAGGCGCACCAGGCGTAGCCCTGGTTTCCCAGAAGAGGGATCAGGTCACCGGCGTGGTCAGGGTGAAGCTGCATTTGCGGATTGTAATGTTCTCCTGTCTGGGTAAAATTTTGAGAGCAGTCTCCGGACTGGTGGATATGCATGGCATAATAATTAGAAGAGCCGGGTACGCTGATATTGGGAAGGCCAAAAATCTCAGCTTCCACCAGAGTACCTCCGTAGGGAGTGTCATAAAATTTTACCAGTCCGCTGATCTTTGGCGCCTGAGTGCCGCCGCGCACCCAGGCTGTGGCCTGCGGCCGATCCTGAGCCAAAAGCTGGGTAAAGGTGAGGCGGGGAGTAGTTGCGTGCTGCATGCTGAATACCTTTTTCTCGCATTTGCTGTAGTATATGCGTTTCATCGGGAATATGCATAAAATTTACAAAGTAATTGCCTTTTTAAAAATTTCTGATATGATGAATGATGGAGCGTTTCAGAGAACCTCCAGGTACAAAATAAGAAAAGAGAAGGAGAAATTGACCATGCTGTCGAAAAAAACTAATGCGGGCAGAAAAAATGGCCGGGATTTCACCAAGCTGAAAACACCGCATACTTATGCGATAATTTTCTTTGCAGTTGTCCTGTGCTGGCTGCTCACCTTTCTGATTCCGGCAGGAAAATTCAGTACCCATACCATTGAATACGTAGATTCTGACGGGGATATCAGCACCAGGACAGTGCTGATGGCGGATACCTTCCGCTACAGCTACAATCTGGACACCAGCTCTGTGGACGCGCTTTTAAGGGAAATGAGCCAGGATGAGGCGCTGATGGAGGAGCTGGGGGTGGAGAAGGAAGCCCTTCTGACCTTCCTGGAAACGGATTCTTCTGCCTGGACACAGACAGAGTTAGATGAGCTGGGCTTGACTGATGATGTGCTGTATGCCCAGTATGGCGATGCAATTTACGATACAAGCAAAAAGCTTCACAAGGTTGCCGGAATATGGGGAACTGAGGATTTCGGCGGCTTCGGCTTCCTGAATTATGTATTTGAGGGACTGGTAACCGGCGACCGTTCTGGTTCGGCAATTGGTATCTGTGCACTGATTCTGGTAGTGGGCGGTTCCTTCGGCATTATTATGAAGACCGGCGCTATCGACGCGGGAATTTATGCCTTTATTGAAAAGAGCAAAGGGCTGGAGCGGCTGGCGCTGCCCTGCCTGTTTGTGCTGTTTTCCCTGGGCGGAGCGACCTTTGGCATGGCGGAGGAATGCATTCCCTTTGCCATGATTATGGTGCCCTTTGTGATTGCTCTGGGATATGATTCTATTGTTGCGGTAGTGGTTACCTATGTGGCATCCCAGGTGGGCAATGCGGCATCCTGGATGAGCCCCTTCTCGGTGGCGGTGGCCCAGGGAATTGCCGGTATCCCGGTGCTTTCCGGCGCTACCTTCCGTCTGGTGCTGTGGTTTGCGGTGACGGCTTTGGCGGCGGCTTACATGATGGTTTATGCGGAGCGCATCCGCAGGGAACCTGCCCATTCGGTAATGTATCATCAGGATGCTCATTTCCGTGAGCGCTTAAGCGCCGCTTCCTCAGAGGTGCGGGAATTTAATCTTGGCCATAAGCTCATTCTTCTGGAGATGCTGGCGGTGCTGATCTGGATTATCTGGGGCGTTACCCAGGAGGGCTATTATATTCCGGAGATTGCTTCCCAGTTCTTCGTTATGGGCTTTGCGGCTGGTGTGATTGCCATTATCTTCAAGCTGAACGGCATGACCATCAACGGCATGGCATCCGCCTTCCAGTCCGGCGTGGCAGATCTGGCCGGTACTGCAGTGGTGGTTGGTATGGCAAAGGGCATCCTGCTGGTGCTTGGCGGCTCCGATGCGGATAGCTACTCTACCTTAAATACCATCCTTTACGGCATTGGTACGGTCCTTCACGGTGTTCCTGCCTTTATCGGCGCGGAGTTTATGTATCTGTTCCAGAGTCTCTTTAATCTGGTGGTGACCTCCAATTCCGGGCAGGCGGCCCTTACCATGCCCATCATGGCGCCTTTAGCGGATCTGGTAGGCGTATCCCGCCAGATTGCCGTGCTGGCCTTCCAGCTGGGCGCTGGCTTCGTGGATGCGTTCACCCCCGTATCGGCCAGCCTCATCGGCGTGCTTGGCGTGGCTGGCATTGACTGGGGAAAATGGGCCAAATTCCAGATTAAGATGCAGGCATTTTTCTTCCTGCTGGGCACTATTGCCATCGGCGTGGCGGTGGCTATTCATCTGCAGTAAGGAAAGGAGTTTCATATGGTTACCATTATTCGAAATGCATCTGTATATCAGCCGGAATACGCCGGGGAAAAGGATGTGCTGGTGCTGGGAGACCAGATCGGGGCGGTAGGAGAGAACCTTACCGCAGAGTTTAACGGGGCGGTGCCGGTGACGGAGATCGACGGCACCGGCCTGGTGCTTACGCCGGGCTTTATCGACAGCCATGAGCATATCATGGGCGGCGGTGGAGAGGGTGGTTTTGCCACCAGGACGCCGGAGGCCAATCTGACGGATTTGACCCGGTACGGCATCACCACGGTGGTGGGCTGCATCGGCACCGACGGTGTTACCCGGGACATGGCGGCCCTTCTGGCTAAGGCCCACGGCCTTCAGGAGGAAGGCATTACTACCTACGTGTATACCGGATCCTATCAGGTTCCGGTGCATACCCTGACGGGAAGTGTGATGAAGGACATTGTGCTTCTGGACAAGGTGATCGGCGCGGGGGAAATTGCTATTTCTGACCATCGTTCCTCACAGCCCACCTTTGAGGAGTTTGTGCGGATCGTGTCCGATGTGCGGGTGGGCGGCATGCTCTCCGGCAAGGCAGGGATTGTGAACATCCATCTGGGAGACAGCCCGCGGATGATGGATCTGATCTGGCGGACGGTGAAGGAGACGGAGATTCCCATTTCCCAGTTCCTTCCCACCCACATCAACCGCAATGAAGCGCTCTTTCAGTCCGGCATGGAATTTGCCAAGGCAGGCGGCGTGATTGATTTCACGGGCAATGAGGATATCGATTACTGGGAGACCATCTGTGACGAGGTGCGGGTCTGCAAGGGCATCCGCCGCCTGTTGGAGGCTGGGGCTTCCCAGGACAGCTTTACCATCTCCTCCGACGGCCAGGGAAGCCTTCCCATCTTTAACAGCCAGGGCGAATACCAGGGCATCGGCATCGGAAAGGCCTCCTGCCTGGTGAAGGAAGTGCGGGAGTGCGTGGAACGGGAGGACATTCCGCTTGAGACGGCGCTTCGGGCCATCACGATTAACCCGGCCAGGATACTTAAGCTGGGAAAGAAGGGACGGATCCAGCCGGGATGTGACGCGGATATTTGTCTTCTTACCAAGGACGGACTGGCGGTGGATACGGTTATGGCCAGGGGAAAGATCCTGGTGCAGGACGGCGTGCCGGTGGTGAAGGGGACGTTTGAGAAATAGGGATATTTGAGGACTCAAAGAAGGAAATTAGAAGAGAAAAGGGAAAAGAAGAGGGCCATCTTCAGCAGACTTTGTATCTGCCGGGGATGGCCTTTTTGGATAGGATTATACAACCCCTTCGATCAGCAGTTTATCGCCAATCACAATTTCGCGAATCCCGATGGTTTTCTTCTGGTTAAAATTAAAACTGAGCAGGTATCCGGTTTTCTGATGATACTCCTCCAGGTAATCAGCCAGCTGCTGTTCTCCGCGGCGGTTGTATTCCTCGCCGTGCCAGATTTTCAGCTCGATAATGTACTGCTGGCCGCAGTAGTCCACGATAATGTCTGTTCGTTTCAGATTTCGCGTCCTGGCTTCGATGTAATAATTGCCGGTGCCGTTTATGATAGGGCGCAGGTACAGGAGAAAATATTTTCTGCCTTCTTCTTCGATAAATGTTTCGCTGCTGCCGCCGTACAGTTCATGGAAATGAAGGATAAATTTCTCCAGAATCAGACGCATATTTAGCTGGCCGCCGGAAACAAACTGGTTTTTATCCAGAAGGGAAGCGGAATAAATCGCAGTGCTTTGCATTTCTGAGGAGGACAGATAAAGATTGTACAGCCAGGTTTCAAAAATGCGGTTGGCCACGGTGAGAGAGCCATTTTGATTTTTTACCAGGCCGAACATGGAGGCAATATTGATGGATGGCTCATATTCGTTGTATACAATGGATTTTCCGGTAAACAACAGCGTGCGGAGCATATTGTTTAAGTCTGGATAGCGGAGGAGTTTTTCGCTTAAGGACTCAAACAGCGTATTTTTTTCGGTCAGCAGCAGTTTGATGGCTTCATTTAATCCGTTCTTTGTCCATACCTGAGCGCGGCAGGAAAAATCTTCCTGACCAAGGACCTGCTCATCCATAAGCTTGCACAGCCTGGATACCAGATAAGGATAGCCGGATGTGTAGGCGTACAGCTGGCGGGCCATGGCATTAATGTCCATTCCCGTGCAGTAATCCGCCTCATAATCTGTTAACATCCCAGCAATATCCTCCGGGGAAAAGCTCATCTCCACGTTGAAATCCGCGGCAATGTTCCAGGGGCTGTTTACTTTGTGCTCGTCTTCCGGGCGAAGCTTGCGCCGCAGATTTCGGATATCATAGACGCTTGCCAGGATGACGGAATGAAAGGTTGGCTGCAGGTCGCGGTCAATATAATAAGCGCGCAGCTGGGACAGGAAATCTAAGAAGACCTGATTGCTGGAGGCGCTGTCCACTTCATCAATCATCAGGACGATTTTCCGGTCAGAGGCCGCGCAGATATCGGCCAGGTATTCAAAAAGCCGCTGCAGGCGCAGTGCGGAAGATTGATTTTGTACTGCCTCGTCCAGAGAACTGACTGCATTATGGAGAGGAGACTGCGGCGGCAGAGGATTTCGCTTAAAGAGCCGGATAAAGGATCGGGCAAAGGTAAGAGAAAAGGTATTTTCACCGGCAAATTCTTCCGCGCCGAAGGCCTGGAAGTCCATCAACACAATATAATAATCCTTTTCCAGAAAGCGGCTCAGCGCACGAAGGATTGTGGTTTTGCCATATTGTCTGGCGCGGTTGATGGTAAAGTAGGCGCCGCTGTCCACCAGCCTTTTGATTGCTGCAAGCCGCTTATCCAGATTGACCATATAATGAATATCTGGTTTGCAGTCTGCCGTTGTGTTAAAGATTTTTGGCATTTCTTTGCACCTTCCTTTTAAAAAATATGCTGCCATAACCGAGAAAGAACGGGGTATCGTTTGCTATGTAAAATTATACCATGACTTCTAAGCCCGACAAGACCTCGCTAAGAAGCCAGGCATGACTCGCACTAGGCTTGAAAATACCTCGCCAAGTGCTCCTATTATACAATAAAATGAGGTTGATGGATAGGATTTTTTTTGCGGGAGATGAGTTGAAGGAAGTGGGATGAAGAAGGTGGATTGAGGAAACTGTGCTGAGGAAATTGCATTGAGAAAACTGTACCGTGAAATCGTCAAGTTGAGAAGCGCGAACAGGGATGATGCGGCAGTGTCCATCCATGATGTGACATTTCCTGCATCATCCCTGACTGCGGAAATCAACTGAGATAATTCCGCATAGCCTTCAATGCATTCTTCTCCAGCCGGGACACCTGGGCCTGGCTGATGTGGATTTCCTCAGCCACCTCCGTCTGGGTCTTTCCTTCGAAAAAGCGCATGTCGATAATGTGCCGTTCCCGCTGGGGAAGCTTTTTCATGGCTTCATTTAAGGAGATATCCTCCACCCAGTTTTCCTCCAGGTTCTTCTTGTCGCTGATCTGATCCATCACAAAAAGCGGGTCGCCGCCGTCGGTGAACACTGGCTCGAAGAGGCTTACGGGACTTTGGATGGCGTCCAGGGCGTAGGTGACCTCCTCCTTTGTGGCCCCTACCTCATCGGCAATTTCCATAATGGTAGGCTCCTTCATGTTTTTCTTCATCAGCGCCTCCCTGGCATAGATGGCCTTGTAGGCCACATCGCGGATGGAGCGGGATACTCGGATGCTGTTGTTGTCCCGCAGGAAGCGCTTGATCTCGCCGCAGATCATGGGCACGGCGTAGGTGGAGAAGCGGACACCCTGGGACAGGTCGAAATTGTCCACCGCTTTCATCAGGCCGATGCAGCCGATCTGGAACAGATCATCTATGTTCTCCGCATTGTTGGAGGCAAAACGCTGGATCACGCTTAGAACCAGACGAAGATTGCCTTTGATGTAGGTTTCCCGGGCTTCCATGTCGCCCTTTGCGATGCGCTTAAACAGCTCGTCCTTTTCCTCGTTGGTAAGAAGGGGGAGTTTGGAAGTGTTGACTCCGCAGATTTCAACTTTGTATCCTGCCATGTGTATTTACCTCCGCGTACTGGACTAAAATGTGCCAGGTCTTTTATGGTACATAAAAAAGGATTTACCGATGGAGGAAAGGTTATACTTCCAAAATCTGCAAAGGGAGGCGGAAAATTTTTCGTATGGATTTTCAGAAATAGAAAAGACATAGAAAAAGACCTCTATTTTCTTCTGATTGGGAAGAATAGAGGTCATTTTCTGCTTTATTTTAAGATAACCCATTTGCCATGGGTGGAGCCTTCTCTGCGGATATAGCCATTATCTTTGAGAAATTTAATCATCCTTTCTACCGTTCGCTTCCCCAGAGAGAGCTCTTCGGCAATAGCTGAGGCAGTGAGGGAAGGGGTTTCTGCGATTTTCTGGTAAATGAGAAATTCTTTACTGGCAAGCTTTCCACCGGAATCAGGAGATTTACCGCCAAGGTTACCGCCAAAATCGCTATGGGAATTGCAGGCGTTACCGCCAAAAATACTGTCATTGCCGCCAAAATTGCAGTTATTACCGCCAAATTCGCATTTGCTGTCGCCAGAACGGCTGTTGTTGCCGTTAAATCCACCGTCTTCACTGCTGGAGTCACTCCTGACAGCATCTGAATTCCTGTTGCCAGCATGGGAATCACCGCTGCCACCGCCGGAATCCTTGTCATTGAAAAAACTGTCCGTATCGTCCGCCTTAGAGTCTTCTCCTGACACCAGCTCCAGCGTAAAGGTAACCCGGTCAGGATCGAGGCTTTCTGTGATGACCGGCGTCTGGTAGCCGTTTTTTGCCCAGGTATGGAAGATATCGCAAAGGCCGGAACCGGCGCGCTCCCCTACATTGATTAAGGAGAACATATTGAAGATTCTGGGATTTCTGGCATCACTGATGCCTCCGGCAATGGCCACATCCAGGCTGATTCGGAATGTGCCGGGGTTGGAAATGGTGATTTCCCGGAATTTTTTATCGATCACAATACCGCAGCGGCCGTAAAAATCGGCATGGATCAATGCGTTCGCCAACCCCTCATGAAGCCCTGCGTGAACAGGCGTGTCATCAATGCGCAAAAGCTGTTCATTGAGCCTGAAGGGTTTCTTTACATCTGCAGTCAGCCGGTCAATAATTTTAAAGTAAAAGTCGAAAATATTGCCGCTCCATGTGCCGTCGCCGGAGGTCACGCGATCCGACCAGCGGGTATCGGAAGACAACCGTTCTCTGTAGTCTAGAAAATAATTGGGCAGCTCATTGGTGATGGTGATATAGTCGCCAAAAAATACCAGTCCTGCTAGTGTGGGATGAATCTGCCGATCACTTCCCTTTCTGGCTGCGCCGATTTTTATCAGAAATTCCGCATCACTTAATTCAGTCCACACGTGGCTTGGCTTGCTGTTTCGGAACATGTTCCGGTAGCGCTGGATGGATTCGGCATTCAGATCGGAAAGCTCTATATTCTCCAGTACCTTATTGTCGGCACTTTCTATGGCCTGGTCCCGCATCATTGCCAGAACCTCTTCTCGTTTACAGTGGTAATCTCCCTCATGATTTCTTCGGAATGTTCCTTTGAAGGGGTCAGTGCCAAGATAAACGGGCTTGTTATTTCGGTCTGCCCGGGGAACCTCAATCACCAGAAATGTCTTTCCCTCGTGCGTTGCCGGATATACATGGTTGTCCAACAGAATATTTGTGCTGACCTTTTGCGGATTGTTTATGGTATTCCAGAAATCCGTCATCAGCTGCTGCGGATGCGCAATGCCGCAGGGAATCAGCGCGTTTGTTTCTTTATCTTCATCGATGCCTAAGATGATTGTACCGCCGAAGCTGTTGGCAAAGGCAGAGTACGTGTCCCACAGGCTTTTGGGCAGCCCTCCGGCAGCCTTTTTCACTTCCAGAGTAAGGATTTTTCTTTGGGCGAGAATGGAAGCAATGTCAATCATTTACCTCACCTCCTGGTCAATCTGCTTGTCCATATTCTTTATTATTATGAATAAAAATGAAGAATATCAATGGTCCAAACCGCGAAAATGGACGTGGAAATGAATATGGAATGAAAGTTTCCGTTCCCGTGGCCATACCGATGGCCATGACGATCAGTTCGCGGCACTATTCCGTTGATTTTACAAAAAATATTGAAGAAATTGTAAAAAATCCATCAGGATTCCGAACGCGGCTTTTGTGATTTCGTTCTGCGCTGTTTTTTTGTGAACCTACCGCTCAAAACTGATTGTACCTCCAGAAGAAATAGGATAAAATAAAGAACAGGAATAATCCCGCAGCCCCTATACGAAAATTTTACGGAAATGAAATACCACCGAAAGCGCAGGAAGGGGCCGGACGGGGCGCTTTCTTCGAGGAGGACTTTTTTTGACGATCAATGAAATTGCGGAAATGGCCGGGGTTTCCAGAGCGACGGTTTCCCGGTATTTGAATCAGGGCTATGTAAGCCAGGAGAAGCGGGAGCGGATTCGGGAAGCCATCGAGAAGACGGGCTATCAGCCCTCAAGCCAGGCCCAGACCCTCCGCACCAAGAAGACGAAGCTGGTGGGGGTGATTTTGCCGAAGATCAGCTCCGATACCGTGAGCCGTATGGTGGCGGGGATCAGCGACGTGCTGTCTAAGCGGGGCTACCAGCTCCTTCTGGCTAATACGAACAATGACACAGAGGAGGAGTTAAAGTACCTGAACCTGTTTAAGGACAATCAGGTGGACGGCATCCTCTTTATTGCCACCATCTTTTCTCCCCGGCATAAGAAGATTCTTAAGGAATACCGGGTGCCGGTGGTGATCCTGGGACAGCGGCTGGATGGATTTTCCTGTGTGTATCAGGATGATTATCACGCAGCTATGCAGATTACGGAGCGGATGCTGAAATCCGGCCGGATTCCGGCTTATATCGGCGTCACCGACCGGGATGAGGCGGCAGGCCTTAACCGGCGGAAGGGCTTTGCAGCGGCTCTGGAGGCGGCCGGGGTGCCTCTTCGGCCGGAGCTTATGGTGGAGGGGGATTTCAGCATTGAGTCCGGCCAGGAGAAAATGAAGGAGCTTCTGGCGATTGAACCGAAGCTGGACTGCGTATTCTGCGCCACGGACAATGTGGCGGTAGGCGCTGCGGCTTATCTTAAGGAAGCGGGAAAGTCCATCCCTGGGGACGTGCAGATTGTGGGAACCGGGGACACCCCCATCGGCCGGTACGTGACCCCAAGGATTACCACTGTCCACTTTTTCTACAAGACCAGCGGTATGGAGGCGGCATCCATGTTGATTGAGCAGATGGAGGATGACCGCGCGGTGACGAAAGAGCTGAAAATGGGCTTTGAAATTATGGAAAATGGATCGACTATTTCCGGATAAAATCTTTTATGACGGGATTTGGAAATCATTTCCGAATAAGATTTTTCATGACGGGATTCTGCAAGGTGAGACAGCAGAATCCTGTCTTTTCTTTTGGCGAAAGTGCACAAAAAATAAAATCGGTTTTGGCGAATAAGGCAATTTACAAGGAACCGCAGATTGCGTATAATGAAAACACGATATGAGAACGATATCATATTTGAAAAGCAAAACAAATCAAGAACCGTGTAAACGTTCTGTCAGTTTAAGATTGGCTGAAATCAACAGACAGTCATGAAAATGCCAGGGGATTCAGGAAAAACCAGGATAATTCAGAAAGAAAAAGGCAGCAAGAAGGAAATGCAAAGGAATTTCTAAAGGAATTCCAAGAAAATTTTATGGAGAACCTGTGATTTAAAAATGAGAGAACGATTACACAAAAAGGAGAGCTATGGACAGAAAAATCATTTTTTTGGACATTGACGGAACCCTCACCGAGCCGGGGAAGAATACGCCTCCCCAGTCTGCGCTGCAGGCCATCCGGCAGGCCAGAGAGCGGGGCCATCTGGTATTTCTGTGCTCCGGCCGCAATTACGGCATGCTTTCGCCGCTCCTGGTTTATCCCTTTGACGGGGTGATTGCCAGCTCCGGCG
>JAGHER010000105.1 GCA_017889125.1 Lachnospiraceae bacterium
AGACGACATTTAATTACAATAAATTTAAAGAATTAGTTGAAAAAATTTCGAAAAAGGGTTATGATATACTTGTTTTAAATACGATTTGCAATGCAACACAGGAAAGACAGGTGGAGGCAAAGGAGATCGCTTCGAAGGTGGACGCCATGATCGTCATCGGCGGGAAGAACAGCTCCAACACCCAGAAGCTGTATGAAATTTGCCTCAACGAATGTAAAAACACTTATTACATCCAGACACTAAGCGATTTCGATCCTGAAAGTGTAAATTCTGTGCGCAGCGTAGGTATTACAGCAGGGGCGTCAACCCCGAAAAACATTATTGAGGAGGTTCATACTAATGTCAGAGTTAAGTTTTGAACAAATGTTAGAGGAATCATTAAAAACAATACGTACAGGAGAGGTTGTCACTGGTAAGGTCATCGATGTGAAAGAAGACGAAATCGTTTTGAATATTGGCTACAAGTCTGACGGCATCATTACCCGCAGCGAATATACCAACGAGTCCAACGCTGACCTGACCACCATGGTTCACGTAGGCGATGAGATGGAAGCCAAGGTCATCAAGGTGAACGACGGCGAGGGCCAGGTAGCCCTTTCCTACAGAAGACTGGCAGCCGACAGAGGAAACAAGAGACTGGAGGAGGCCTTCAACAACCAGGAGGTTCTCACTGCCAAGGTTGTACAGGTATTAGACGGCGGCTTAAGCGTAGTTGTTGAGGAGACCCGGATCTTCATTCCGGCAAGCCTTGTATCCGACACCTACGAGAAGGATTTATCCAAGTATGCCGGCAAGGATATTGAGTTTGTCATCACCGAGTTCAATCCCAGAAGACATCGGGTAATCGGTGACAGAAAGCAGTTAATGATTGCCAGAAAGGCAGCTATGCAGAAGGAGCTGTTTGAGCGCATCAACGTAGGCGACACCGTAGAGGGTACCGTGAAGAACGTAACCGACTTCGGCGCCTTCATCGATCTGGGCGGAGCCGATGGCCTGCTGCACATCTCCGAGATGAGCTGGGGCCGCGTTGAGAATCCCAAGAAGGTATTCAAGACCGGCGAGCAGATCAAGGTTCTGATTAAGGACATCCAGGGCGAGAAGATTGCCTTAAGCTTAAAGTTCCCGGAGACCAATCCCTGGGTAGACGCTGCAGAGAAGTACGCAGCAGGAAATGTTGTATCCGGCCGTGTTGCCCGGATGACTGACTTCGGCGCATTCGTTGAGTTAGAGCCCGGTGTGGACGCTCTGCTTCACGTATCCCAGATCTCCAAGGAGCATGTGGATAAGCCCTCCGATGTATTAAAGATCGGACAGCAGATCGAGGCGAAGATCGTTGATTTCAACGAGGCTGACCACAAGATCAGTTTAAGCATGAAGGCTCTGGCCGCAGCTGCCAGAGAGGCGGAAGATCCCGATGTTGCTGATGTAGACATCGACGCCGTTGCAAATTCTGAGAACTAATTTTTATTAATTATTATACGTTTTGTAGTTTACCAATTGTGCACAGAGACTGGGCTGCTGCGGATTTCCGTGGCAGCCTTCTTTTTCAATGAAGCCAGGATCAATGTGCGCGGCTTCGGTGTGCATGACGGCACATCTTTGAAAGAAGGAGAGAAACATGCTTTACCTTTCACAGATTCTCTTTCCCACAGTGGGCCAGGAGGAAACTTATCTCCATGAAATCCGGCGCACCTGCTATGACAGCTTTTATCCCTTCCAGGTGCTTTCCAGAAACGGCCTTGCCCGGCTGGATTTTGAGCCGGTGACCATCCTTTACGGGGGAAATGGCTCCGGGAAGACCACTGCCCTCAATATCCTTGCGGAAAAGCTGGGCCTTAAGCGGGATTCCCTGTACAACCGCAGCAATTTTTTTGAGGATTACGTGAAGCTGTGCGACTGTCAGTATGACCGGCGCCCTTCCGGGGACAGCCGCATCATTACCAGCGACGATGTGTTTGATTTTATGCTGGATCTGCGGGGGCTTAACCAGGGCATTGACCGCAGGCGTGAGGAGCTGTTTGAAGAATACCTGGACGCGAAATATTCCCAGTTTCAGCTGCGTTCCCTGGAGGATTACGATCAGCTGCGGAAGGTAAATCTGGCCAGGAGGAAGAGCCAGTCCCAGTTTGTGCGCGGGGCGCTGATGAATAATGTGCGTGAGCATTCCAACGGAGAGAGCGCCTTTCTCTATTTTACGGAGAAGATTAAGGAGGATGGGCTGTACCTTTTGGATGAGCCGGAGAACAGCTTATCTCCGGAGCGGCAGCAGGAGCTGGTCCGGTTTCTGGAGGATTCGGCCCGGTTTTTCCGGTGCCAGTTTGTGATCTCCACGCATTCGCCCTTTATCCTTTCCATGCGGGGAGCGAAGATCTATGATCTGGATGAGCGGCCGGTGGATGTGAAGCGATGGACGGAGCTTCCCAATGTGCGGGCTTACTATACATTTTTTAAGAAGCATGAGACGGAATTTTGACAATAGTGCTGAGCTTTTTCGTAAAAATAATAAACAAAATATAAAAAATATTAAGAAAACATATTGACTAACCAGGTGAAAACAGGTATACTTGGGCTAACAAGTAAAGAACCTGGATTGTTACTGGTAAAGCAGGCAAAACCAATTTTGACTGAGAAGTTACGTACTTTTTCACGTGTCAAAATTGGTTTTTCTTTTTTCTGAATCAAAAGCGAAAGAAGCAGGTTTTGCATTTATGAAGATCAGTAAGGTAATTAACAACAACATTGTCAGCTCCGTTGACGAGGATGGAAGAGAGATTGTGGCTATGGGACGGGGCATCGGCTTCAAGGTCCGGGAGGGAGCAGAGATTCCGGCAGAGCGGATTGAGAAGATATTTCGGCTGGAGGGAGAGGATGTCCTGGATCGATTTAAGGATCTGCTTTCCCGGATGCCCCTGGAGCATATTAAAATATCCGATGAGATCATCAGCTACGGCAAAAAGGTGTTAAATAAGCCGCTGAATCAAAACATATACATTACTCTGATGGATCACATCAATTTTGCCATCGAGCGCTTTCAGCGCAACATGATGTTCCCCAATCCTCTTGCGCGGGAGGTGCGGAGCATTTACCGGGAGGAGTACCTGATCGGTGAGTATGCGGTGGCACTGATTCAGCGGTCACTGAATATTGATTTTCCTGCGGATGAGGCCGTGTCCATCGCCCTGCATATCGTGAATGCAGAGTACAACACAGCCATGCGGGATACGATCCATATAACGGAGTTAATTCAGCAGGTGCTGGGAATTGTGGCGGAATATTTTAATTTTCTGCCGGATGAACGGTCGCTGAACTATGACCGGTTCATCACCCACTTGAAGTTTCTGGCCCAGAGAATATACTCCGGCGAGCTTCTGGATTCGGATGTGCCGGAGCTTTCCTCCATGATTTCCAAAGCCTATCCGGAGGAATACATATGCGGCCAGAAGATCCAGCATTTCATTGAAGAGAACTACGGCCATGAGGTGAGCGATGAGGAAGTTGCTTATCTGGCGGTGCACATTAAACGTATGCGCACAGTATAGTGTGCAGGATTAAGGAAAGGAAGGGAAACATATGCTGGGAGGATTAAAGAAATTATTTGGCGGAAGCCAGGGCGAGACAATTCTTGCTCCGGTGCCGGGAAAGGCCATTCCCATGAGTCAGGTGGAGGATCCTACCTTCAGCCAGGAGATTCTGGGAAAGGGAACGGCCATTGAGCCGTCGGAGGGCAGGATTACGGCCCCGGCAGACGGAACCATCACCATGGTTTTTGATACGAAGCATGCAATCAGCATGACTACAGCTTCGGGAGCGGAGTTAATTATCCATGTGGGGCTGGATACGGTACAGCTTAAGGGCGAGCATTTTACGGCCCATGTAAAGGCAGGGGATAAGGTGAAGGCAGGAGAGCTGCTTCTGGAATTTGACCTGGAGGCCATCAAGAAGGCCGGATACAAGGTGACCACGCCGGTGATCGTCTGCAATACGCCCTCCTTCCCCAATATGAAATGCTTAAGCGGTATGGAGGTTACTGCGCAGGATAAGATCATTGAGCTGAGGTAGGAATATGATTTGTCTGGATTATGTGATCCATGATGAGCAGGGGCTTCATGTAAGGCCCATATCGAAAATTGTTTTTGCTTTAATGGAGTATAACTGCAGGGTACGTGCAGCATGCGCGGATGTTTCTGCCGACGGAAAAGATATTATGGAGCTCATGTCCCTGAACGCGGGGAAGGGCGATAAGCTTCATTTTCTTTTTGACGGCCCACAGGAAGAGGCAGCAGCAGAAGCTCTCAGAAAGCTGCTTCCGGAAATCGGGCTGTAGTGCGGCTGCAGAGATACACGTTAGTAAAAAATAAATCCACATCCGAAAGGATGAATAGGAAAGGGGTAAAAAAGTTATGATGAAGTATTTGCAGAAATTAGGTAAATCCCTTATGCTCCCGGTAGCTTGTCTTCCGGTCTGCGGTATTCTGATGGGCATTGGCTATGCGCTGTCGCCGAACGCCATGCAGGGCGGCGATATCGAGGGCTTTGCCGCAATCGCTGGATTTTTCCTGATTAAGGCCGGCGGCGCGCTGATTGACAACATGTCCTGGCTGTTTGCCGTAGGTGTGGCTGTAGGAATGGCTGATGACAATGACGGTACGGCAGCTCTCTCCGGCCTGGTTTCCTGGCTGATGATTACGAAGCTGTTAAATCCCAGCGTGATTTCGGTTCTTACGGGAGCAGAGGCCAATGCGGCCTTCTCTAAGATTGAGACCCAGTTTATCGGTATTCTGGCCGGCATTATCGGCTCTGTCTGCTACAATAAGTTTAAGGGCACCCGTCTTCCTGACGCTTTGGCCTTCTTCTCCGGAAAACGCAGTGTGGCCATCATTACCGCAGTGGTTTCCCTCGTTGTGGCGCTGATCCTGTTCTTTATCTGGCCGGCATTCTATGGCGGACTGGTGGCTTTAGGAACCGCAGTGGTAAACCTGGGGGCAATTGGTTCTGGTATTTATGCATTCTTAAACCGTCTGCTGATCCCCTTCGGTCTGCACCACGCACTGAACTCCGTATTCTGGTTTGACGCCATCGGCATCAATGACCTGGGCAACTTCTGGGCCAGCACCGGTACTCCTGGCCAGACCGGTATGTACATGGCTGGATTCTTCCCCAGCATGATGTTTGGTCTTCCGGCAGCAGCTCTGGCTATGGTACACTGCGCAAAGCCCGAGAAGCGGAAACTGGCCTTCGGTCTGTTAAGCTCCGCGGCAATCTGTTCCTTTATCTGCGGCGTTACCGAGCCTTTTGAGTTTGCATTTATGTTCCTGGCTCCGGCCCTGTATCTGGTATACGCTCTGCTGTACGGCGTTTTTGCAGCGATTACTGTAGCCCTTGGCTTCCGGGCAGGCTTCTCCTTCTCCGCTGGCCTTACGGACCTGGTATTCTCCGCAAGCCTTCCGCTGGCACAGAAGGTATGGCTGATTATCCCCCTGGGCATTGCCGCAGCTGTAGTATTCTACGCGGTATTCCGCATCATGATTCCGGCTCTGGATTTAAAGACTCCTGGACGGGAAGATGATGATGATATGGACGCAGATAAGAATGCGGTTCTTTCCAACAATGACTACACCAAGGTTGCTTCCATCGTTCTGGAAGGCCTGGGCGGCAAGAGTAACGTAACCTCTCTGGACAACTGCATTACCAGACTTCGCCTGGAGGTAAAGGACTACACCAAGGTAGACGAGAAGAAGATCAAGTCCGCCGGAGTAGCTGGTGTTATCCGTCCCAGCAAGAATGCGGTGCAGGTAATCGTTGGCACCCAGGTGCAGTTTGTTGCTGATGAGATGAAGAAAATGCTGTAAGGTGTCGAAAAGTATTGTAAGGCACAGAAAACAAGTGAATCATATATCCGGAGGAAGCACCCCGCCTTCCTCTGGGTGGAGGAAGACTTTCTTCGGATGGAGGAGGGCTTCCTCCGAATGGAAGGGCTGCTGAAAACGCGATGGCTTTTGGACTGCGTTTTCCGCAGCTTTTCTGTGTGCTTTTTCGCAGGGGATTTTCCCTTCTTCCTACTAGGCAATTTCCGGCGAAAGTGGTATACTAAAGCCAAAAAAAGGGAAAAGTGGAGGGACAGATGATGATTGCGGAGAAGATGAAGTCTCTGGTGGAGAATAATTCGGCTATTCGCACCATGTTTGAAGAGGGAAAGCGGATGGCGGCCATTTACGGCGCGGAGAATGTATATGATTTCAGCCTGGGAAATCCCAATGTGCCGGCGCCGGAGGCGGTGAACCAGGCCATTGTGCAGGTGCTTGCAGAGGAGGAGTCCACCTTTGTCCACGGCTATATGAGCAATGCCGGATATGAAGATGTACGACAGGCGGTGGCGAAGTCCCTGAATGAACGCTTCGGCACCCATTTTGGCATGCAGAATATCATCATGACCGTAGGCGCGGCCAGCGGCATGAATATTATCTTAAAGACCATCTTAAATCCTGGGGATCAGGTGCTTACCTTTGCGCCCTATTTTCTGGAGTACGGGGCTTATGTGCGCAATTATGACGGGGAGCTGATTGCAGTGGAGCCGGATACGGAGACTTTTCAGCCGAATCTTGTCCGGTTTGAGGCTCTTCTTGGCCCGAAGGTTCGGGCGGTGATTATGAATTCCCCCAATAATCCTACGGGCGTCATTTACTCGGAGGAGACCCTTAAGGGAATCGGCGACATTCTGGAAAGAAAGAGCCGGGAGTATGGCCATGCCATCCTGCTGATTTCTGATGAGCCTTACCGTGAGCTGGCTTATGACGGGGCTGTGGTGCCCTATGTGACGAAATATTATGCCAACACGGTAGTGTGCTACTCCTACAGCAAGTCCCTTTCCCTGCCGGGAGAGCGGATCGGCTATCTGGTGATTCCCGATGAGCTGGAGGACAGTGCCCAGGTGACGGCGGCGGCAGTGATTGCCAACCGGGTTATCGGCTGTGTGAATGCGCCTTCTCTGATGCAGCGGGTGATTAAGCGGTGCCTGAATGCCCAGGTGAACTTAGAGGCCTATAATCGGAATCGGCATCTTCTCTACGAATCACTGACCAAGTACGGCTTTACCTGCGTGAAGCCGGAGGGAGCGTTTTACCTGTTTGTAAAGACGCCTATGGAGGATAAGGCCTTCTGCGAGGTATGCAAAAAGCACCGTATTCTGGTGGTGCCCGGCGGCTCCTTCGCCTGCCCGGGATATGTGCGGATTTCCTACTGCGTATCCTATGAGCAGATTGAGCGGTCGCTGCCTGCCTTCCGCAAGGTAGCAGAGGAGTGCGGGCTGATGGAGATGTGCGGCGGCGCGGCAGAGACATGCGGCGGTGCGGCAGAGACATACGGTCAGACGGCAGAAGGAGGCCAGGCATGAGAGAATGGGAGAAATACATCCGCCAGGTGGAGCCCTATGTACCGGGAGAGCAGCCTGCCGGGGAGAACCTGATTAAGCTGAATACTAATGAGAACCCTTATCCGCCGTCGCCGAAGGTGACGGAAGCGCTGCGGAATATGGA
>JAGHER010000106.1 GCA_017889125.1 Lachnospiraceae bacterium
CCCTTCCGGATGGGGTTTTTGTACTGACAATGGACTTTTTTGTCTTCGTTCTTTGGATGTTCTCCCTTTTGATATGTTTATTATAATCGCACAATTTTCTGACAGCAATCCGCAAAAAATTAGACTTATCATAGATAAAAGTTATAGGAAATGTTTTCGATATATGGAGAAATGCCTTGGAAAAGGCGGAAAGTGTGCTATGATAACGGTAGATGAATGATTAGATTGGGAGGTGACCTTATGAACCTAAAACAGCTGCCTTATTTTATCGCCATCGCTGAGACGGGAAGCCTTTCGGCTGCAGCCCGCCGCACCGGCGTATCCCAGCCTGCAGTCAGCGGCTACCTGCATGATCTGGAGCGTGAGCTTGGGATCGCCCTCTTTCTGCGCAGCGGCCGTCGGATGACGCCCACCGCTGCAGGAAACATTTATCTGGAAATGGCCCGTGAGGTGCTGGGCCTTCAGGCTCGCACCAGAACACAAATCCAGGCACGGCACAATCCCCTGAAACAGCGCATCCGGGTCGGCGTTTCCCCCCACCGGGGCGCCCAGGCACTGGCTGCTATCTACCGGCCCTTTAATCTCCGTTTTCCCGACACCGAAATCCTGCCTATGGAAAGCTATGTCGGCCAGGCATACCAGATGCTGACGCATTCGGAAATGGATCTGGCCTTCTCCACCGCAGCAGAGCCCCTTCCTCAGAATAACCTGCATTTTCTTCCTCTGCAGAAGGAGGAACTGGTGCTTGTCCTTCCCACATTCCACCCACTGGCCGCCCAGGCTTCCCCAGATGCGGCCGAAGCGCCCAGCATAGACCTTGCCCAATTCCGGGACACGCCCTTTGTCCTGATGACCCCGGACAGCACGGTAGGTCAGGTAAGCCGTCAGCTGTTTTCCCAGGCTGGCTTTTCGCCTGTGGTGGCCTTTCAGTCCAAAAATGTCATTATGACCAATGAAATGATCCGTTCCGGCGCAGGTGCCGGGCTGATTCCGGCCTATTATGCCAAACCCGCTGAGAATGTAGTATATTTCCGTCTTTCCCAGCCGGGATATCTGACCTTCTGCGCCGTCTGGGCAGAGGGCCGCGCCTTGACGGAAGCGGAGCGTTATCTGCTTTATCTGAAGGTTAATCTCTGGGACAGAAAAAATCCGGGACTGCTGACCAGCAATCTCATGCCAGAGGAAATGCGCCTCATTCAGCAGGAATTTGCAGCCTCCGGCCCCCTTGCAGCCGCAGAGGAGGCGGCTATGCTATGACCACACAGATTTTAAAATACCTGATCGCCATCGATGAAGAGAGGAGCGTAACCCGGGCCGCCGAACGCTTCTGGCTCTCCCAGCCTTCCATGTCCCACCACCTGGCTGCGGCTGAGCGGGAGCTGGGCGTACAGCTGTTTTTGCGGGAGGGACGCAGCCTCCATCCCACCGAGGACGGCATCATCTTTATCAATAATGCCAGAGCCATCCTTCACGCAGAGGAGCAGGCATTGCGGCGTATCCAGGCGCTCCGGGAGGAGACACAGATTGAGGTGCAGGGTGAGATGCAGGGTAATGCGCCGGAAGCTATGCGGCCTTAATCCCTCGCTCTTTGCTTCCGGAAAACATTAAACGGGCAGCCGTCCTGGAGATATTTGTCCAGACAATCCGTGAAAGGATAGCTGAGCCGATTGCTGGAAATTGGTTCTGCCATCTGCACGTCTGAGACCCAACCTGGTTTCTCCAACACGCTCCACCCCGCCTATATACGTCTACCTGTTTACTTTTATCATGATTTTATTAGCAATATAATGATGCTAGTGTATCATCGATGAATTGCTAAATATTACTGGTTTGCCAACCCGTTTCGTGGCATACTTTCCAAAAAGGGATCGAAGGTATTGTTTCATTGACACGTAATGTTCATTCCGATCAGTAAAGATACCATTGGCAGTGCTTTAAAAAATAAACATTAGATAGTTTATAATTAAGTATATTTTTTAAGGAGGATAAAATGATATTAATTGATATTGATGGACCTAGCGCCGTTGGTAAAACTACACTTGTTCATCAGTTATATGGTGAGATAACAAATGTATCTTTTGTGGATGAGCTTCTTATGCAGAAATCAAATCCATATAGCCAATGGGAAACATCTGAAGATTTTCTCAAAAAGCAATTGTGGTTCTTTGAGAACACTTTGAAGCGTTATATGAACACATCAGACGCGGCGCATGGAAAGGTTCAGATTAATGATATCGGAATTATTGATGTTATCATTCATACGGTTATCTTCCCAATCGTTAATGAGCTTCCGTGGAACGTTTTTACACAGTTTAAAAATTACATAATCAATAATTATCAAAATATTGATTTGGCCAACATCGTAATATACCTATATGCCTCAGAGCAGGTACTGCGCCAAAGAAAGTCAAACGATGCTTTAAGAAAACGTAATGCTTTTGAATCTAACATCCGGCTCTATCCATTGCAAAAGAAATTCTATTTCATGCTGGAAACAAACTATCCAGATCAAGTTTTTTGCTTAGATACAGGTTTAAATTCTGCACACTTAATAAAAAAAGTAATTAATATTCTAAACCAAAGCGCAAATACAACTCCTCTTCATTTATATGAGCTTTTGGATTTAACGGATTCTTTCTTTTAATATTGAAACGTAATGTTCATTCCGATCATGCACGTTGGAAGTTTGGCGGATGTGCAGAGGCCCGCATGATTGAGATCGCATGCAGTCTGGCACCAGAAGGACATTCCCGCTGAACGCTTCGATTGCCGGAAGATCAAAAAAATGGCGAAGTGCTTATCGCAGCACTTCGCCGAAATCCCAACCGAGTTGCGCATGAAAATCAGAGGCGTGGTCGACCAAGAGTCCTTTTTTCAAAAATGCAATTCGCAAAATAATTATTTTCCAAACAATCTTTCCCTTTAGTCATCCGCTTCCTCTGCCTCAGTTACAGTAAAGGTGAAGCGCTTTCTCGCCATCTCATCGCTCTCCAGATACTCATCGTAGGTGGTGATCTTATCGATCAGCTTTCCATTAATAATCTCCATAATCCGGTTTGCAGTGGTCTGTACGATCTGATGGTCACGGGAGGAGAAAATCATCACGCCGGGGAACTTGATCATGCCGTTATTCAAGGCGGTGATGGACTCCATATCCAGATGGTCCGTAGGCTCGTCAAGCATCAGCACATTGGCGCCGGAAATCATCAGCTTGGACAGCATGCAGCGCACCTTCTCACCACCGGACAGCACCCGCACCTTCTTTACACCGTCCTCTCCGGCAAAAAGCATACGGCCCAGGAAGCCGCGGACATAGGTCACATCCTTCTCCGGAGAATACTGGGTCAGCCAATCCACGATGGTATCGTCATTGTCAAACTCAGCACTGTTGTCCTTGGGGAAATAGGACTGGGAAGTGGTCAGTCCCCACTTGTAGCTTCCCTCGTCCGGCTCCATCTCACCGGCCAGGATCTTAAAGAGCACGGTCTTCGCATGCTCATTGGGGCCAACCAGAGCCACCTTATCCTCACGGCCCAGGATAAAGGAAATGTCGTCTAACACCTTTACGCCGTCGATGGTCTTGCTGATGTGATCCACCGTCAGCACCTCATTTCCAATCTCTCTTGCGGGACGGAAATCAATGTAAGGATACTTCCGGCTGGAGGGACGGATCTCGTCCAGCTGGATCTTCTCCAGGGCGCGCTTTCTGGAGGTCGCCTGCTTGGATTTGGAGGCATTGGCGGAGAAACGCTGGATAAATTCCTGCAGCTCCTTGATCTTCTCCTCCTTCTTCCGGTTGGCTTCCTTCATCTGCTTGATCATCAGCTGGCTGGACTCGTACCAGAAGTCATAGTTTCCGGCGTACAGCTGGATCTTTCCATAGTCAATATCGGCGATGTGGGTGCAGACCTTATTCAGGAAATAACGGTCATGGGACACCACGATCACAGTATTTTCAAAGTTAATTAAGAACTCCTCCAGCCAGGCAATGGCATCCAGATCCAGGTGGTTGGTAGGCTCATCCAGAAGCAGGATATCCGGGTTCCCGAAAAGGGCCTGGGCCAACAGCACCTTCACCTTCTGTGCGCCGGTGAGAGTGGACATCTGCATGTAATGAAGCTCCGTCTCGATGCCAAGTCCGTTTAACAGATTGGCCGCGTCAGACTCTGCTTCCCAGCCGTTCATGGTGGCAAATTCGCCCTCCAGCTCGGCTGCCTTGATGCCGTCCTCGTCGGTAAAATCCTCCTTCATGTAGATGGCTTCCTTCTCCTTCATGATCTCATAAAGGCGGGCATTTCCCATGATTACCGTATCCAGAACGGTGAACTCGTCATACTTAAAATGATCCTGCTGCAGGAAGGAAAGACGCTGGCCGGGGGTGATGACGATCTCGCCGCTGGTGGAATCCAGCTGGCCGGATAAAATCTTTAAAAACGTGGATTTTCCCGCTCCATTGGCACCGATCAGGCCGTAGCAGTTCCCCTCGGTAAACTTAATATTTACATCTTCAAATAAAGCCTTTTTTCCGATTCTGAGTGTAATGTTGTTTGCACTAATCATATACGCTTTCTTACCTTTCTCTTATCAATCCGGCGGGACGCCGCCGACAGTCCTGCCGGATTTCCCTGTGGTCTTTAACGGCCGCCCTCTGGGGCAGCTCCACGCGGTGCACACCGGCACACCCGAAAAGGGACCGCTTCAACCTTTGCAGCAGCCCCTTTTAGTACCATTCTTATTGTACTAGATATTTTTTATTTTGCAAGTAGGAAATCATTGATTTTTCCTGATTTTTTCGCCCTTTTCGGAAGAATTCGGATGAAAGGCTTTCCTTAATGGCATCCGCCGCGGAGATACGCTGTCCGGCAGCATTTCCTCTGGCAAATCCACGCAGTTTCCTTAATCATTCCCTCCATGAAGGTACGCCGCCACCGCCGCAGGGCCGTAGACAGCCGCCTGGCAGGGCGTGTCCGCCAAAGGCTCCCACCAGTGATCCCTTGCCATCTGGCTGTCCGTCAGATTCAGGTACTGATTCCGCAGATTCCCCCAGCCAAAGCCATTGGCTCCGCCCGCTGCCTCCGGGTCATCGGAGGTAACATCCACATGATACCACTGGCCATCCAGGCGCACCAGATTCCAGTCATGCATCTCGCCGCCGTACACGCCGTAGATAAACTTAGTCTCCAGGCCCACCGCATCGGCCAGCCAGCAGAATGCCTCCGCATACCCCTCGCAGACCGCCTCGCCCTTCACCAGCGCACCGAAGGCAGAATGATCGTCCTTTGTATCCAGCCCCGCCCTGTACCGGGCATAAGGATAGGTGACCGACCCTACCAGGTACTGGACAATGGCCATCTCCTTTTCAAAATCAGACATCCCTGCCCGGATGCAGTGATCCTTAAAGGCCTGGATTACCCCCTGGATAGCCCAGTACTGCTCCTCGGAGTAAGCAAAAAGCTTTCCCCTGCCATTATTCCAGCTAATATATACGGTGCCGGTCTCCCCGCCAAACTGATGGACAGAATTAGTGTACACCACGTTCCGCACCAACGGCTGCCAGACCTGGTCAATGGAGCTGTAAAATATGGAATTATTGGGAATCCCGTTATTGATGCCCGGGCTGATCTCCCCGTTTTCATTGAGGGGTGCCGACCAGTAAAGCTGCACCCGTCCTTCTGCGGCCGCAGCCTGGGCCTGCTGCTCCATCTGTTCCTTCTGCTCTTTCCCCAGAGAGTTTTCCACCGTCTGGTCCCATGTCCCCGCCAGTCCGGTCAGGGGAAAAGGAGAAAACAGGGCCAACGCCGCTGCAAGGCAGAGGGCAGGAAGACAGGCGGCGGGATTCCAGCGGCCCGGCAGACTCAGCCGCCGCAGGAACCACGGGAAAAAGTGCCGCCTTCGCCCCCTCCTGGTGTTTGTGTTATTCTTTCCTTTCTTTTCTTTCATTTCCGCATCCTTAATCAAAGCCTTAATCAAAATCCATAGAAACACTGACGAAATTTCTTTATCCTGCCGTCATGATACCATATCCTTCCAGGCACACACAAGGGAGATTTCCTGAATTCTTCCTTACATTTTTCTTCCGGCCGCAGCCGCCATAAGCCTGGCAATTCTTAAATTTATGCTTGTACATTTCAAAACCTTTTCTTAATTTATCGAAAAACGATAAATTTTTATTGATTTTCATAATTCTATGTGCTATGCTCCCCTTAGCTTCAGTAAAGCAAGCAAACGGAATTTCTAAATGAAATGGAGGATTTTTTCATGTACTGGTCCAACCGCAATTCCATCTTTCTGACCAAGGCAGTGCTTCTGTTCTTTGTCGCCGGATACCTGGCTGTAGTTTTTACCTGCCCGCTGCTGACGGAGCAGTTCGTCCGCTTCAGTATCTCCGCAAGAGGCATCAGCCGGTGGCTTTTTACCGCCACCATTTACCTTGCCGCCCTTCCGGTGGGCCTTCTTCTCTGGCAGCTGTGGCAGCTGCTTTGCGCCATCGGGCTGGAGCAGGTATTTACCGGGGACAATGTCCGCCGTCTGCGGATTATCTCCTGGATGTGCTTTCTGGTTTCCCTGATCTGCTTTCTTTCCATGCTTTACTATGTCTTCTGGGGAATCCTGGCGGCCTGTCTGGCCTTTATGGGTCTTTTAATCCGCGTAATCAAGAATACCTTTCAGCAGGCCAAGGAGCTGAAGGAAGAAGCCGACTTTACGATTTAAACCGGCACTGCCAATAAAGGAGGTTAAATCCATGCCCATTATTGTAAATCTGGATGTGATGATGGCCAAACGAAAGATATCCGCAGGCGAGCTTGCCCAGAAAATCGGCATCACACCAGCCAATCTCTCCATACTAAAGAACAACAAGGCCCGGGCGGTACGCTTCTCCACCCTGGAGGAAATCTGCCGGGTGCTGGACTGTCAGCCTGGAGACATCCTCCAGTACATCCCCGATGACTCCAGGAAATATTCGGACTAATCTGTATTTTGTCTGCTTATTTTCCGCAGAAGAGGGATGAAAAATGAAGTGAACGAAAAAGTAGTAGAAAGGAAGGAAATTCTTATGGATCCACGTTATCATCAGCCAGATGCTGCGCAGAAGGCAAATATCCCACAGCAGCCAGATATCCCACAGCAGCCAGATATCCCGCAGCAGCCAGAAACCGCACTGCTCTCCGAAGCTGCGCAGCAGGAGGATATTCTCCAGTTCGCAGAAACCGAGCCGCAGCCGGATGCCCCTCACCCTGCAAAAGCCAGCATCCCGCCCTCCCCCTACATGCTCCGCCTCCAGGACCATTTTCCTCTCTATGGTTCCTTTTCCCTGCTGCTGGCGCTTCTTTCTGCCGCCTGCTTTTTCCGGAATCCCCACGGCCTTTCCTACCCGCTGTTTATCGCGGCAGCTTATCTTTCTGCCTGGCAGATCATAAAATCCCTGGGCTTTGCCGGGGCCTGGGATAAGCCAGCAGGCAGTCTCCTCTCCTGGATTTCTGCCCGAAAAGCAGCCCTCTTTCCCCCGGCGGCAGCCCTCCTGCTGGCCCTGAATACCTGCTTCACCGCCAGCCGGATCATCCACAGCTTCAATAACCTGGCACAGATCCTGCTGGGCGGATTTTTCCTTCTTTATCTGTGCTTCAACGGCCCTTCCTTTACCATCGGGAAATATATCCGCTCTCTGGCCGGACTGCTCCTCCACGCCTTAGGCGCCCTGCCCCTTCCCCTCCTTCACAGCAGGCGGTTTTTCCGCAATGTAAAAAGCACCAGAAGCCGAAGTCTTCTGATGCTGCTCAGTGGGTTTCTTATCTCTCTTCCTGTGCTTTTTTACTTAAGCCTGCTGTTAGCTGACGCGGACGCCGTGTTCCGCACCATCCTGCAGAATGGGCTGGCGGAGCTTTTGCACTCATCCGCCATACCGGATTTTTTCTTCCTTTTCCTGTTTTCCTTCCTGTGCTGCTACTGCCTTATGGGAAGCCTCTGCTCCGGAAAAATAAGGACCTTTTCCGGAAAGGCTGAGGAAAATGACACGGAAAACAGTCAGAAGAATGACCCGGAAAACGGCCAGAAGAATGTCTCGGAAAATAGTCCGAAAAGCAGCCGCAAAAATCCCCTTCCGGCCATCAGCTTCTGCACTATGCTGTGCTTCTTATACCTGTTTTTCTGCGGAATCCAGGTGTTTTACCTTTTCGCCGGAAAGGGAACGCTTCCCCAGGGAATGACCTACTCAGCCTATGCCAGACAGGGCTTCTTTCAGCTGCTGGCCGTGGCTCTGATTAACTTGTTTCTGGTGCTGGCGATCCTGAATTATTTCCGCCGCCATCCCGTTCTCACCGGCTGTCTGACTGTGATCAGCCTGTGTACCGGCGTGCTTTTAGGCTCCTCCGCCTTTCGGATGTGCCTTTATGTGGATGCCTATGGCCTCACCTTCCTGCGGCTGGCGGTCCTGTGGTTTCTGGCCCTCACCGCCGTGGTTCTGGCAGGCATCCTGCTGGCCCTTTTCCGAAAGGCATTCCCGCTGTTTTCCTGGTGCTTCGTCTCTGCGTCCATGGCCTACTGCGCCTTTGCCTGGAGCATTCCGGATCTGCAGATTGCCCGCTATAATATTGCCCGGGAAGGCGGCTTCATCACCACAGATAATATCTCCTATCTGCTTACCTCTCTTTCCGCTGATGCGGCCCCGGCTCTGGCCGAGGCACAGATCGATGATGAGGTGTGGGGAATTCCGGTGGCACTGCCGCAAAACCGCTACCATTCCACCGTTATTCTGGAAAAATGGCAGATGCTCAGCTGTCTCCAGGAAACGCCCTGGTACGCCGAAAAGGGGCGGGGAGATTTCGACATTTGGCTGGAAGCTACAGCAGAAAACCTCCGTTCCTGGGAGCCGGGAATCCGTACCTACAATCACTCCCTGGCCCAGGCCGGGAAGCTTGCGCTGGAGGCCCTGAACGAAAGCAAAATGCAGGCAGATCCGGCACAAGAAGGGTCCTTATTCCCTTTCTCCTAAAAGCACTGAAAGCTCCCCAATCTCCCGGATCTGGTAATCTGCCCGGATCCCATCTGTCAGCGGCAGTCCCGCCGGATTCACCCAGCAGGTATCGATTCCGGCCTGATTTCCGCCCAGGATATCCGAGCTTAAGGAATCGCCCACAATCAGCATTTCCTCCGGCGAGGCCCCCGGAATCCGTGAAAAACAGTAATCAAAATACGCCTTCTGGGGCTTCTGGCTTCCCGCATCCTCGGAGACAAAAATATCCTTCATGAATGCATCCAGACCGGATAACGCCAGACGGCGGTACTGGGTCTGGGAGGTGCCATTGGTCACCACATAGCAGTCATAGACCGTGGACAGCCTGCGGCAGGTCTCCAGAGCGCCGGGAAGGAGGATGGCCGACTGATCCAGAAATGCCCGGTAGCGCGCCTCCTCCTTCTCTCCATCTACCTGCATCCCCAGTTCCCCGAAGAAACGCACAAACCGCTCCCGGCACAGCCTTTCCTTGGTAATCTCTCCCCGGTTAAAGGCCTGCCAGTAGCCCTCATTTATCTGGTGATACTGGTCTAACAGGGCATCTGTGGCAGAAAAGCCGTATTCCGTCAGCAGCTCACGGATTCCCTGCCGCTCCGAAGCATGGAAATCCAGAAGCGTCCCGTCCACATCCAGCAGAAGCACCCGGTATTTTTCCGCCGGTTTCTTTTTTCCTGCACCCGGACAATTCTGGCTAGTCATCCTGCTTTTCCTCCTGTTTTTTCTCCCGCCTTTTCTCCTGCTTTCCATCCTGATAAACCACCCTTCCGCCGCAAATGGTGTACTTCACCCTGCCGATAAGGGTCTGGCCGGTAAAGGGACTATTGTCCGCCTTGGAAACGTAATCGCCCGCCGTCCAGGTCTCCTTGGGATCGAAAAGCACCAGATCCGCCGGTGCCCCCGCCTCCAGACGGCCGCAGTCCAGCCCGTAAAGGCGCGCCGGATTCAGGCTCATCTTGGCCATCAGCTCCGTCATGGTCAGATGCCCCGGCTCCACCAGGCTGGTGATGCCCAGTGCCAGAGAGGTCTCCAGACCGATAATGCCGCTGGGTGTCTTCGTCAGCGGCCCAGCCTTTTCCTCCCGGCTGTGAGGCGCATGGTCGGTGGCAATCATATCGATGGTTCCATCCTTTAAGCCTTCAATGAGAAGCTGGCGGTCCCGCTCCGTCCTGAGAGGCGGATTCATTTTCGCCAGGCTGCCGTGAGTAAGCACTGCCTCCTCCGTCAGAGTAAAATGATGGGGTGTAACCTCTGCCCATACATTGGCCCCCAGGGATTTTGCCAGCCGCACCATGGCCACCGCATTGCCGGAGCTGATGTGCTGGATATCCACCGCAGCTCCCGTATCCAGGGCAATCATGCAGTCTCTGGCCACCATGGCATCCTCTGCCAGGGACGGAGAACCGTAGATGCCCAGCTCCTCCGACACCGCTCCGTGATTGATGCCGTTCTCCTGAATAAATGCCGGATCCTCCTCATGAAGGCTGATTGGCAGCCCCAGCCGGGCCGCCTCCTCCATGGCCCGCCGCAGAAAGGCCCCGTCCCGGAGAGGAATGCCATCGTCCGTAAAGCCTGCCGCTCCCGCATTTTTCAGCGCTTCCATATCCGTAAGCGTCTTACCGTCAAAGCTTTTGGAAACAGCGGCGCAGCTTAACACATGAATCCCCGTCTTTCGCCCTTCTGCAAGTACGTAGCTTAAGGTCTCCACGGTGTCCACCTTGGGATTGGTATTGGCCATGCACACCACGGTGGTGAAGCCGCCCTTTGCCGCAGCCTTCGCCCCAGTGGAAATATCCTCCTTGTAGGTAAAGCCCGGATCCCGGAAATGCACATGGACATCCACCAGTCCCGGCGCCACCGTAAGCCCTTTAGCGTCAATCACCTGAACCGTCTCCGTCCCCTCGTCCAAACCATCCACACCGAAAACAGCCGCGGCGTCTGTCCACGCCTCCCCCGGCTTTTTCACCTGCAGAATCCTTCCGTCCCAGACAGCAATATCTGCCAATCCCGCATATCCCGATTTCGGGTCAATCACATATCCGCCTTTAATAATCATCCTTTTGCCCTCCATTCATCTCTCTTTCCCGCGCCTCGCTTACAGGTACTGCAGAATATCCGAAATCTTCTCTACCTGATGATCCGCCAGGCTCCGGTCAAAGCCAAACCGGTCATCAATCAGCGCAGCCACCTCCATGCCCGCATCGTGAGCCGCCCGGATCCCCACTGTAGAATCCTCCAGCACAAAGCAGTTCTCCTCCTTCACCCCCAGCTGCCCTGCAGTATAATGATAAATCTCCGGGTCCGGCTTGCTGCGGGTGAACATATCCCCCGTCACCACCGTATCAAAATACGAAAGAATCTGATTCTGAAACAGCACGTGCAGCACCAGCTGCCGGTGGGTGGAGGAGGCTACTGCCAGTCGGTATCCCCGCTTTTTAAGCTCCCCCAGAAGCGCCCTGGCCGGCTGCCGGAAGATGGCACAGTAGTCCGTGCTCTCATACACCCCCGTCCAGCCATGATATTCCTGACGAAGCTCCTGCCAGCTCTCTCCATTTCCAATGGCCTTCTCCATGATTTCCCAGGTATCCTTTGCCGTCCTGCCCACAATTCCGTGGATATCCGTCTCCTTAACCCCAGGATTTTTCTGCCGGGCAAACCGCAGCATGGAATCCAGATACACCGGCTCACTGTCAATCAACACTCCGTCCATATCAAAAATAACGGCTTCAATCATCTCGTTTCTCTCCTTATGCATGTTCTCTAATGCCCTTTCCTATACCCTACTGCAGCCGCTGCCCGCAGTTTGGACAGTAATTAAAATTCCCGGGAACCTCCTGCTTGCAGATGGGGCAGCGAAGCTTCGCATCCGGATCCCCCGGCCTGGCTGTCCCCTCAGCCTGTCTGCGCTCATAGGCAAATGGTTTCTTCCCTTCTTTAATCATCCGCAGATCATTTCCCATAATCTCCGGCTCCTCCCCCCGGGCGATGGCCTTTCCCACCTCCGGGTTCAGCTCGTAAACGGTCTCGCAGCAATTTGTCTTCACAAAATACCGCTTATGCCACCGAAACAGCGGAACCAGAAAAAAGCTTACATAATAATAGGTCATAATCACCTGGCACTCCGTCCTGCTCTGGCAGTACCGGCACAAAATCGTCTTGCCATAGCGCAGAAATGCGGATCCATGACTCATTCCTCCAATAAAAATCATTGTCCTTCCTCCCCTGTATTTTCCCGCCTTAACACTGCGGTTCTGCCCTCTTTTTCCACCACATACGCCTTTCCGCGGAAGGGAAAATGTATCCGAAATTCCTCCACTTCCTCCGGAATATGGGGTTCAAAGCGAAATCCCTCCGGCGCCTCCGGGTCCGGATGAAAACCGGCGATCTCCTCAATCAGCACCGGGATCGGCCCGCTGGCCCAGGGATGGCACAGGCTGGTATTCCATTTCTGGTCCTTTCCCCAGGCCTCCCAGCAGGTGGTGGCACCCTCCCGAAGCATATTTACCCAGCCATGGCTGCTGTCATTGACCATCAGCCGGTATACATCCTCATAATGCCCCGCCCCAGCCAGCGCCCGCAGCAGGAAATAGGACGTCAGCACGCCGCAGCACAGCCCCTTTTCTGCCAGAAAAGCAGCCACATTTTCCCGCGCCTCCTCCGGGCACAGGTCAAAATACAGGGCATAAAGATTCGAATGAAGGGCCGTATGGCTGCTGAATTCGCTGTCCCGAAACAGCCCTTTCTCCGGCAGGTAAAAGGTTCTGATATAGGCCGCCTTCAGTGCCCCCGCATCCCGGCTGGCCGGAAGCCCCAGGATCTCTTCAATGCGTGAAAGCACCGCCGCCGCCCCGGCGTACAGGGCATTGATCACATTGTGCCGCCCACAGGCCACCACCGGACGGGTCAGGGGGAAATCATAATCATCCCGCAGATTCTCCGGCCAGTCCACCAGATTCCACTTGTCCTTCACCTGTACCAGCAGGCCATCCTCTCCCTCCCACTGCCGGAAATGCTCCAGGATCCCCCTGGCCACAGGATAATACTCCCGCAGGAAATCCCGGTTTCCCGTAAATTCATACACCGAAAGAAGCATCTGGGACCACAGCAGAGAAAAGTCGCCGATCTCCTGCATAAATGCCCCCGGCGCCACAGCCATAAGCCCCGGACACACCCGGCTGGTCCAGGCAAACTGTTTAACACATTTTTCCAGAAGCTCCGCGGTGCCGGAAAGCCAAAGCTGAGCCCGGGAGGTCACCACCGCATCCCCCAGATACTGTCCCTTCTCCCTGGTGGGACAATCCAGATATCCCTCCTGGGTGCCCCAGCGGACACCATTTTTGCAGATGGCAAAGATCTCCTCCAGCCGTCTGTCGCTGCTTGCAATCTCACAGGCGCCCTCATCCATAGGGTAATGCCGCACCACCGCCTTCACCTCAAGGATCTCCACGCCTTCCTCAAAATGCAGCTCTCCGTAGCGGAATCCCTTGTAATCATAGGGCTCTAAAAGATTCTCTCCCTCCCTGAGGGTCCAGGTTTCCTCATAGCGGCAGCCGCATCGCATATCGCTGCGCACCCGGCCGTCCGCAGAAAGCTCCTCGCCGCAGAAAATGCGCACATGGCCCGCCGCCGTCTTCTGGCTTGCCGCTGCTTCCCGGCCCGCCACGGGCTCCTGGCCTGCCGCCGTCTCCTGGCCCGCCACGGGCTCCTGGCCCGCCGCCGTCTCCTGGCCCGCTGCCGTCTCCTGGCCTGCCGCCGTCTCCTGGCCCGCCCGGCCCTTCGCCCGGATGCGGAGAGCGCCAACCACCTCAGCGCCCAGATCAATCCGCCAGCAGCCTCTCTCCTTTTGGATTTGGGCAGGCTCTAAGACCTCCACCTGCACAAGTCTCACCGGCTCCTTTTCCATAGCATAGTCTGCCCACTTAGCAGGCACCATCAATGGCCACCCGCCATCATCAAAATCCGGCATATTCCAGTCATCCGCCCAAAGATTAGAGTCAAAATCCTCCAGATACTGGGTCTCATAGCCGATTGTCTCCCCCGAAAAAGCCAGAGAACGATGATAACGCCACTGCGGCTCCCAGCACTTTTCTTCCTCATCCAGCACCAGGGCTGCCGCCCCAAAGCGGCCGTCCCCGCTGTTCCATACCCGGTTAATCAGGCCCTGGTAGTACAGATGCAGCGCCAGTACATTCCACCCCTCCTTAAGGTACGGCGTAATGTCAATCTCATTATAATAATAATGCTCCGGCCAGGCCGGCGCCGGCCCCTGGCAGACAAACTGTCCGTTAATATACAGCTTATAATAATCATCCGCCGTAAGAAGAAGCCTTCTCCTTCCCTGGCCCTCGTGCAGAAGAACCGACCGGGCAAGCACATGGACATTCTTTTCCGTGAGAGAGCCTTCCTGCGTGAGAGAGCCTACATTTTCCGGCGCAGATGCATTTTCTTTATGATATACATTCACCGGCCGCACTCCGGCAAACTCCGGAATCGTGTACCAGTGAAAAAGCGGCTGATTCATCATTTTCCTCCTCCTGATTCGGTTAAACTGTTGTGGAATGGAATTGTATTCGTTCATGCACTCATTATAAGATGACGGCGCAAAAAAGTAAACCGTCTGCCATTTATCCACTTGCCATCCCGCCGGGCCAATGCTATGATAAGCCCAGAAACCATTCATCAGAAACATTTGCCAAAACTGCGGACGGCCTGCTGCCGCCGCTTCAAGTCAGGAGGATTATCTATGGAATATCGGATTACCGGAAACACTGTTCCCGCTGTGGAGATCGCGCTTCAGGCCGGAGAATCCATGTACACCCAGTCCGGCGGCATGGCCTGGAAGACCGAGGGCATTGAAATGTCCACAAACACCCGCGGCGGACTGTTAAAGGGCATCGGCCGGATGTTTTCCGGCGAGTCACTGTTTATGGCTACGTACACCGCATCCCGCCCCGGCATTATTGCCTTTGCCAGCACGGTGCCTGGCTCTCTCCTTCCCGTAAGCCTGGAACAGAGCGGCGCCCTCATTATTCAGAAAGGGGCATTTCTCTGCGCCCAGCCCTCTGTCAATCTGGAAATTACCTTTGCCAAAAAGCTGTCCTCCGGATTCTTCGGCGGAGAGGGCTTTATCCTGCAGAAGCTGTCGGGATACGGCATGGCCTTTCTGGAGATTGACGGAGATGCCGTGGAAAAGACCCTGGCGCCCGGCGAGACCATTTATGTAGACACCGGAAATGTCGTCGCCTTTGAAGACAGCGTGGCCTACGAAACAGAGATGGTAAAAGGCCTGGGGAATATCTTTTTCGGCGGAGAGGGACTTTTCCTCACCCGGCTCACCGGCCCCGGAAAGATCATTCTGCAGACCCTGAATTTCGGTGATTTTGCCGGAAAGATCTTCTCCCGCATGCCTTCTAAAAGCTAAGCCGGGAATTAAGGAAACACAGGCAGAAACGGCGAAGCCTCATCCACTGGCTTCGCCGTTTCTGCCTGTCCTTTTCATTTGCCTGCCTCTTTGCAGCATCCTACCCTTCCATCTGTCTGCCCAGGAATCCCGCAGCCGTGGACACCAGCTTGATCTCCGCGTCGCCAAAGCGCACCCTCGGCTCTCGGCTTAAGACCGCCACCGATCCGATGGCGTCACCCTCACAGAGAATGGCCGTCACCACCTGGGCGGTGACGCCCTCCAGCTCCTCGCTGATTAATGGGATAAAGCTTTTGTCATCCTTTCCCGCGCAGACCGTCTGCCGCTCATTAATCAGCTGCTCCAGCTGGCGGCTGATATTTTTCTGCAGCAGCTCCTTTTTCGGGCCGCCAGCCACAGCAATGACCTGATCCCTGTCGGTAATGCACACCATCAGCCCCGTTGACTGGGCCATGGCCTCCGCATACTGTCCGGCGAAGGCAGTCAGCTCTACCATAGGAGAATATTTTTTCAGGATAATTTCGCCTTCCCGGTCCGTAAATATTTCCAAAGGCGTACCTTCCCTAAGCCGCAGCGTCCTGCGGATTTCCTTCGGGACCACAATACGCCCAAGATCATC
>JAGHER010000107.1 GCA_017889125.1 Lachnospiraceae bacterium
CCTTTATCTCAAAGATAACAAAATCATTGCCGGTATGAACTGCTATAATTTCTTCAAGGATACCTCTTAACTGTTCTGGTGTATTAGGTATTTGCCGAAGCAAAAAGTCCACATCCACCGTTACCCGACTGTCAAAGCCAGTCAGAGAATAGAGAAATAATCCACCTTTTAACACGAGATTCTCAGCATATTTGGATTTCTCCAAGCGGCGGAGGAGTTCTTCCTGACAAAAAAGCTGCAAGCAGAGCTGATAGCTCCTGCCACTTTCAGCAGCCTTATTTTTCAGCCGTGCAAGCACGGAAGCAGCGATATCAGCCATTGAGCAGTACCTCCATTATATCCATCAGTTTTTTATAAACCCGCATTTTCTTTGCATAACTGGAAAGATTGCTCAGGTTTTTCTTTTTATCGGCAGCATAGGCATTGAGCGCCTTGTTAAACATTTCGTTGTCCAGCTTTGTGCGGTATTTGAAACAGTCGCAAATGGTGCGTTCTCGATCATAAACAGCAAGCTGTACTCCATTAAAATCCCCGCTTGTTTTTCCGATTTCAAACAAGGTAGGCTGTACAAAGTACACCTTTGTCGCCAGAGAATCAATATGCAGCCTTGTTCGTGAAAAGGTACGGGGGACGGCAATCGACCATTGCCGGGGCGAAAAATCACTGTAGCCGTAATAAAACATCGCTGATTCCACGCATACGATGCTTTCGGGAAGGAGAGTGGAAAGTACCTGTTCTTCCTTTATATCTTCCTGCTCGGCGAGCTGGTAATAGCCATGTCTGACGCGTTCAAGATAACCCTCTTTGCATAGATTGGCTACGTCATAGTTGGTAAGCCCTTCGGCAACAAAATCAGCGGTTTTTGCAATACCGTTGTTGTTATTTATTATGTTTTTTATGGTTTCCTTTTTGTCCACTTGTTCACCAACTTTCAAACTACAACTTATTGATACTATGTTTGAAAAATATTATACCATAGAAGTGCCCAATATCAACAATTTTTAAAACACAGATATAAGATGTTGTGAAACTAAAATTTGAAATCTGTATTTTTTATGCCCTAAATGATCTGCAAGCAGAAGCGGCAGGCATCCCATTTCAATGAGCAGGCTGGTGAGGGAGTACCTGAGATCGTGGACACGAATATGGCGCAGATTGCAAAGCGGTCAGTAAAGAAAAAAGAGAACGATGAGAAAAGCGAATTGAAAAAGCAATAATTGTATTGCTTTTTCATTACGTATTTGATATGCTGTAATTGAAGACTTTTAGATACAATAATGTGAGGAATTTATAGCGGTTAAAATGATAGATAAAGCCTTTGTGGATTTTGTGATTCGGGATTATACAAAACCAATGGGGGTTGCCACTTATAAGACGTCAAAAGATATGTCGGCAGAACTAATTGAAGCGCTCCCGGATATTGACGATTTGAAGAAATTGCTGGATACGGAAGAAATCGAGGAAGAGTGTTTGTTAGAGATTTATGGAGGTTGAGCTAGATGGCAAGAGCAAAAAAAGAAAATGTTCCCATTAGTGTAAGAATGGAAAAGAGTATCTATGATAAATTAACTCGTTTTTGTGAAGATGCCGGACAGTCAAAGACGGTGGCAGTTGAGAGAGCGGTTGAGATGTATGTTGATGATTATTATGAGAAAATGAGTATTATTGGAGAGGGGAAGTGATACAGCTTCACGTTAGTAAATGTCAGCTTATGCAACTTATCTTTGATAAATATGATTTTAATCATAATCGTACAAATGTAAAAGACGAGGTTGAATAGTTATTTTGATGCACGGATGGATAAAGGGCAGATTCTTTGCCGACAATGTGAATGGGAGATTTTGACAGAGAATGATCGTGAGACTGGAGGTGGCTGCATGACCGTAGAGGAAATTCTGGCGGGAGAGTCTAAAAATGTGGAATTTAAGGTAAGGCGTCCGGAAAAAAGTATAAAATACATGAAATCGGTTGTGGCTTTTGCCAATGGCAAGGGCGGAAGGATTGTCTTTGGCATTGATGATGACACCAGGGAGATTGTGGGGATTCTGGAGGAAAATGTATTCCGCGAGCTGGATGCCATTACCAACGCGATTTCTGACAGCTGTGAGCCGGTGATTGTTCCTGATGTGTATCCGCAGACGATAAATGGAAAGACCATTATCATTGCAGAGATCAGTGCCGGAATGCAGAGGCCTTATTATCTTAAGGCGGAGGGCATCACAGACGGCGTTTATATGCGCGTGTCGGGGACTTCCAGAAAAGCAGATCGGGCCATGACACAGGAAATGTATTATGCCTCTGGAGGCCGCTCCTATGATATGGTTATGTGCAGGGATTTGTCTGTTTCGGATGAAGAGATTGAAACCCTTTGTGCGGAGATGAAAGCGGTGGCCATTGCCAACTGCAAGAATGATGTCCAGAAGAAGGCGGTGAAGGATGTTACAAAAAATGTCCTTTTGAGCTGGGGCATTCTGGCAGAGGATGAAAAAGGGAAGCTGCATCCGACAAATGCCTGGGTATTTTTAACGGGGCAGGATGCCTTTCTTTCCCGGATCCAGTGCGGGATGTTCAAGGGAACAACGCGGGCCATTTTCGTGGATAAGCGCGATTATGAGGGGCCGCTGTGGGAGCAGATTGAGGAAGCCTTTAAGTTTGTGCTGCGGAATATTCATCTTGGCGCAAGGATTGAAGGCATTTACCGGAAGGATATCTATGAACTGCCGCCGGACAGTATCCGGGAGCTGATAATCAATTCGGTGATGAACTGCAGCTTTCTGCAATCCTCGCATATTCAGGTGGCCATCTATGATGACCGGCTGGAGATTACTTCACCTGGCGGCCTGCTGCCTGGGGTGACAATTGAGCGGATGAAGGAAGGCTATTCGCAGATTCGGAACCGGGCGCTGGCCCATGCATTTTCGTATATGCATTTGATTGAGGGCTGGGGAACCGGAATTCCGAAGCTGATGCGGGAGATGAAGGAATATGGTCTTGCCGAGCCGGAGTTTATTGATATGGAGATTGCGCTGCGGATTAACTTGTACCGGGGGGAGACTGGCGGAGAAACTAGCACAGAAAATAAAATTGATGGAGAGACTAGCGGAGAAAATGAAAATGATGAAGAAACTAGCGGAGAAACTAGCACAGAAGATGAAATTGACAGAGAGACTAGCGAAGAAACGAACATAGAAAACGTTTTAGAAGACGGAAGAGAAAATGTGAAAAGAGATAATTACGATAAAACGACAGCGGAAAAGATTATCTCAGAAATTGAAAAAAATCCACATATTACACAAAAACAGCTTGCCAAAGAGCTTGGTTTATCTTATGCGGGCATTCGATATGCAATGAAAAATCTGCAGACAGAGGGAATCTTAGTGAGGGAAGGTTCGACGAAAAGGGGAAAATGGCTGATACGGTAAATGAAGTCGATATGATTTGTGTAAGAAACTGCAGGGAGGTGTTGCTATGTATGCTGTAGATTTTGAGCAAATTGGCGCAAATATTCAAAAACAAATGGAGCGGAAAGGATTGGCGCGGCAAATGCTGGCGGATGCGCTGGGTATATCGAAGGCGGTTATGAGTAAAATCATTCAGGGAAATAAGGTAGTCAATGTAAATGAACTTGCCAAGATTGCTTTTTTATGAAAATATCCACGGATGAACTGCTTCTGGCAGACAAAGAGCCTGTATCTGCGGAGAGTTTTAATTTTATGGAAAATGTGAAGGATGAGGATACTTTAGAGAAGGTTAACCGGATTCGTTTGGCTATTGATGAGATTCACATGCTGGAGAAACTGCTCTATGACGAAAGGATAGAATGACTTTTTAAACACAAAGGAGGACACAAAAATGGACATATGGGAAACACTATACCAAAAAGCAAAAGACCAATACCATCCGGAAGAAGTATCCCCCTTCATCTACGCCCACCACGTTGTCTGCGCCTTAGAGAGTGAGAGCGGGAAGATTTTTACGGGCTTCTGCATCGAGAGCTGCTGCGGTGTTCTCGATTTATGTGCGGAGAGGACGGCGGCGCTTAACATGTACGTCAACAGCGGGGAGACGGTGGTTAAGCGGCTGATTGCATTTCGGGATCAGGCACCTTTTGGAAAGGGCAGCGGAATGCCCTGCGGGGCCTGCCGGGAGTTTTTTATGCAGCTGAACCAGAAGAATAAGGACATGGAAATCATGGTTGATTTTGCGGAAAGAAAGACAGTGACCTTAGGAGAATTGATGCCTGACTGGTGGGGAGAATACCGCTATTCGGAAAACGTCGATTAAATGTGAGATACTGAGGTACGGGGAGGGCCTTGCTTATGGACTTGAAACAGTTGGAGTATATCATTGCCATTGCCGATGAGCAGAGCATATCGAAGGCGGCGGAAAAGCTTTATATGACCCAGTCTGCGCTGAATCAGCAGCTTTTGCGGCTGGAGCGTGAGCTGGGCCTTCTTTTGTTTCACCGGATCAAGCATTCCATGGTGCCGACCTACGCGGGGAACGTGTACCTGGAGGCGGCCCGGCGGATTCTGGGGATTAAGGAAGAAACCTACAAGATTTTAAGCGATATTGCGGATATGCGGAAGGGGGAAATCTCCATTTCCTACACGCCGGAGCGAGGTTCGGAAATGTTTGCCAGGGTGTATCCGCTGTTTCACAAAAAGTATCCGGAGATTACCTTCCGGGTGATTGAGGCCCGGTCGGTGAAGATGGAGCAGCTTTTAGAGCAGGGCAATGTGAGCCTGGCCCTAACTGCCCACTGGGAGCAGAATCCGCAGTTTGAATATTTTCCCATTGATGAGGAGCTGATGGTGCTGGCCCTGCCGAAGAATCATCCGCTGGCCTCCATGGCCGGGGACTGCAGCTGGGAGGAATTCCCCCATATGGATTTAAAGCTTCTTAAGGAAGATTCCTTTATCCTGCTCAGCCGGGAGACGAAATTCCGGCGGATGCTGGACCGGGAGTTTATCCAGGCCGGCTACAAGCCCAAGGTGCTTTTCGAGGCTACTACCACCTACACCGCGGTAAATATGGCAAAAAGCCAGATTGGCCCATCTTTCTTTCCCCAATCCTATGTGGATCCGGCGGCGCCGCTGGTGTATTTTTCCATAGGAAACCGCCTTGCCTGGAAGCGCTCCATCGCTTACCGGAAGGGGACGTATCTAAGCAAGGCGGAAAAGGATTTTATGGAATATGTTAAGCGGGATATGCTGGCGGCGAAGATTTTAACGCCGCCAGCGGAGCAGAGATGAACTGGTTTTGCCGTCAGGCCAAATTTTCTGCCATGCGGATAAATACTCCGCTATGGGGAAGGAGAATTTCCTGCCCTGCCCCATCCTTTGCCGGATACTGATAATATTTTTCTCCGGTCTCTGTCACTGGACAGGGATAGGAAGTGTGATTGATGATGATGAGGCCCTTGTCAAAGAGGGCCTTTTCGATATTCCGGTGGCAGGTAAGGCGGCGGCCCAAAGCCTCCTCTAAAAGCTCCTGCAAAAGATTCCGCTCCAGCATGGTTACTGGGTAGAGGGCATTATTTTTCTGCTCTCTGGGTACGTGGGGGGCGATTTTGGCCGTATAGCTGAAGCCGTAATCAAAGCCGAAAGAGAAGACGCATCCCTTTCCGATGGCGGTCTTTACCAGAGCAGGCTGGCCGTCGGACAGCCAGATGGCCAGGACGCGGCGGGCGGATGGAACGGAAGCGCAAGGGGAGAGGGAGGGGGAGGGCTCTTCCTTGTAGGAGAAGAAGCAGGTGCTCTGGGGAATGCAGTCCTCCTCAGGTAAGAAGTCCTTCCGGGGTGTGTAGTCCTTCCAGGGAGCGCAGTTCTTCTCGAGAGTGTAATCCGTTCCATCAAAATCTGCCCGGCCACAGGCCAGGAGCCGCACAGGAGAGGCCGGATGTTTCTCGGCATCGGGAGCGAAAAGCTTCCGACCCAGGATGCTGCCCGGACTATGGATAATGGTTCCGCCGCTCTGCACATACTGAGCCAGGGCCTTTTCCAGCTCCGGATCCGGGTCGGCCTGGTAGCAGTCATCTTCAGGAAGGATAATCACCCGGTACTGGGCAAGGATATCCGGCTGGGAAAGCTGTTTTCCATCGATCACATCGGCATTGACGCCAAGGTCAAGGCAGGCGTGGTAAAAGCCGAGAAGATCAAGGCGCCGTGCCTTATTATTGGGTGTGCCCATATTTTCCATAAGGGCCATGGCTGAGGGGAAGAGGATGGCAGTTTCCGGCGGAAGCAGCTCTCCGCGGAGAGGAAGGATTTCCTGGAACCACTGGTTTGCCCGGGCCAGGGACTGGTTGAAATAGGGCTCCATCCGGTGAAGAAGGCCGCCGTCATCCAGGCCGCAGCAGCCATACGCAGAACACCCGGAGGCGCCGCTGGCGGCGATGGAGGCCATCACCTCGCAGGGAGTAAGGGTCTCATATATGGGCTGATAGAGGAATCTTCCCCAATAGATGCCGCCTAGAAAATCCCGTCCCTGGTTCATGGAGCGGAGCATGCTGTGGTGGCAGGCGGTTACGTAGCAGTCTGCATCTCCGTCCGGCGTCACCGGCACAGAGAGGAAATTGGCGCAGTCCACATGCGCAGCCAGGTGGTAAAGGTCGATTCCCCGCATGGCCGTATCCCAAAGATCGGCCATGCCCACGCCGGAGAGCATAGCGCCGTCTACATTGAGGAAATATCCCCACTGGGCCAGGTCAGGACAAAGCCAAAGCTCCGGGTCAATCTGGTGAAGCCGCTCCTTCATTGTCCGGAAATAACTGGTCAGTTCATCCCTCTGCCACAGCCGGTTGTGAGCCAGTACCTGGAAGGGCGGGGCCATGGCGGCAGCTTCCTCTTCCGTGAAGGATGTCCGATCCGGCCAGCGCAGAGTAAACCAGTATTCCTCCGGGCGAAGCTCCGCAAAGGAAGCGGCGTGGGTGCCGTAGTCTGCATTCAGCTGGCGGATATCTCCCTGATACCGGTTCTTAAGCCAGGTAAGATATCGGCTACGGCCTTCTGTGTCAAAGCTGGGAGCAATGATGGGATCCCACATGCTGCACATGGGTTTCCTGGTCTGAGGAGCGGGAGCGTTTGCTGGATACACAGCACATTTTGCGCCCATGCCGGTCTCCGCCTGTGCACTCGAAGTCTCAGCAGCCTCAGCCATCCCAGTCGTCCCAGCAGCCCCAGCAGTCTCAGCCGCACTTTTCTCCGTCATCCCAATCCGGCTCTGTCTCTCCCCATAAAGCCGCAGCAATCCTTCCACATGCTCAGCCATAGAATCCTGCGCCTTTGGCGACCAGTAGCGATACCATTTCCCATCGGAGCCGTCGGCATTGACCACCGAGTCCCCGTAAATGGGCGGGCTGAAACGGATGTGGGGGTACAGATTGTCCCCGTTTAAGTAAAGGGACAGAAACTGGTAGGAAAGGCCCTGGCGGAGGATTTCCTCCTGCATAAATTCCTGCATGGATACGTAGGGGCTGGCTTCGCCGCCCTGAAAGCGCAGGGCAAAATCCTCCCAGGCCTTAGAGTCCAAAAGCACTGTGTTAAAGCCCAGGTCTTTGATAAGGGTGATGGCCCGGCGGACAAATTCACGGTCATCGTAGGCCGGACGGTAAAAGTTCCCAAACCAGAGGCTTAAAAAAGCCTTTCCGGTTTTTTGGTCGGTAATCATAGCAAAATTCCTCCTGTAAGTTTATGGCTTTCCCTGTTCTTCCTCTGCCGCCGCCCGCACCCGCTTCCGGTACGCGCTGGGCTTTTCACCGTAGGTTTTCTGAAACAAATCAGAGAAAGCCCGTGAGTCGGAGAAGCCGGAGGCGGAGGCGATATCGTAGGTAGTCCGGTCCGTGGTCACCAGCAGGGTCATGGCGTGGCGGAGGCGGACGGAGCCCAGGTAATCTTTAAAATTAATCCCTGTATTTTTCTTAAAATAACTGCTGAAATAATAAGGATTCATGTGCACCACATTGGCCAGGATCTCCAGGGTCAGGGGTTCGGCAAAATGCTTTTCAATGTATTCCACCGCCAGGTCGATTTCCCGCAGATCCTTTGCGGCAGCCTTTTCCCGCACCTTCTGAAAAAGATTCCGAAAGGACTCGCGAAAGAGATCCGTCATTTCCTGGTAGGTCTCCAGAGTGCGTCCGGTTTCTAAAAGGGAGGTGGTGTCCGGCTCATCAAAGGGGATGTGGGCGGCGGCAAGGTCTTCCGCGAAAAGCCGCAGGGTGCTGCAGAAATAATAGCAGGCATTTTCCCGGGAACCAGCGCTGGCGGGCACCACGCTCCGGCAGAATTGCTGGTAGGCCTTTTCGTAGGCTTCCTGCTTCTGGGCAAAGAGCAGCTCCTTCATCTGGCTGCGGATTTTCATCAGCTTTTCCATGGCGTCCTCGCTATCGGCGGGGGCGTGCAGAAGGGGGGCCAGAAGGTCAAAGCAGTAGCAGGAGAGGAAGCTGGCAAAAAAGGGAAGATCCTGATTCTTCAGGCAGAGAGAATACTGTTCGCGGACACAGGAAAGGGAGTCCGTAAGTCCGGCGGCCAGGATGCAGATATGGATGCCGGTGCGGGCGGCCAGCCTTTCCTCCAGCCCGGTGATGTAGGCAAGGGCCTGGCTCCGGTCCATGCCCTTAAGAACCAGGATAGTGTGGCCGTCCTTGCCGAAAAGAATACCGGCATCATCGGCCTTCAGGGCCTCCTCCAGCGCGCCGGTGACGGAAAATTCCATCAGCTTGCGCATGTGCCCGTCGCGGCCGGCCAGAAGGGGGACGGCCATCATGGTCACGTATTGATTTTCCTCCATCCCTAAAAGGGCGGAGTAGTCTGTGTTCTGGGAAAAGAGGGGCTGGGGGTCATTAGTTAAGGGGACGCAGCGCTCCAGGGCAGCCAGCAGTTCGCCGCGGATCACGGGCTTTAACAGATAGTCCATGGCGCCGAAGCGGACGGCGGATTTGGCGTATTCAAAATCCTGGAAGCCGCTGATGAAGATGACGTTTGTTTTTTCATTCTGGGCCTTCAGCTCCTTTAATACATCGATACCGGTCAGCCCCGGCATGGAGATGTCCAAGAGGGCGATCTCCGGCTTTAAGGCCAGGATGCCGTCCAGGGCCTGTCTTCCATCGGCGTATTCCCCCACGATCTGGATGCCCATGGATTCCCAGTCCAGAAGCTTTTTAATTCCCCGGATGATTACCGGCTCATCATCGGCAATAATCATTTTTATCATAAGCTATTCTCCTTGGTTCAGGGGAAGAAGGAGGCGGACAATGGTGCCGAAGCCAGGCGAGCTGGTCACCTTCACCCCGTATTCCTCCCCGTACAGATACCGAATCCGGTCATTTACGTTCTTTAGTCCAATGCTTTTCCAGTTGTATTCATCCTTTACCCCGATCTCATCGCTGTCTAAGAGGGCCTTCATCTGCGCTAACTGAGATTCATCCATGCCTACGCCGTCATCCATAATGCTGATTTCCAGCCGGTCCTCCTGGCGGTTGGTTTCCATGAAAATGCGTCCGGTGCCGCCCTTTGGCTTGATGCCGTGGACGTAGGCATTTTCCACGATGGGCTGGAGGATCAGCTTGGGCACCATCAGATTGTCCAGGCGGCCGCCAAGGCACTCAAACTGGATGTGTCCCTGGATGCGGCAGTTCAGCAGAAAGACGTATTTCCGCACGATCTCCACTTCCTTCCCCAGGGGAACCAGGTCCTTTACGGGCCCGATCAGGTAATGAATCTGCTCCGACAGGGCCTCAATCATGGAAGAAACCTGCTGGTCATCATTTTCCAGGGCCGTCATGCGGATGATTTCCAGCGTATTGTAAAGGAAATGCGGGTAAATCTGGGATTTCAGCGCGGTCAGCTCCGCCTCATTCTGGCGGATCTGGGCCACGTAGGATTTGTTGATGTAGGTCTTTAAGGCGGCGGACATCTGGTTAAAGCGGGCGGAGAGCTCGCCGATCTCATCCCTTCTGCCAGTGGGAAGACTGATGTCAAAATCGCCCTTTTCCACCCGCTTCATCTGCTGCATCATCTCCGTCAGGGGGCCGGTAAGCTTTCGGGAGAAGAAGACGGAGCCGGAGGCCAGGGCGGCCATGGATAAGCCCAGCACCAGGTACATGATCCGGTAAAGGTTCTGGATGGGGGCAAAGGCAGTGCGGGTGTCCAGCTCCACCACTGTCCGCACCCCATACTCGCTGCTGGGGGCCTGGAGAAGCATTACATCCTTCTGCTGGCCCATTTCCTCCAGATTAAACACCTGCCCGATGGCCTCCGGCTGATTGCTGTAAAAGCAGGTGCCGTCGGGCCAGAGGATGTAAAGCCGTTCTTCCTGGAGAAAATCCACAGAATCGATGATGCTGCGGATTTTCTGGGCGTCAATGTCCAGATAAAGGGTGCCCACGTAGTCCATATCCTGAATATTTCCCCGCAGGTCGAAATAATTTCGGGCGATGGTAAAGGCTTCTGTGCTCAGCCGGGTGCTGAGATAATTGTGCTGGTGGATGGGATAAAGGAGCATTTTTCGGGAATCCTGGTCTAAATGCTCCCGGTCCACCGCCTGATAGAAAGGCTCCATGGTATAGAAATAATTCCCCCAGGTATTGACGTGAAAGGAGATTTCCTTGCCATTTAAGTCCTGGGCCATAAAATGAGCCGCGGTAATAAAGCTGTCGGTGCTCATGATATTTCGGAGAAATGTTTCCATGTCGGCACGCCGGTTCTCCTCCATAGTCTCCGGGTCATAGCCGATGCCGTAGACGATCTGGCGGAAGTTGTCGAAGGTCATGTAATTCACATGGTTTTCGCTGGAGGAAAAATTGTAGTAGTAGGGCATCTTGGTGATGCTGTTGTAGGTGGAAAGCATGTTGTCGATGCGGCTGCCCACGGAGATCACCGCCTGCTGGTAGGTATCCGTAATCACCTGCTGGTAACGGCCCAGCATGGTGCGAAAGAGCACAGTGGTGAGGACGATCATGGGAACCAGGCCGCAGAAAATAATGACCAGCGCAAACTTGTGAAACATGCCGAGGCGAAATTCTTTTTTCTTCTTTTCCGTATCCATGGGAATCCTCCTGTAAGGTTTTGTCTCTGATATACAGACCAGTATAGCACAGGGAGGGAAAATGGCAAAGCCGCCGCCCCTGATTTTGGTCAGCGCCGGGGCGGCGGCTTTCGTTAAGCGGGAGAGGTGTCCATCAGCCCTTAGCTGCCCCAGCCGTGATTCCTTTCACGAAATATTTCTGGAACATACAGAAGATAATCAGGGCCGGTACGATGGAAATAATGGTTCCGGCAAAAACGATGTCCCACCGGGCCGTAAACTGTCCTACGAAGCTGGCGATCTCTACGGTGATGGTCTTTGCCCGGCCGCTGGGAAGCACCAGGTAAGGCATCAGGAAGTCATTCCAGATGTTTAAGCCGTTTAAGATCACCATGGACCCGGTACAAGGCCCGAGAAGGGGGAAGGTCACCTTCCAGAAGGTCTGGAATGGCGAGCAGCCGTCGATCATGGCTGCCTCCTCGATATCCAGGGGGATGCCGTTTAAGAAGCTGCAGTACAGCAGGGTTCCGAAGGCCACCGAACCGGAAATATAGCAGACGATGGGGCCCAGCATGTTTCCGAAAAGGCCGAAGGTCTTCATTTCCTTAAACAGCGGGAACATGTACAGGTGGAAGGGGATCATCATGCCTGCCAGGAAGAAGGTGTAGATAAAGCTGGTAAAACGGCTCTTTCTTCTCTCGATGGCGTAGGCGGCCAGCGGAACGATGCACACGATCAGCAGCTCCGATACCACCGTCAGGATAACCGTGTTGATGATGGCGGTGGAGAAGTCCGACATGGCGAACAGATCCACAAAGTTCTGGGTGTAGAGCGATGTAGGGAAGCCTGCCGGGTTCTTCAGGATGTCGCCATTGCTCTTAAAAGCGGACATCAGGGCAAAGAGTACAGGATAAAGGAAGATGATGGCCAGCACGATGGCCACAACAAGAAGGAGATAATCCTTTGCTTTCGGTTTTTTCAATGCTCTCATTACAGCTGCACCTCCCGGCTCCGCAGGAATTTCTGCTGGATGGTATTTAGGATAATGATGATGAACAGAAGCATGATGCCTACCGCCGTACCAAAGCCCTGCCGTCCTTCGGTAAAGCCCACTTTGTAAAGCAGGTAAACCAGCGTCTCCGAGGTAAAGCCGGGGCCGCCGTCGGTCATCACGTTGATCTGGTCAAAGACCTTCAAGCCATTGATCAGGGAAAGGGTAAAGTTGATGGTGAATGCGCCGGAGATTAAGGGGATGGTAATCATCCGGAAGCGCTGCCAGGGGGAAGCGCCGTCGATCTCCGCAGCCTCGATGACGTCAGTGGAAACGCTCTGCAGGGAAGCCAGGTAGATAATCATGTAGTAGCCTGCGCCCTTCCACACCAGAACCACGCCGATCATAATCAGGGTCAGACTGGTATTGCCCAGCCAGTCCTGCTTGAAATTCCCCATGCCGATCTGGGTGAGGATGCTGTTGATGGCGCCGAAATTGTAATTGTACATGATCTTCCAGATGAAACCGGATACGATACCGGAAATCAGCACCGGGATGTAAAAGGCACTCCGGAAGAAATTCTTGCCCCAGCGCACATTGTCAACCAGGACAGCCAGCGCTAAGGCGAAAACATTTTCCAGGATGGAAATGAAGATGGTTAAAATGATGGTATTCTTCAGTGCGTTTCCAAAGCGGGCGCTGGTGAAGATTTCCTTATAGTTGGCCAGACCGATAAATTTGATGTCCGGGCTGATGCCGTCCCAGGAGGTGAAGCTGTAGTAAACGCTGCTTACCGTGGGGACAATGATGAAGAGCAGATACAGGATCAATGCCGGGGCGATGAACGCCAGGGCGGTCCTGTCAATGCCGCGTTTTTTCTGATGAAGCATGGGGATTCTCCTTTCCTGAAGCTTTTATGGGATATGGACCATAAAAATGGGCATAAAAAGGCTCATGCTTTTGTTGCATGAGCCTTGCTGTGCGTGATTTGATGCCTGCCCGCCTGGGCGCGGGATCGTTATTCGATTCCTGCTCCCGTTACCGGATTGAAGCTTTCGGCTGCAACCTGCCATGTCTTATTCATTTCTTCACATGCAGAGTCAATGTCACGGGTTCCCTGAAGTACCTCGATCAGGGTCTTGTAGGTGAAGTTGCGGAAGTCCGGAGGAAGCTCATTGTTGCCGGATTTTCCGTTCCACATTGGGGTCAGGGTGTCAGCAGTGCCGGTGGCCTCGATTACCTCGTCCAGTACAGGAAGCACATCCAGATCCGGGGTTTCTACGGTAGAAGGAATGGCGCTTAAATTCTCGCAGTAAACCTTGTAATTCTCCGGAGCGAAGAAGAAGCGGATAAATTCCTCAGATGCAGCCTTCTTGTTGGGATCTTCAGCAGCTTCTGCAGAGATTGCCAGGCCGCCGATGCCGGAACCGCCTACCAGACGTACCTTGCCGTCGGGGCTGGGAATCGGGAACCAGCCGATTTCAAACTCAGGATCTGCCTGGGTAATCTGGCTGAACATGTGGGTGCCGGAGTACATCATGGCAGCCATGTCATTTACCAGGAAGGTGGTAATCTGTGCATCCGGGGTGGATACCCAGCCGTCCTGTGCATACTGCATGATTTCCTGCATTTCCTCAAAGGTAGCCTTGATGGCGGGATCGGAGAAATCCTTGGAGCCGTCATAGCAGTGCTCGATGAAATCCGGATCCACGCTCATTACCTGATCGTCATAAGCCTTGTTGAAGAGGAAGCCCATGTGCCACAGATCCTGTCCGCCTACAACCAGGGGAGCCATATCGCCCTTGTCCTTGATGGTCTGGCAGAGTGCAATAAATTCGTCATAGGTGGTGGGCTCGGTGAGGCCGTTCTCGTCAAAGTAGGTCTTGTTGTAAATAATGCCGTTGGTGTTCTCGCCAGCCAGCGCTGCGGTGTATACCTCGCCGTTAAACTCCATGGGAGATTTGAAGAGGGATACGATATCATCGGGCAGAGGAGCCAGCTTGTCGGCACGGACATACATGGCGGTGTCGCGCATCTCCATAACCTCCGGGAACTCGCCTACGCTGTCCTTGGTCTTTAACAGCTCGGAATAGTTTCCGCCGGTGCCGGGCTCGATGGTAACGGTAATCATGTCATAGGTTTCATTGAAGCGGTTTACGATTTCGTTCATGGCCTTCTTTGCACCCTCGTCGCCGTCGGCAAAGATGAAGGTCAGATCGGTCTGCTCCGTAACGATGGAGTCAGTGGCTTCTCCGCTTCCGGAATCTGCCTGGGTGGTTTCTGCGGAATCGCCCGCAGGAGCTTCTGTTGCAGCCTGGGTCTCCTGGGCTGCGGTGGTGCTGGTCACGCTCTGATCGCCGCATCCGGCTAAGGAAGCGGTCATGGCAGCTGCCAGTGCAACAGATAATACACTTAATTTCTTTCTCATAATGTCCTCCCTTTCTGAACGTTTTTGCTTGCTCACTTGCTTTTGATAGCCTTATCATAGCAAAAACTCCGGGCCCGGGGCACCGGAGTTTTAAAGATGAAAGTGCAGATTTTTAAGATTCTGCAGATTTTTTGTTTCTGGTCTTATGTTTTTTCCCGTCCGGCCGTCTTCAGCCGGTACTGGGAAGGAGTCAGCCCGGTAAATTTCTTAAACTGGCGCATAAAGTGAAGCTGGTTTTCGTAGCCGCAGAGGGCCGCCACAGAGGCGATGTCCATGTGGGTTTCCTCCAGATAAAAGCGGCTGGCCTCCAGCCGGGCAAGGATTACGTCACGCCCGAAGGGAATGCCGAAAAGTTCCTTATATAGATGCTGAAAGTAGGACAGGCTCAGATTCAGCTGCTGTGCCGTGGAGGCCGCTTCCCACCTGCTTCCCGGCGCATTGTAGATTTCGGCCCGCAGGCGGCTTAAGGTCGGATAGTAAGGACTTTTCACTGTCTTCACTGCCTCGTTTTCCTGGCGGTGCTCCAGAAGCTCCCACAGCATGGCGTGCATCAGGGCATCCTGGATCTGGGCGCTGTGTGGGCCGGAAGATAACGCCGTTCGGCACCGGGCCGCAGCCAGGCGGGGGTATTGGGCGATGGAAGTGAAATCCGCGGGCTGGAAGGGGACGCCAAGGGGGAGCGGGGAGGGGGATGCCGTGGGGGTGGCTTCCTCTTTGAAGCAATCTAAAATCGGGTCATCCGCCGTGACCGAAAAATGAATCCAGTCATCATTATAATCACTATGCCGGCAGCCGTAGTGAATCCGCTGTCCAGGGCCGAAAATGACGGCTGTCTGGGGCGGAACATCCAGAAGGACGCCGTCCTTTTCCACGTAGGCGCTGCTCTTAATGAGAAGAAGGAGATAATGGTCGATGCCCTGCCGGTACAGCACATCAAGCGGCTTTGTATGGCGGGAATCATGCCCGCATCGGATAACATGAATCATGGGGAAACCTCGCGAATTTGTGGTGTATAGTGTGTGCATAGTTTTGGCCAGCAGATGTTTAAAATACTGCTGAAAATAATCCTACCACAGGTTTGGGGAGGGGTCAAAAGATATTTAAAGGAGGGCATTCTTGCGTACCCATTAATATTTCTTTAATTCTTTCAAACATGCATTCCGCTGTTTCAGAAATTCCATTATAATCGCCATAAGGCTAAGTGATGAATTGTTTGCGGAAGGAGGCTGGACATGGTTATACTGCAGGCGCATGATCTGGTAAAAACCTATCAAAACGGCAGCACAAAGATACGGGCACTGGACAAGATATCCTTTGCTGTACAGGAGGGCGATTTGACGGTTATCCTGGGAAAAAGCGGATCTGGAAAGAGCACGTTATTGGATACAATCGGAGGGATTGAAAAGCCAGATTCGGGAGAAGTGATGATTAACGGCCATTCCCTGTACCGGCAGAAGGAGGCAGAACGGGCAAGGCTTAGGAATCAGGCGGTGGGATACATTTTTCAGGCCTTTAATCTGATTGACGAATTCACTGTTTTAGAGAATATCAGGCTGCCTCAGGATATCAGGGGCAGAGCATATGATATGGAGTTGGAGGAAAAGATTTTTTCTGTGCTGGAGATAAAGCCAAGACTGAATTTCTATCCGGGACAGCTGTCTGGCGGAGAGCGGCAGCGGGTGGCCATAGCCAGAGCGTTGTTAATGCGGCCGCAGATTGTGCTGGCAGATGAGCCTACAGGGAATCTTGATTCGTACAACAGCAGGCAGTTTATGGAATTTGTCAAAAAGGCCAATGCAGAATTGAGACAGGCGTTTGTCATTGTCACCCATGATCTGGAATGGCTGGAAATTGCGGCTAAGGTGTACTATATGAAGGACGGACGTCTGGAGGAATATGATGAAAATAAATCCAGCTTTATTTAAACTTTCCATGCAGGCAATTAAAGGAAAGAACAGGATTGCCCGCATGTTTGTAATATGTGTTTTGGTTTTGACTGCCCTGCCTATGGTATTGACTGGAATATCGGAGAGCCTGCTGCAGGAGACAAGGGAATCGCGATGGAATGTATACGGAATGTTTACGGATATTCTTTACTTTGATGATCTGGATATTGGTCTGGGTGATCTGGATAAGACGGCAGAAGAGCAGCTGAGAGGGTTGAGTGAATACTCCTGCGGCTTTTTGTATACGCTTTTCACGCAGCAGGCAGGCGATATCTGCATTAATGCAGGGTATGCAGATGAAATGGCGGTAAAATTAGGGCGAATACGGCTGGCTAAGGGGCGATTTCCAGAATCGGGGAATGAAATTGCACTGACAGAAAGTGCGGCGGAGAGAATTGCAGGAGAGGGCTGCCTGAATAAGCAGGTTCAGGTGGGGGAGGATACCTGGGTGATTGTGGGACTGGTAAAGGATTATGGAAGGCTGTGGCCGGTACGAACCCAGGTGCAGAACTCGGGACTCGGAAGGATTAATGTATTTTTGACAAAGGAGAAGGCCGTAGAACTGGAATCCTCGGCCAATAGCCGGTCCGCGCAGATTTTGGTTTATCGAGAGTCTGATGAAGTGATTGCACCGGAAAATGGAGAAATGATAAAAAATGTAAATGGTGAAATGCGTTCATCAGAGGCTGCCTTCCGGCTGCCTAAAGGCTTTTTGTTTATGCTGTACGTATGCGAGGTAGTTATTTTCTATAATATTTTGCTGCTTTCTTACGAAAAAAACGGGAAGCGGTGCAGAATTTATATGCTGATGGGAATGAGCAGAAGAGAGGCGGCAAAATGTCTGCTTTGTGAGCTGACCTTCCTTTTTCTGGGAGGTACTGCCCTGGGATTTGGGGCTGGTTTTTGCATTACGGCGGTTGGATTACATTTTCTTAGCCGCATGACGGCATCAAATTTGATGATTGCGGGAATGGGCAGCATGGCATTGTCTGCCGGGGGCTTTCTTTTGCTGGCAGCATTTTGCCTTGGCATATATGTGAGCAAGATGACAAGGGGGCTGGATGATGCGCGGATAAGTGCTGATGGAGGAATGCGAATAAACAAAGGCCAGGAAAAGCCCTGCAGGAAGTACACGTTTTTCCGTCTGATGTTCAGTGAATTTCGGGCTCAAAGAGGCGCAGCTGTCCTTCTGGTGTTCCTTCTGGCCTCCTGTACGGTATTTCTTGGATTTTCCATTGTCTACAAAAATTTCTTCCTTACGCAGGCATCTCATAAACAGTACCAGGGAGAAATGCCCTTTGATTATGATATTGAGTTTGCGGCAGCTGTGAGAAACCCGGATACGGCAATGGAGGGAGGCATTTATTTTGATGATACATATGAGCAGGATGGGATTACAGAAGAAATTGTTCAGAAACTGCGGGAAGAAAAGGGTGTAGACCGGGTTACGGCTTACAAGGAGAATAATAAAATAAAGATTTTGCTTAAAGAAGAGCAGATGGATCCTTATCTGGATGCTTCGGATTTTCGTGATGACGGACAGTACAGGCCGATGGGAGGCAATGAAGAAATCAAGTCCGTATTTGGAGATGAGGACAGTATACTGGCACAGGCAAAAATTGTCGGCTACCAGCAGGAGGAGCTGGAAAGCTTTGTCCCGTATATTGTGGAAGGCCGGCTGGATATGGAAAAATTAAATTCCGGAGAGGAGGTAATCCTGGTAGCACCGCCATTTACTTTGACGGTTCAGGAGGACGGGGGTATTCGGAAAGACTGGAAGGCGTACGGTACTAAGGATGCATATGCGAATGCGGCCCTGCACGCCGGAGATGAGATAACGGTGGCGGAGCTGAAAAGCCGGGTCCCCTATAATGGAAGCGTGAATCGGGAAACATTGGAAAGGGATTATGTGTGCAGGACGCAGAAGGTCAAAATCGGAGCAGTGCTGGGAAGCTTTACAGGATGGTTCGAGAATGAGGCATCCATGGGAGAAAGCTATTATTTATATACTACATCAGAAGCCTTTGCTCATTTGGGGATGGATGTGACGTATAACCGTGTGCGGATTTTCACAGAAAACGGGATTGATTATGAAGAAGCGGCGGAAAGAATTAAAGGCTATTCGGCAGAGTTTCCCTACATACATGTGCAGGATTTGCATAAGGAGCTGGAAACCTACCATAAGCTGAAGCAGATGCTGGAATTGTTCTGCCATGTGCTGACAATTATGGCGGGAGCAGCAGTTTTGTTTTGTGTATCCAGCCAGTTTCTATTCAAAACAAAAATCAACGCAAAAAAATATATGCTGCTGCGAGTCTGCGGGTTGAGTGTGGGAAAATTAGAGGAAATGGTAATTTTTCAGGTGATGCTTTTAGGGGGATTGGGGATACTGCTTTCTGCACCATGTACCTTTTTGCTGGTTTATGTTTTCCTGGGATTAGGGACAGAAGAAATCCGGCAGTTTTTGTTTACGCCGGAAAGTGCAGCAGTTTTGCTTCTCCTGCTTCCCTGCCTGGCAGCATCGGCTATGCCTTCTATTGCATATATTCATCGAGTCAGGATCAAGGATATTCTGTAAATACATATGTCTGGGGCAAAGAAAATCCTTCACTCAGCAGAATAAGTCAGTTAATGGCAGTCCTGTCCATTGTCTCTCGAGACTCAAAAAGCTAAAATAAAGCAATAGGAAATCCATGCAGGCAAATTTGTGCAGGAAAATCCATGCAGAAAAACCTATGCAGGAAAATTCTGCCGTGCAGGTGCCGCTATGCAAGTTAAAAACGAAAAGGAGACGAGGGCAAGATGACCGAAAAAATGACAATGGATCAGGAAACGAAAACATGGCTGGAGGAAACTCTTTCCAAGGTAATCACAAAGATGGAGGCCGTGCGGCAGCGGGCCGGAGAGAAGCTTCCGGCGGTGGCGGTAAATGGCGTCTATGATGACCGTTCCGACACCTCCATCGACTGGGATATGGACAACG
>JAGHER010000108.1 GCA_017889125.1 Lachnospiraceae bacterium
AAAAAGTCCTTTACATTTTCCGATAAATGGTATTATAATAACTATGATCAAATGTCAGGCACATCCTGATATTTCCATAATTTCTATGCATCTGAAAGAAATCCCACGTATGATGTGAAAAATTCTTTGAGAAAAAGTTTTGACTGAAATTCGCGGCGCCAGATGGGCGCGGCATTGAGATATTCCGCAGCGCCTGCGGGCGTGTCATTTCTGTGCCTGGAAGAGAGAAATGCCAGGCATGGCTCGGGCCGGGTCTCAGTCTGCGAAAAAAGGGAACATGGACAATCAATGGTGACAATAAAAGGAGAAAGAAATGAGAGAAAAATTGAATACACTTCCTTTAAGTGAGCTGAAGGAGATGGCCAAAGCGCAGGGCCTTCGGGGAATCAGCGGCCTGCGCAAGGCAGAGCTGATTGACGCGCTCTGCAGGCTGGATGAGGAAAGTCGTGGAGCGGCATCCGGCGGGCAGGAGAGTTCCGGGGCCGTAAATGAGGCGGGATCTTCCCGGCAGGCTGACGCAGAAACGGGAACAGTGAAAACATCTGCGCCAGCAGAGGGGGCTTCCCCATCTGGTGAGACCTCCGGCGGATTTCGCTCTCGAAATACCGGTGATTCCGGCCGCCAGGCAGGATCTGGAGAAAACCGAAGCAGAATTGTGATGCGGCGCAGGGATGACAATTTGTCTTCCAGAGAGAATGGAAGGGAAAACGGCCGGGAAAACCACCGCCAGGACCGGAATTATGGGGATAATCGCAGCGGCCGCCCAAACAACCGGTACGAGAACCGAAATAATTACACAAACAGAAACAACTTCGGAAACCGGAACCGCAATCAGGATGGCAATGGCCAGGATAATAATGGAAGAAACAGCTTCAATGGAATGAACGGAACAGGCGCGATGAATGGTGCAGGGGCAACGAACGGAGCAGGTACGGTGAACGGAGCCAGTGCAATGAACGGAGCGGGTACGGCGAGCGGAGCCAGCGCGATGAACGGAGCGGGTACAATAAACGGAGCAGGTATGATGAACGGCTCCGGCAATATGAACGGAAATGCCGGGAATAATGGGGTCAGCGGCGTGAATGGAAATTTGGGAATGAATGGAAATTCTGGCACGAATAGTGTTGGCGGAATGAATGGAACGGGAACCATGAATGGCGCTGATGGTGCGAACAGCTTCGGAACCATGTATGGAGCTGGCGGCATGAGCAGTTCCGGCGGAGGTACTGGCATGAATGGAGCAAATTCCGGCCAGACATCCCGCCAGTCTTACGGCATTCGCGAGGGCGCCCGGCCTGACGGACGGAATGCGGAGATGACGCCGGATGAGATCCAGGAGCTGGACAGCGGCCTGGAGGCCAATGGAATCCTGGAGGTCATGCCGGACGGTTTCGGCTTTATCCGCTGCGAGAATTTCCTTCCGGGAGATAATGATGTTTACGTGGCCCCGTCCCAGATCCGCCGCTTTAATATGAAGACCGGCGATATTGTCAGGGGCAATCGGCGGGTGAAGGCTGCCACGGAAAAATTTGCCGCCCTTCTTTACGTGACCAGCATTAACGGCTACCCGGTAGGCGTGGCAGAACGCCGTCCGAATTTTGAGGATCTGACGCCGATATTCCCCAACCAGCGTCTGCATATGGAAATGGGCAGAGGCGCGAACTCGGTGGCCATGAGGATTCTGGATCTGATGGCTCCCATCGGCAAGGGCCAGCGAGGTATGATCGTGTCGCCGCCGAAGGCCGGAAAGACCACTCTGCTAAAGCAGGTGGCAAAGGCCATCACTACCAACCATCCGGACATGCATCTGATTATTCTGCTGATTGACGAGCGGCCGGAGGAGGTTACGGATATCAAGGAGGCTATTGTGGGCGACAATGTGGAGGTGATTTATTCCACCTTTGACGAGCTGCCGGAGCGCCATAAGCGTGTTTCGGAGATGGTTATCGAGCGGGCCAGACGTCTGGTGGAACACGGCCGGGATGTGACCATCCTTTTAGACAGCATTACCCGTCTGGCCCGGGCTTACAATCTGGTGGTGCCCCCCAGCGGCCGTACCCTTTCCGGCGGTCTTGACCCGGCGGCCCTCCATATGCCCAAGCGCTTTTTCGGCGCGGCCCGGAATACCCGCGAGGGCGGCAGCCTGACCATCCTGGCTACGGCTTTAATTGATACGGGAAGCCGCATGGACGATGTGATTTACGAGGAATTTAAGGGAACCGGCAATATGGAACTGGTACTTGACCGGAAGCTTTCCGAGCGTCGGGTGTTCCCGGCCATCGATGTGCTGAAATCCGGAACCCGCCGGGACGACCTGCTTTTAAGCCGGGAGGAGGCAGAGGCTATGGAGATTATCCGCCGGGCCACCAATTCCATGAAGCCGGAGGATTCGGTGGAGAAGCTGGTAGAGCTGTTTGCCCGCACCAGGAGCAATCAGGAGCTGGTAAGCGAGATCCGCAGACGGAGATATTTATAAAATCTGAACGCGGCCTTGCTTGCCGATGTGATTTTATAAGACGCGATTTTACCCGATTTTACAAAGAAAAAATCATTGCATTTTCAAGCCTTCTATGCTATACTGGTTAAGCTGTCTATTCAGACAAGGTAACGAGAATCAAGGGAAATTGCTTCCCGGCGGTCGGAAACCGCCAATTATTGAATTGAGAGGTGAAAATCATGAGAGAGGGTATCCATCCGAATTACTATCAGGCAAAGGTAGTATGCAACTGCGGCAATGAGTTCGTAACCGGTTCCACCAAGAAGGACATCCACGTGGAAATTTGCTCCAAGTGCCATCCCTTCTACACGGGTCAGCAGAAGGCTGCAGCAGCCCGCGGCCGTATCGATAAGTTCAACCGTAAGTACGGCATCAATGCTCAGTAGTGGTTACAGAATAAGAAATGTAGATGAAAGCGTGCTCTTTTGCGTATACAGCGTATGGAAGAGGACGCTTTTTTACTCTTGAAGTCCCGCCGCCGGGTAGGCGGCATAAATTCAGGCTTTCCAAAACGTGTTTGGAAGGCGGGAAAGGAGGAAAAGGCCTATGAAATATTCAGGCATCGGCGGACAGGCCGTGATTGAAGGCATCATGATGAAAAACGGCGACGATTATGCCACAGCAGTCCGGAAGCCCGACGGCCAGATTGAAGTGGAAAAGGACCGGTATGTGAGCCTTACAGAAAGAGTGAAATTTTTCTCCCTGCCATTTGTCCGCGGGGTATTCAGCTTTGCGGATTCCATGATTATCGGAATGCGCACGCTGACCTGGTCCGCCAGCTTTTTTGAGGATGACGAGGACAGTGAGCCGGGGAAATTCGAGCTTTGGCTTGACCGGGTATTTGGGGAGAAGCTGGAGACGGCTCTGATGAGCCTGGTGATGGTGTTTTCTGTTGTGATGGCCATCGGCATTTTTATGGTGTTTCCCATGCTTTTGTCCCGGGTGCTTAAGCAGGTGATTCCCTCAGAGACGGTGATGGCCATTCTGGAGGGCGTGCTGCGGATTTTGATTTTTATCGGCTACATTAAGCTGATTTCCCGGATGGAGGATATCCGGCGCACCTTTATGTATCATGGTGCCGAGCATAAGTGCATCAACTGCATCGAGCACGGCCTTCCGCTAAATGTGGAAAATGTCCGCCGCAGCTCCAAGGAGCATAAGCGGTGCGGCACCAGCTTTCTGCTGATCGTGATGGTCATCAGCATCCTGTTTTTTATGGTGATTCGGGTGGACAGCCTGTGGCTGCGGATTCTCAGCCGGATTGTGCTGATCCCTGTGATTGCCGGAGTTTCCTATGAATTTCTTCGACTGGCGGGAAGAAGTGATTCGCGGCTGGTGGATATCTTAAGCCGTCCCGGTCTGTGGATGCAGGGGCTGACTACCAGCGAGCCGGACGACAGCATGATCGAGGTGGCTATCCACGCAGTGGAGACGGTGTTTGACTGGCGGGCGTATCTGGCGGAGAATTTTCCGGAGCAGGAGATCCCGGCAGAGAAGATCCCGGCAGAGAAGATTCTGGCAGAGAAGATTCTGGCGGGGAAGACTTCTGGAGAGAGCTTTTCACAGGGAAATGGCGCGGCAGAGCAGAGCGCAGCGGAGAGCATCCGTGCAGAGAAATTTTCGGATTCCCGCCCCGTGGAGGCAGGATGATGCCCGGCGCAAGCCTGCAGGCGCTTTTGGATGAGGGCGCCCGCATCCTGCGGGAAAAGGGAAACCAGGAGGCAGAGCTGGATGCCCGGTACCTGCTTTTGGAGGCCTTTGGACTGGATCTGGCCCATTTCCTGATGGACAGGAACCGGGCCCTTCCGGAGGATACGGAGAACCAGCAGCGGGAGGAACGGTACTTCCGCATGATTGAGATGCGTGCCGGGCGGGTGCCCCTGCAGCAGATCCTTGGCGTTCAGGATTTTATGGGGATGACCTTCCAGGTCAATGCCCATGTGCTGATCCCCAGGCAGGATACGGAAACCCTGGTGGAGCTGGTTTTACAGGAGCAGCAGGGAGAGGGAAAGCGTTTCCTGGATCTCTGCACCGGCTCCGGGTGCATTGCCATAAGCCTGATGGCCCTGGGCGGATTTTCTGAGGGAGTGGCTACGGATCTTTCCCCGGAGGCCCTTAAGGTGGCGGAGAGGAACCGGGCGAGCCTCCTTGATGAGGAACAGAGAGAGAAGCTTACCTTCTATCAGGGAGATCTTTTTGAAGCCCTTCCGGAAGCCCGTCCCAAAGTGCTTCCTAAAGCCCTTCCAGAAGAAATGAAGGGCATGGAGCCTTTTGATGTGCTGGTTTCCAATCCGCCCTACATCCCCAGCCGGGTGATCGAGGAGCTGGAGCCGGAGGTGCGGGATTTTGAGCCAAGGATGGCCCTGGACGGCAGTCTGGACGGCCTGGCCTTTTACCGGCGGATTATCGGCGGCTGCAAGCCTTATTTAAAGCGGGGGGCGTCGGTGTATCTGGAAATCGGGTACGATCAGGGGGCGGCGCTGCGGCAGATTTTTGAAGAGAACGGTTTTGTCAATATACGGATTCAGAAGGATGCGCCGGGGAAGGACCGGGTGGCGGCGGCCTGCCTGCCTTAAGCGTCCCAAAGGAGAGGAGTTAGCAGATGTTTGATCGATTGGAAGATATTTTAATTCACTATGAAGAGTTGATGCAGGAGCTGGCAAGTCCGGGCGTAACGGACGATCAGAAGCGGTTCCAGCGTCTGATGAAGGAACAGGCGGACTTAGCCCCCATCGTGGAGGCGTACAAGGCTTACAAGCAGGCAAAGCAGGATGTGGACGACAGCCTGGCCCTTCTGGAAGAGGAGAATGACGAGGAAATGCGGGAGCTGGCCAAGGAGGAGTTATCCGACGCCAAAAAGCGGATTGAGGAGCTGGAGTACCAGCTGAAAATCCTTCTTCTTCCCAAGGACCCCAATGACGATAAGAATATTATTCTGGAGATCCGGGCCGGGGCAGGCGGCGATGAGGCGGCCCTTTTTGCCTCGGAGCTTTACCGGATGTACGGCAATTACGCGGACAGCCAGCACTGGAAGGTGGAGTTAATCAGCGTCAATGAGAATGGCATCGGCGGCTTCAAGGAAGTGGTGGCCATGATCAGCGGAAAGGGCGCCTACTCCAAGATGAAGTATGAGAGCGGCGTGCACCGGGTACAGCGTGTGCCGGAGACGGAGTCCGGCGGCCGGATTCACACATCCACGGCCACAGTGGCTGTTATGCCTGAGGCGGAGGATGTGGATGTGGTGATCGAGGACAAGGATATCCGCATCGACGTTATGCGCGCCTCCGGAAACGGCGGCCAGTGCGTAAATACCACCGACTCAGCGGTGCGTCTGACCCACATTCCCACCGGCATCGTGATCTACAGCCAGACGGAGAAATCCCAGCTGCAGAACAAGGAAAAGGCCTTCCGCCTCCTTCGTTCAAAGCTGTATGACATGGAATTAGAGAAGCGGCAGAATGCCGAGGCCGACGCCCGCCGCAGTCAGATCGGCACCGGCGACCGGTCAGAGAAGATCCGCACCTACAATTTCCCCCAGGGACGGGTGACGGACCACCGGATCAAGCTTACCTTATATAAGATTGATTCCATTATGAACGGAGATATCCAGGAGCTTCTGGACGCGCTGATCACTGCAGATCAGGCGGCCAAGCTCAGCCGCCTGCAGGAAACGGCGTAAAGGTATGGAGGGGGTTATCTATACCACCGGCGAATTTGCCCGGAAGGCCGGGGTGTCCGTACGGACCGTGCGGTATTATGACAAGCAGGGGATTTTAAAGCCCTCCCACGTAAGCGAGTCCGGCTACCGTCTGTACACCGACGGGGATTTTGCCCGGCTGCAGAAGATCCTTACCCTGAAATATCTGGGCTTTTCTCTGGAGGAAATTCAGGAAATTTCCATGAATGATTCCGACCAGGATTTTGTCCGCCGCTCCCTGGAGCTGCAGCTGGATCTGGTGCGGAAAAAGATCGAGAGCCTTCATACAGTGGAGGCCTCCCTTAATGAGGCTTCCCGGATGATCGGGCGCACCAGGGAGGTGGACTGGCGGACGATTCTCCATCTGATCCACCTGGTGAGCATGGAAAAAAGCCTGGCGGAGCAGTACCGCACCGGCGCCAATACCAGCGTCCGCATCCGCCTTCACCGGGATTTCGGCGTGAATCCGGAAAGCTGGTTTTCCTGGCTTTACCGCCAGCTGGACTTTCAGCCCGGCATGGCTCTTCTGGAGCTGGGGGCGGGAAACGGGGAGCTGTGGGCGGAAAATTTGTCCTGCCTTCCAGCAGACAGCAGCGTGTGCCTGTCGGATATTTCCGCGGGAATGATGCAGGATGCCAGGGAGCGGCTCCAGAGCACCGGTTATCCCTTTACTTACCAGGTCTTTGACTGCCACCAGATTCCGCTGGAGGAAAGCAGCTTTCAGCGGGTGACGGCAAACCATGTGCTCTTTTATCTGAAGGATCTGGATCAGGCCCTTTCTGAGGTGGGCAGGGTGATGGCCGATGATGGGCTTTTCATCTGCAGCACCTATGGAGAGCGGCATATGCAGGAGATTTCCGATCTGGCCAGAGGGTTTGACGAGCGCATCAGCCTTTCGGAGGTGCCCCTTCCGGAGGTATTTGGATTAGAGAATGGGGAAGAGATCCTGCGCCGCCATTTTTCCCAGGTGGAGCTGCGCCGGTATGAAGACCATCTGGAGGTGGGGGAGGCTCAGCCGATTATCGACTATATTCTGTCCTGCCATGGGAATCAGCGGGAATATATTCAGGGGAGATATCCGGAATTTAAGGAGTATATTCGGAAGAAGATCGAAAAAAAGCCCCTTCGGATCACGAAGGATGCTGGGGTTTTTTGCTGTATGGAGCCACATTCGTGACCGGTGTATGAAGCTGTATGGGTGAGGCTGTGCCCGGTTGACGTGAGCGGCCGTGCGCTCGCCTTCGGGCGGAGGAAATGTTGGGTTGGTTCGGTTTCGGGGCAGAAAGAACGCAGACTCGGCTCCAGGCAAAAGGAAAGCAGCTGAGCCGCAGGCGAAGCAGGCCTGCTGTCCAGCTGCTGTCAGACTGCCTGCTTCCCTTAAGAAGGTGCAGCCTGAGTGGAGGTTGTACAGAACGGATAACGAATATCCATCCATGTATCATGAGTTTATTATAAAGCAAATTGTTCATAAAAACCAGACAAGATAATGACAACATCAAAAATAACCCTGTGGCGGACCATTTTTGATGTTGTCTATTTTTTAACGAAAATTCTTCCTATAAACAGAAAAAATATACGGAAATATTCATAAAAAAGCCCTTGACTGTTACCCTACGTCACCCCTTATGATAAGGATAAGATGCGATAAATCGATGACGATGCCGGGGCGCAGATGGCACCCTGGACCGATGCGGATTTCTGCCGCTGGCCCCGAAGGGCGGCCGGAGGAGAGGAAGGAGGAACCAACGAATGAAAGGTATTATTTTAGCAGGAGGAAGCGGAACCAGACTGTATCCGCTGACCAAGGTTACGTCAAAGCAGCTGCTTCCCATTTATGACAAGCCCATGATTTATTACCCGCTGTCTGTGCTCATGAGCGCAGGAATCCGGGAAATTCTGGTAATTTCCACGCCTGATGACACGCCGCGGTTTGAGGCCCTTTTAGGAGACGGAAGCCAGTTCGGCCTGGCCCTTTCCTACGCGGTGCAGCCAAGCCCCGATGGGCTGGCTCAGGCCTTTATTATCGGCGCGGACTTTATTGGAAATGATTCTGTGGCCATGATTTTGGGAGACAATATTTTCCACGGACACGGCTTAAAGAAGCGTCTGTGGGCAGCCGCTCAGAAGCCTACGGGCGCCACCGTATTCGGCTATTATGTGGACGATCCGGAGCGGTTCGGTATCGTGGAATTTGACGAGGCGGGCAAGGCCGTATCCATCGAGGAGAAGCCGGAGCATCCCAAGTCCAATTACTGTGTAACGGGCCTGTATTTTTATGACAATAAAGTTGTAGAATATGCAAAGAACCTGAAGCCTTCCGCCAGAGGCGAGCTGGAGATCACCGACCTGAACCGGATATACCTGGAGAACGGCCAGCTGGATGTGATCCTTCTGGGACAGGGCTTTACCTGGCTGGATACGGGAACCCATGAATCCCTGGTAGAGGCCACCAATTTCGTCAAGACCGTGGAGACTCATCAGCACCGCAAGATCGCCTGCCTGGAGGAGATCGCCTACTTAAACGGCTGGATTTCCAAGGAAGATGTGCTGAAGACCTATGAGATTTTGAAGAAGAACCAGTATGGAAAGTACCTGAAAGATGTACTGGATGGCAAGTATGTGGACAAGCTTCATGACGCCTGGAACTAAAGAAACGCGGCAGATAGGAACAAGAAGCGTGCAGGGGCAGGAAACTGATAAAAAACGAGAGCAGATAAGAGCAGCAAACAGATAAGAGCGAGAAGCAGCAAGAGCAAGGAATAGAAAGGATAAAGAAAAGATGAAGATTATCGTAACCGGCGGCGCCGGATTTATCGGAAGCAACTTTGTTCATCACATGGTGAACAAGTATCCCGAGGACATGATTATTAACCTGGATCTTTTAACCTACGCAGGCAATCTGGAGAATTTAAAGCCTGTGGAGGATAAGCCCAACTACAAGTTTGTGAAGGGTGACATTGCCGACAGAGACTTTATTTTCCGCCTTTTTGAGGAGGAGAAGCCGGATATGGTGGTGAATTTTGCGGCGGAGAGCCATGTGGACCGCTCCATCACCGACCCGGAGATTTTCGTGCGCACCAACGTGATGGGCACCACCACCCTTCTGGATGCCTGCAATAAGTACGGCATCAAGCGTTACCACCAGGTTTCCACCGATGAGGTTTACGGCGATCTGCCCTTAGACCGGCCGGATCTCTTCTTTACGGAGGAGACGCCCCTTCACACCTCCAGCCCCTACTCCTCGGCAAAGGCAAGTGCCGACCTGTTCGTGCTGGCGTACCACAGAACCTATGGGCTGCCGGTGACCATTTCCCGCTGCTCCAATAATTACGGCCCCTATCATTTCCCGGAGAAGCTGATTCCCTTAATCATCAGCCGTGCCCTGGCTGACGAGGAACTTCCTGTATACGGCACCGGCGAAAATGTCCGCGACTGGCTCCACGTAGCCGACCACTGCCAGGCCATCGATCTGATCATCCACAACGGCCGGGTAGGCGAGGTGTACAATATCGGCGGCCACAACGAGCGCACCAACCTGGAGGTAGTAAAGACCATTCTCCGCACCCTTGGAAAGCCCGAGTCTCTGATCCGGTTCGTCAAGGATCGTCCCGGCCATGACCGCCGCTACGCCATCGATCCCACTAAGTTAGAGACAGAGCTTGGCTGGAAGCCCCAGTACAATTTCGACACCGGCATTCAGCAGACCATCCAGTGGTACCTGGACAATCAGGACTGGTGGAAGCACATCTTAAGCGGCGAGTACAGCAGCTATTTTGATCGGATGTATGGAAACCGCCTGTAAGATAAGGAAACCAGTGAAGAAGGAGGCTAGTTGCATGAAGGTATTAGTAACCGGCGTCAAGGGCCAGCTGGGCTATGATGTGGTAAAAGAGTGTGAGAAGCGGGGCATTGCGGCCGTGGGCGTGGATGTGGAAGAGATGGACATCACCGACGCCGCTGCCTGCCGGAAGGTAATCACTGAATCCGGGGCAGACGCGGTGATCCACTGTGCCGCCTATACGGCGGTGGATGCGGCTGAGGACAACGTGGATCTTTGCCGGAAGGTAAATGCCGGCGGCACCCGCAATATCGCTGAAGTTTGCCGGGAGCTGGACATCAAGATGATGTATTTCAGCACAGACTATGTGTTTAACGGCGAGGGCACAAGACCCTGGGAGCCCGATGATTCCCGGGAGCCCTTAAACGTATACGGCCAGACCAAGTACGAGGGCGAGCTGGCGGTGGAGGAGCTTCTGGAGAAATACTTCATCGTCCGAATTGCCTGGGTATTCGGCGTAAATGGCAAGAATTTCATCAAAACCATGCTCCGCCTGGGTAAGGAGCGGGGCGCAGTGTCCGTGGTGGACGATCAGATCGGCTCCCCCACCTACACCTATGACCTGGCCCGCCTGGTGGTGGATATGATCCAGACCGATAAGTACGGCATTTACCATGCCACCAACGAGGGTCTGTGCAGCTGGTATGAATTCGCCTGCCAGATCTTTAAGGCGGCAGGCATGGATCAGGTGAAGGTGACGCCGGTAGACAGCACCGCCTTCCCCGCCAAGGCCAAACGGCCCCATAACAGCCGGATGGATAAGAGCAAGCTTTCCGCCAATGGATTTGAACCGCTGCCGTCCTGGGAGGATGCGCTGGAGCGATATTTGAAAGAGATTGAGTGGTAGAGTTATATTAAGGTTATATAGAGAAATGCTTTAATCAGGGGTTCTCTTAGGGAAACGCAGATTAAAGCGTTTCTTTAAATAAAGATGTACGCCGTGAAAGGGCTGATGCTGGCTTTTTTGCGGCGAGTTTTTATACGTTGCCATCAGTATGTTCTAACGAACGAATAGGAAAATATTGTAAAATACGAATGACTATGTTATAATCAGAACAAGACAAACGCGTATTTGTGAGGCGATAGCATGGAAAACTTTAATGAAATTTTAAGTTCATACATAAGCCGGTTTGAATTAACAAATGGGCTTAATAAAACTGCCATTCCCTATATTTCTATCTTGTTCTGCAATC
>JAGHER010000109.1 GCA_017889125.1 Lachnospiraceae bacterium
AGCATATTGAGTGGCTGAAACGATATCTTCAGGAGTATGAGAATGCCTTCATCCTGATTTCCCATGATATTCCCTTCTTAAACAGCGTGGTGAATATCATTTATCACATGGAAAATCAGCGGCTGGATCGGTATGTGGGCGATTATGAGAAATTCCAGGAGGTCTACCAGATGAAGAAGGCTCAGCTGGAGGCAGCCTACAAGCGGCAGCAGCAGGAGATTTCCCAGCTAGAGGATTTTGTGGCCAGAAATAAGGCCAGAGTTGCCACCCGGAACATGGCCATGTCCCGGCAGAAAAAGCTAGATAAGATGGAAGTGATCGAGCTGGCCAAGGAAAAGCCAAAGCCGGAGTTTCATTTCCTTCTTGCCAGGACGCCGGGCCGGATGATTGTGGAGACAAAGGGCCTGGTGATTGGCTATGATGAGGCATTGTCCAGGCCTCTGGATTTTACCGTGGAGCGGGGAGAGCGGGTAATCTTAAAGGGCGCCAACGGCATCGGAAAGACCACCCTCTTTCGGACGATCCTGGGCCAGATCCCGCCTGTTTCAGGAACGGTGGAGCTGGGGGATTATCTGGAGATCGGATACTTTGAGCAGGAGGCCGATCCCAACAATACCTCCACCTGCATCGAGGAGCTGTGGAAGGAATTTCCCTCCTACACCCAGTATCAGGTGCGGGCGGCTCTGGCAAAATGCGGCCTGACTACCAAAAACATTGAAAGCCAGGTGCGGGTGTTAAGCGGCGGCGAGCAGGCCAAGCTTCGTCTGTGCAAGTTAATCAACCGGGAGAGCAATGTCCTTTTCCTGGACGAGCCCACAAACCATCTGGATGCGGACGCCAAGGACGAGCTGAAGCGCGCCCTGAAGGAGTATAAGGGCACCATCCTTCTCATCTGCCATGAGCCGGAGTTTTATGAGGATATTGCGACCCGGGTGCTGGATTGTTCCCAGTGGTCATTAAAGATTAATTAAGGGATTGCAGGGCTGCGAATGTGTCAGAACGGGATAAGCATTAGAATGGAAGAGATGCCAAAGTGCGGGAAGTCCCGGGATGCTGGGACGAAGGAAGGAATGACGCAGGAATGCAGAAGAACAGCGGGAAAGAAAGCTGTAGATTGAGGGAAAGGAGCGCGAAGAACATGAGCAGAGCATTTGATCAGTTGAAGCCCCATCTTAAGCGGGCGATGGCGTTAAATACGGCACTGGTTTTATTTGAGTGGGATGATGCCACCCAGGCGCCGGAGCAGGCAGGGGCACTTACGGGAGATGTGATCGGCATTTTGTCCGGGGAGTATTTTCAGGCGGTAAATAATGAAGAGGTGGCCCGTCTGGCAGAGGCCTGCAGCCAAGAGACAGATCTTACGGAATCCGAGGCGGCTCAGGTGAAGGAGCTTTTACGGGAGATTGAGAAGCTGTCCAAGATTCCCCAGGAGGAGTATCAGGCCTTTGCCAAGCTGGTGTCGGAATCTACCCGAGTGTGGGAGGCGGCAAAGAAGGCCAATGACTTCTCCAAATTTGCTCCGGTGTTAAAGCAGGTTATTGACTGGCAGAAAAAGTTTGCCGGATACCGGGCAAAGCCTGGACAGAAGAAGTATGATGTGATGCTGGAGGATTACGAGCCGGGCTTTTCCATGGAGAAGCTGGATGAATTTTTCGCTATGGTGCGGCGGGAGATTGCGCCTCTTTTCCGTCAGGTGATGGAGAGCGGTGTGGAGATTGAGGACGGCTTCCTTTCCGGAGATTTTGATGACGAGACCCAGGAAAAGATCGGACGTTTCATTGCCGAGTATGTGGGCTTTGATTTTCAGAAGGGCGTGATGGCGGTCAGCGCCCATCCCTTTACCACAAACCTGCACAATAAGGATGTTAGGATTACCACCCATTATACAGACCGGCTGGACAGCTCTCTCTTTTCCATCATCCATGAGACGGGCCATGCGCTGTATGAGTTTGGCATCCGGGATGATCTGACCCAGACCATGGCGGGACAGGGGGCATCCATGGGAATGCATGAGTCCCAGTCCCGGTTCTTTGAAAATATCGTAGGAAGAAGCGCAGGCTTCTGGAAGCCGGTGTACGGAAAGCTTCAGGAGGCCTTCCCGGAGAATCTGGGGCAGGTGAGCCTGGAGGAATTTGTCCGGGCGGTGAACAAGGCTTCAGCTGGGCTGATCCGCACGGAGGCGGATGAGTTAAGCTACAGCCTTCATGTGCTGGTTCGCTATGAGCTGGAGAAGGAGCTGATCGAGGGCGATCTTCAGGTGGAGAACCTTCCCGAGGCCTGGGCGGATAAGTATGAAGAGTATCTGGGCATCCGTCCCGAAAATGTGCGTGAAGGTGTGCTTCAGGATATTCACTGGTCTCAGGGCTCCTTTGGATATTTTCCCTCCTATGCGCTGGGAAGTGCTTTCAGCGCGCAGCTGTATTACCATATGAAGAAAGAGATGGATTTTGAGGAGCTTCTGGAGGAGGGAAAGCTTTCGGTGATCCGGGAATACCTGCGGGAGCATGTGCATCAGTATGGAAAGATTAAGGACAGCCGTCAGATTTTGAAGGATACTACCGGCGAGGATTTCAAACCGGAGTATTACGTGCGGTATTTGAAGGAGAAATATCAGAAGCTGTATCAGTTGCCTCAGTAGAAAAAAAGACATTGCCGGAATGGAGTGGCGCAGGCAGAAGAAGCAGGAGCTGGCGCAGGCAAAAGCAGCTGGCATCTGTGCAGGGCAGAAGAAGCAGGAGCTGGCGCAGATAGAAGTGACCGGTGCCTGCCCAGCGAGAAAAAGGAGAAGGATAATTATGGGATACGAGATGATTGTGCTGGACTTGGACGGCACGCTGACCAATCGGGACAAGGTCATTACACCAAGGACGAAGGCGGCCCTCATGGAGGCCATGGAGCAGGGGAAAAAGGTGGTGCTGGCTTCCGGCCGTCCCACCTACGGCGTCATGCCTCTGGCGCGGGAGCTTAAGCTGGCGGAGTACGGCGGCTATATTCTGGCTTACAATGGCGGCGTGATTATGGACTGCCAGACAGAGGAGCTGGTATTCAGCCGGATGCTTCCCGTGGAGGCGAATCACCGGATCATCGAGCTGGCCCTTAAAAACCGGGTGGATTTCCTTACCTATGACGGGGAGGTGATTCTCACCAGCAATGAGGAAAATCCCTACGCAAAGATCGAGTCCGGCATCAATCATCTCCGCCTGCACCAGCTGGAAATCGATGAGTTTTTCGCCCGGGTGGATTTTGCCGTGCCCAAATTTCTGTTTGTGGATGATGGGGATTACCTGGCTTCTGTGGAGCCCAAGGTGAAGGCTGCTTTGGGAAAAAATTTCAGTGTGTACCGGTCGGAGCCCTATTTCCTGGAAATCCTTCCTCAGGGTGTGGACAAGGCCCAGAGCCTGGAGCGTCTTCTGGAGGTGACGGGGATCAAGCGGGAGGAGATGATCGCCTGCGGCGACGGCTACAATGACCTGTCCATGATCAAGTTTGCCGGTTTGGGCGTGGCTATGGAAAACGGCGTCCTTCCCGTGCGCAAGGCCGCGGATTATATTACTGCCTCCAACAATGAGGACGGCGTGGGTTTGGTAGTGGAGAAATTCATGCTTGACGGTGAGGTGCAGGAGGCGTAAGACCGGGAGGATGACTGATACAGGCAGTGCTTCTGCGTGCATGCGGTGCCTTTGCATGCAGCGGCGGCAAGATGTAGGCGGGAAGACATGGAAAGATGAATGATTTCCTGCGCATTTTGCACAAAAACAACCCCGAAATAAGTCGGAAATATTCACGAAAATACATTTCTTTTGGAAAAACTGCTGACATTCTTTTTAAAAATCTGATAAAATAAAAAACAGGTAATGGAAATCAGCGGAAATGCGTTAATGTGCATTTCCCTAAGAAAGAGAGGATGCAGCAATGAGGAGAATTTTAACGGCGTGTCTGCTCCAGACCATGCGTTTTGACACGGTCAAGGATGCGGATCCGCGGAAGGACTATGAATTGTACTGCCAGCGCATGGAGAAAAGCGGCGTGAAATTTGCTGTTGATGAGGAGACGGTGGAGCCGGATGGTTCCATTGTGATTAAGGTGAGAAAGCAGTACAATTCCTACAAAACCGACGGGTATCTTGACTAAGCCGTTAACTGCAGCTGAGAAAGCCGCTTCACATTCGGTGTGTGGCGGTTTTCTGTTATGTGCGGCATTTTTCTGTGATGAAGAGTGCAGCACTTTTTCTGCTAGAAAGGAAGAAATGTATGTTCAAAAAAGGCGACTATGTGATCTATGAGACCGCAGGCGTGTGCAGGGTTACCGACGTCAGTACTGTGGACATGAAGGGGATTGACCGGGAGAAGCTGTTTTATTTTCTGGAGCCTCTTCACATGAATGGAAACCGGCTTTACATCCCTGTAGAAAATCATAAAAGTTTTATGCGCCCGCTTCTTTCCAGCCAGGAGGCTGAAAGGCTTATGGAGGATGCGGGAAAGATCGGCGCCCTGCCTGTGGCGGACTACCGTCACCGGGAGGAGGATTATAAGGCGGCGTTAAAAAGCTGCGACTGCCGGGAGTGGCTGAAGATCATCCATACCCTTCGCCGGAAAAGAGTGGAGCGGACAGGCCAGGGGAAAAAGCTTCCCTCTATGGATGCCAGGTATCTGCAGATCGCGGAGGAGTGCCTTTACACGGAGCTTTCTCTGGCGATGGGTCTGCCGGAGGAGAAAATTGAATCGATGATTTCGGAGGAGCCGCATTAGGTTCCTCTTTTCACTTTGGCTCCTCTTTTTGCTGTATACTTGCACAACAAATTGGCTTGACTGCCCAGTGGCTTCATGATAGAGTGAAGGCATAATCGGTGTTTTATACCCTTGATGCTGGAATGGAGTGTGGGAGATAATGAGAAAAAAGCTTCCGGTTGGAATTGAAAACTTTGAAGAATTCACAGCGGAGAATTTCTATTATGTGGATAAATCTCTCTTTATTGCAGAGCTTTTGCAAAATTGGGGAAAAGTAAACCTGTTTACCCGCCCCAGACGTTTTGGGAAGACTTTAAATATGAGCATGCTGAAATGCTTTTTTGAAGTTGGGAGTGATCCGGCGCTGTTTGACGGCTTAAAGATCATGCAGGAAAAAGAACTGTGTGAAAAATATATGGGAAAGTTTCCTGTGATTTCCATCAGCCTGAAAGGTGTGGACGGGCGGAGCTTTGCATCGGCTTCTGCGGCACTGCGGACGGCGATCGGGGATGAAGCCAGACGGTTTGGCTTTCTTCGTAAAAGTACGGTTCTCAATCAGGAGGAGAAGGACTCTTATCAGCGATTGATTAAAGTGGGCACAGACAGCCGTGCTCTCTATGATATGACAGAAGACGTAGCAGCGGCCAGTCTGAAAACCCTTTCCCAGCTTCTGCACAAGCATTATGGCCAGAAGGTCATCCTGCTGATCGATGAGTACGACGTTCCTCTGGATAAAGCGTTTCAGGCTGGTTATTACGATGAGATGGTAAGCCTTATCCGTAACTTGCTTGGGAATGCCCTAAAGACAAATGACAGTCTTTACTTTGCCGTCCTTACCGGATGCCTGCGGATTTCAAAGGAAAGTATTTTCACTGGCCTTAATAACTTGAAGGTACACACCATTTCTGACGTCCGGTACGATGAGTTTTTTGGCTTTACCAATACAGATGTGGATGCGTTATTGGAATTTTATGGCCTGTCTGATTATAAAAACACTATTCAGGATTGGTATGATGGATACCGTTTTGGAGATGTGGATGTATACTGCCCCTGGGATGTGATTAACTATTGTGATGAACTGTTGGCAGCTCCAGAAGCTGAGCCGGAGAACTATTGGGCTAACACCAGCGGGAACGATCTGATCCGCCGCCTGTTAAAGAAGGCCAGCCAGACCACACGAGATGAAGTTGAGCAGCTGATCAACGGCGAAACGATCATAAAAACTATCCGCCAAGAACTGACTTACCGGGACATTGAAGATTCTATCGATAATATCTGGAGCGTTCTTTATTCCACCGGATATCTGACTGGACGCGGCCGTCTGCCGGGAAAGCAGATGAAGCTGGCCCTTCCAAACTGGGAGGTACGTGATCTTTTTATTGACTTGGTAAAAGATTGGTTTGCGGAAATGACCCAGTCAGATTCCGAGAGGATTAACCGCTTCTGCGCGGCGTTCCCGGAGGGGAATATTGAAACGATTCAGGAAATGCTCCATGATTACCTCTGGGATTCCATCAGTGTGCGGGATACAGCAGTCCGCTCAAACATGAAAGAAAACTTTTACCATGGTATGCTGCTGGGACTCTTGAGGAGCCAGGGAAGCTGGCTGGTCAAGTCCAATGCGGAGACCGGGGAAGGGTATAGCGACATCTCCATCCAGACGCCAGATCGGATTGGAATTGTAATTGAGATAAAGTATGCGGATGATGGAAATCTGGAGGCGGCCTGCAAAGAAGCATTAGCGCAGATTGAAGAAAAGAAGTATGCGGAAGGGTTAAAGCGCCGCGGCACGAAAAAGATGATCAAATATGGAATTGCGTTTTGGGAGAAGGAGTGTATGGTTGTGATTGCGTAAGACAAGGAGGTGTTTACATGGCAACTTCATCGATTGTTAAAGATTTTTATTGCAAAGATAAAAAAGCTTTCGAACAATTAAAAAAAGAATTAGATGGTAAGCCTATGTGCAGTGAAATTGTTGAATCTCCTTCTCTGAAGAAAGGAAGAGAAAAATTAGCTACCTTTGTATTTCGTTAAGTGAATTAAAAGCGAGAGTATTGGATATCGAAGAATTTGACAGATTATCTGATGCTCTCGATTCTTTTCGCTGTTGTAAGGATAAAGAAGGTTGGTGCTCTATATATTTGATTCAGAAGATACGCCTAAATCCAGAATTAAGAAAATCACAAGCGGATTAAAAAAGATCAAATCAGTTAATTCCATGCAGATTTGTCCTTGTAGAATGCAGTGAAAAGGAAAAAGTACAGCAGGGATATTATCTTTTATTCCCCGCCCGTTTATGGTATACTAATGGGAAGACAAACACGCGCGTTCAATGCCTGAAACTGAAGCTGCAGAGGCTTCAGCAGGGGTTTTGAGGGCGTTAAATATTAGGAGATGATTGACATGAAGCTTAAGGCTTACGAACACCAGACCCAGTACTATGAAACCGACCAGATGGGAGTTATCCATCATTCCAATTACATCCGCTGGTTTGAGGAGGCCAGAATCGACCTGATGCGGCAGATGGGCATTGGTTACGAGGAGATGGAGGCACAGGGGATTATCAGTCCGGTGCTTTCGGTGACCTGCGAGTATAAGTCCATGAGTCATTTTGGCGATACGGTGCTGATTATTCCCATCTTGAAATTTTATAATGGAATCCGGATGACTATTGAATATTCGGTGACGGACAGGGAGACCGGGGAGCTGCGGTGTGTGGGAGAGTCAAAGCATTGTTTCCTCACCCGGGACGGAAAGCCGGTGTCCTTAAAGAAGGGATATCTGGAGATGGATCAGATGTTCCAGAAGGCACTTCCGCAGAAGGACGAGATGTAGGGGCTGCTGATGAGGAGGCAGAAGTCTGGAAAGCCAGGAATCCGCTGCCGGAGCAGAAGTTAGGAAAGCCAGGAATCCACCGCTGAAACAGGATGCGGAAAAAGCGGAGAGGCAGGATTTCTCGGAAAAACGGGAAAACTGGTAAAGACAGAAGCATAAAGTGAGAAAAGAGGCGCACTGAACGAGAAAGGATATTGAAAGAATGAAATTAGGAGTGGTTGGAAACGGAATGATTGTGAAGCAGCTTCTGGAGGATGCGGCGCAGCTTGCGGATGTGGAGATCCGCGCACTCTGCGTCCGGGAGAAGAGCCTGGATCAGGGGCGGGAGCTGGCGGACCGTTATCACATCCGGGAGATTTATACGGAATACCCGGTTTTTCTTACCCGTACAGATATAGATACCGTATACATCGGCATCATCAGCAGTATGCATTATGAATATGCAAAGGAGGCCCTGAAGGCCGGGAAGAATGTGATCTGTGAAAAGCCTTTTACCACAGAATATGACGAGGCCAGGGAGCTGATTGATCTTGCAAAGAAGAAGAAGCTGTTCTTGTGGGAGGCCTGCAAGATTCCCTATTCCCGGAATTTCCGTGCCGTCAAGGAGAACCTGGGGATGGTTGGGGCGGTGAAGCTGGTGCAGTGCAATTATTCCCAGTATTCCAGCCGCTACGATGCCTACCGGGAGCAGAAGGTGCTTCCGGCCTTTGACCCGGCGTTTTCCGGCGGCTGCCTGTACGATATCAACATGTACAACATTCACTTTGTGGCGGCGCTTTTTGGACGGCCAAAATGGGTGCGCTATGCGGCAAATCTGGGATTTAACGGCATTGACACCTCCGGTATTGTGACCATGGGCTATGATGGCTTCCAGGCGGTTTGCTGCGGGGCAAAGGATTCAGAGAGTCCCGGCTTTGCCATGGTACAGGGAGAAAATGGCTGCCTGAGGCTGGAGGGACCGGTAAGTGCCAGCACAGAAGCCTGCTTTCTGCAAAAGGGAAGCCGCCGTCTTTTGTGCAGGGACAGCAGGCCATGGTCCCTGGAGCGGGAGATCAGTGAGTTTGCCAGACAGCTGAAGGCCCAGGATTATCCTTCCTGCTATGACATGCTGGGGCAGACCCTTCTGGTGATGGAGATTCTGGTGATGGCCAGAAAGGATGCCGGTATCGTCTTTGGCACGGATCTGTAGGGGGCGGAGATTATGGAGTTTTCAATTCTTTACTGGCTCCAGGGCCTTCACGGTCCGGTGCTGGACCGGCTGATGACGGCGGTGACCTTTCTGGGAAACGGCGGCTGGTTCTGGATTGTCCTGGGCCTTGTGCTTTTGGCGGGAAAAAGAACCAGGAAGGTGGGGCTGGCTGTGTTGCTGTCTCTTCTCGGAGGTTTGATTATTGGAAATGTTTTCCTTAAAAATCTGGTCTGCCGCAGCCGACCCTGCTGGCTGGATCCATCGGTGCCCCTGTTAATCAGCAGCCCGCATGATTTTTCCTTTCCCTCCGGCCACACCCTGGCCAGCTTTGAGGGGGCGGTGAGCGTGTGGCTGTATCACCGCCGGTGGGGGACGGTTCTTTTGGTTTTGGCTGTGGTTATCGGTTTTTCCCGGCTGTATCTGTTTGTGCATTTTCCGACGGATGTGCTGGCGGGGGCGGTGTTTGGGACGCTGATTGCGGTGACGGTACATTGGGTGCTGGAGCGGCGCTGCGGCGCCAGGGAGAAGGCAGGTGGGAAAAGCTGCTCGACATAAGCTGTATGACAAAATCTGTATGACAAAAAGTACTTGCTTTTTCTCCCCATTGGGTATACGCTTATTAGCGAAACAAAAAGTAAAACAAAATATATGCAGAGTAGGTTTGTGTGCGTTAAGTGCCTGCTGAACAGGGAGTTGTCAGCGGGACGAAAAGATGGCGTCTGCCGCTGCCTGAGATGACGGAAGCAGGCGGCTGAGCATCTTGCGGTACGCAGACCGCATCCCGCTGCAATTTGAGAGATTATCTTTTGAATGATTATCTCCTATTGTGGTTGAATGAGTTCTGCAAAGGAGGTAATTTTTTTATGAAAAGATTAGCAACTTTGTTCACTCAGTCCTTCGAGGAAATCCAAAAGCCGCGCACCATCACCGTCTGCGCCATGTTTGCGGCGCTGGCAGTGGTCCTGGGGTATTTTACCATAGCTTTGGGGGACTATATTAAGATTGGCTTTTCCGGAATTCCCAATGTGCTGGTGGGGTGCCTTTTCGGGCCGGTGGCAGGAGGGTGCTTCGGCGGTCTTCTGGATCTTTTAAAGTACATTGTAAAGCCTACAGGCGCCTTTTTCCCCGGGTTTACGCTGAATGCCATCCTGGGAGGCATGATTTACGGCTGTGCTTATTATCGGAAATCAATCACCCTTTTCCGGGTTCTGGTTACCAAGCTTGTGGTTATCCTGATCTGCAATGTGCTGTTAAATACCCTGTGGCTGTCCATGCTTTACGGTCAGGCCTTTGCCGTCCTTCTGCCGGTGCGGCTGATGAAGAATCTCATCATGTGGCCGGTGGATTCCCTGATCTTTTTCACCATCGCCAGAACCTTTGAGGTGGCCGGGATTTTCCGGATGATCCGGGGCAGAGCGGCCTGAGGCGGGAGCATCCGAGTGCCGATGCAGTCATGCCGGCAGTCCTTTTGCCGGTGCTGGACTTTTCTTTTCAGACGGCGTATAATAACATTTATGCATTAAAGATTTTTTAAAGGAGAAACTTGTAATATGAGCGAGAATTGTACCCATGACTGCAGCTCCTGCGGGGAGAACTGCAGCAGCAGAACACAGGAACGGACCAGCTTTTTAGAGCCGTTAAATCCGGCCAGCTCGGTAAAGAAAGTAATCGGCGTTGTCAGCGGAAAGGGCGGTGTGGGCAAATCCATGGTGACCTCCATGATGGCCGTGGCCATGAACCGGAAGCATAAGAGAACGGCCATTCTGGATGCGGACATTACCGGTCCGTCCATTCCCCGGGCGTTTGGCCTGGACAGCGAGATGGCGGCAGTTACTCCTGACGGAAGCCTGATGATCCCGGCCCAGACCATGAACGGCATCCAGGTGATGTCTGCCAATCTGCTTCTGGATAATGTGACTGACCCGGTGATCTGGAGAGGCCCGGTGATTGCCGGTGCGGTAAAGCAGTTCTGGACGGAAACCCTGTGGCAGGATATTGATTATATGTTTGTGGATATGCCTCCGGGAACCGGCGATGTGCCCCTGACGGTATTCCAGTCTCTCCCTGTGGATGGAATCATCATTGTCACTTCTCCTCAGGAGCTGGTTTCCATGATCGTGGCCAAGGCGGTAAATATGGCCAAGAAGATGGATATTCCGATTCTGGGCATTGTGGAGAACATGAGCTATGTGGTATGTCCCGACTGCGGGAAGAAGATTCCGATTTTTGGTGAGGGCCATGTGGAGAAGGCAGCCGCTGAGGCCGGAGTGAAGGTACTGGCGAAGCTTCCGATTAATCCGGAAATTGCCCAGCTGATGGATGCAGGAAAGATTGAATACCTGAAGGATGACAGCCTGGCCGAGGTGGTAAAGGCTGTGGAGGAAATTTAGAAAGAATAAGATGAGCAGCATGAACCCAAACAATGAATTGAGCCGGTTCATTGTCAACGGACCGGATGATATATCGGTTCCGGAAAGCTTGATTCATGTAGGCAGGCAGTTTCAGCAGATCATGATGATGTACAACTGCGCCATCCGCGAGGTGCGCACCAAGCTGGAGGTGCTGAATGACGAGCTTTCCATACGGAACCAGAGGAATCCCATAGAGATGATTAAGGCCCGGGTGAAAAGGCCGGAGAGCATCGTGGAAAAGCTGAAACGCCGCGGTCTCCCCATCACTCTGGAGTCGGTGGTAAACAATCTGGACGATGTGGCGGGAATTCGCGTGATCTGTTCCTTTGTGGATGACATTTACGAGGTGGCGGACATGCTCATCCGTCAAGACGATATCCATGTGGTGGCCATCAAGGATTACATCCGAAACCCTAAGGAGAACGGCTACCGCAGCTACCACATGATCATCGAGGTGCCTGTATTTTTCTCCGACAGGAAGAAGAATATGCGGGTGGAGGTGCAGATCCGCACCATTGCCATGGACTTCTGGGCCAGTCTGGATCATCAGCTGAAATACAAGAAGGAATTAAGCGACGATCTGCACATCAGCGAGAAGCTGAAAAAGTGTGCCGATGTGATTGCCCAGACCGATGTGATGATGCTGGATATCCGCAAGGAGATCGAAGCCCAGGGCGTGACTATACGGGAGTGACGGAAGCAGGATGATGAAATAATGAAAAGAAGCAGGCGGAAATTGCGTGAAAAGACGCAGTTTCCGCCTGTTTGTGTCATCGTAAAATGCCTGTTTCTACATGCTTAAAGTCATGATAAAATAGAAGAAAAGCAGTCTGGAGGTGCAATTTGATGAATAAAAAAACGAAACAAATAGGAACATTAGTTATCATGCCCTTACTCTTATTGATGAGTTGTCAGAACGCAGAAACAGGCAGCAATAAAACAAATACGTTATGCGGATTTTTAAAAAGCATAGATGAAACAAGTGTTATGATCGATGAGGCTGAATATGTAACGCCAGAGGATAGCCAAAGAATTAGAGAATTAAATCTGACAGAGGAAGATTTATTGAGTGGATATTATATTTATAATCCGGAAGAAGAAACGAAAGAATATCGATTGACTTCTGATACGGTGTATAATTTTATTGATTGGGAAAGAAATTTTACGGATTCAGATGATCCAGAGGAAGTCAATATTTCGACAACAGATATTGACAAGTTTATCAAATACATAAATACCTACACAAACGCCCAGCCGGGTATGCCGTTTTTCTTTGAGATCGATGGAGAAAATATAGTAAGTATTACGGAAAAACCAATGGCATAAGGGAATTGAAAAGCCTGCCTGGGGTTTTCTTTTTTGCATGTCTGGTATGTTTTTTATTACACCTTCCGGAAATTCTTCCGCTAAAATAAGAGGAGATTATGATATCATAGAAGCAGTGTATGCATAAGCCGTGTATGTGTAAGCGGCGTATGTATAAATGCAGACGGGAGAGTTTTATGGAATTACTAAAGCTGGTAATTGTGGATGATGAGCCGATTTTGCTTGAGGGCCTGATCCGCACCTATGACTGGGCGGGCATGGGATTTCAGGTGGCCGGGTCGGCCCAGAGCGGGGAGAAGGCCATTGAGGTGATTAAAGAGGTGAAGCCGCATGTGGTGCTGACGGACATCCGGATGAAGCAGATTTCCGGCCTTATGGTGATGGAGGAAATCCAGAAGACGGATCTGGAGTGTCTTTTTGTGGTGCTGAGCGCCTATCGGGATTTTGATTATGCCCAGCAGGCCTGTGACCTGGGGGCATTTGCCTATCTGCTGAAGCCCATCGAGGATGATAAGCTGCGGCAGACCATGCGAAGCGCCTATGCGGCCTGCATGGAGCGGATGGCCAATGAGGCCAGGTACGAGAGCTGGGAAAAGCTTCTGGTGGGGGATCAGGGCTTTCTGCAGGTAGTCATCCAGAGATATGTGCAGAACTGGATTCCCCAGGAGAAGGTGGAGGAGGTTTTTGCCATGCTGGGGGATGTGCCGGGGAATGAGGAGCGGTTTATTGCCGTCTGCGTGGGCATTGACCTGGCCTATAAGATTACCAATTCCCTGGACTATGAGGCGGCCCGATTTGCCCTTATGCGGCAGCTGGAGGAGGAAGTGGGAAAACGATTCTTCTTCTGGCGGGTGGATGAAAAGAGCGGCAACAGCACCTTTATCATCCGGACAGACCGGAAAGATGCGGTTCAGGAGCTGAAACAGCTTTTGGAGCATGTGAAAAAGGAGGAGCAGAGTCCGGTGGTGGCATCGATCTCCCGGCCTTATAAAAAGATAGAGGGGATAAAGCGCAGCTGCCTGGAGGCTCAAAAGCTGTTTGATATGGCCAGCATATCCGGCGCCAGCGCCTTTACGGCCTCCGAGGAGGTGGAGGTAGCTCCGGCAGAGGAGACAGGCTCCGATGCGGACAGCCTAATTATCGGTGCAGTGCGGAGAAACAGCCGGAAGGAATTAAAGGAAGCCTTTGTGCAGTTAATTTACAGCCTTCCCGATGACGAGGAGAAGCAGTGCCGGTATCTCCACCGGATTATGCTGAAGGCGGAAATCATGCTGCAGGATTCCTGCGGGCTGACGGAGGAGATGAAGGAAAAATTCCGCGGCTATTACGATAATCTGGAGAACCTCAATGCGGCCAGGGCGGTGGATGTGTGCTACCGGATTCTCTGCGACGCCATCGAAGCCCGGGAGCAGGAGACGGAAAAGGACGAGACCAGGTATTTTAAGGAGTATATGGCAGAAGCGGTGGCTTACATTGAGGAGCATCTTCAGGATGAGGAACTGTCCATTGTGTCTGTAGCGGCCCATATTTACCTGAATCCGGTGTATTTTGGCAGGGTGTTTAAGAATACTTTTCATATGACTTTTAAGAAATACCTTATGCAGCAGCGGATGGAGAAGGCCAGGGAGTTTTTGGAGTCGGGGAACCAGAGCATCGGGGATATCTGCGATGCGGTGGGAATCCACAATCCTTCGTATTTTTCCCATCTGTTTAAGCAGTACACGGGAAAGCTTCCCAGCGAATACCGGAAGGAATTATGAAGCATAGAGGAAAAGGGACGGAGCTGCGATGAAGAGCGAGAACTGGGAGACGGCGAGCCAGAAAAAGGCGAGCTGGGAGAAAGAGGGCCAGACAAAAGAGAGTCTGGAAGAAGTGAACCAGAAAAATGAGGGACAGAAAAGAGAAAGCCGGGAAAAAGAGAACTTGAAAAAGGATAGCCGGGAGAAAGAAGGCCAGGAAAAGAGCACCCTGGCGAAAAATATTGGTGTGAAGGTGTGCCAGAGATGGCCGGGAAGGGCGGCACGGCGGCGTTCAGGCATCCAGCGCAGGTATCTGCGCTACACCGGCGCCCTTCTAGGCCTTGCCCTCCTTCTGTCCAGCATGGGGGTGATCTTTATTGTGCGGGGCAGGCTTACCCGATCCATTATTGACAAATATCTGTTTATGACGGAACGGATGGGCATCGCCCTGGAAAATGCTTTTCACCGGACGGACGAGGCCACTGCGGAATGTATCCTCTACGAGGATGTGCAGCAGAGCCTTCAGACAAAGGGGCTGGAGGATTTCCGGCATATTGCCCTCAGCAAATATTTTGCCTATACGGATTTGGATTACGTAGCAGATTACTGCTATGTGGATAATAAAGGGAATGTGTACAGCCGTTCTTATTCCGATGTGACCTGCCAGGAGGTGGAGGACAGCGGATTTGCGGCGTATCTGGGGGCGGATTATGCGAAAACCAGGTGGTTTTGGGCGAAAGATACCCTTTTTGGGACGGGGCAGGAGGCGCTTTTTATCGGCCGGTATGTGCGGAGCCTGGAGTACGCCCATGATCCGGGAATGCTTTTCTTTAAAATGGAAGATGGTTTTCTTAAGGAAATCGTGGGCATGAGCCCGGAGCTTTCCCAGGAGGCGGCTGTAGGGATTATCGATGGCGACGGCCGGGTCTGCCTGGCGGAAGCCCCGGGGGACTTTGCTGAGGAAGAGCGGGCGCCGGACGATATTGGAGAGAGGATTGTCCGAAGCCAGAAAGCGGGGATGGTTCTTGCTGGAGAGAAGGTGCCGGGAGGTGTGCTCAGCGCCTATCGGGATGAAAACAGCGGGCTGGCGGTCTTTTCCTTTGTCCCCAACCGGGTATTAAATCAGGCCCTTGTGCCGGTTTTCCTGGTTCTGGGGGGGATTTATCTGGTGGTCATTGCGATGGCTGTGGTGCTGAGTATTTATTTCTCCCGCCGGTTTACCAGTCCCATCCAGACGATCCGGGAGGCTATGGCAGAGTTTGACGGCAGCAATTTCGACCGCACCATCCACCTGCACACCAACACGGAGCTGGATGAGATCGGTCATTCTTATAATGAGATGCTGGGCAATATCCAGAAGCTTTTGGCAGAGATCAAGGAGCAGGAGCAGGAGCTTCGCACCACGGAGCTGAACATGCTGATTAACCAGATCAATCCCCATTTTTTGTATAATACCCTGGACACCATCTACATGCTGGCCCGGATTAACGGGGAGGAAACCACCAAGCGGATGATCGAGGCCCTTTCCAAGTATCTGCGGCTGTCCTTAAGCAAGGGAAGGGACATTGTGACGGTGGAGGATGAGCTGGAAAATGTAAAGAGTTATATGGAAATCCAGCAGATCCGCAACCAGGATTTATTTACCTATGAGATCGACTGCCAGGTGGACGGGAAAGAGACTCGTGTGCTGAAGCTGATCCTTCAGCCGCTGGTGGAAAATGCAGTGAAGTACGGCTTTCAGGATATTTATGAGGGCGGCCGGATACGGATAATCGTGAAGGAAGAGGACGGCGGCCTTTGTTTGCAGGTGGAAAATAATGGAAGGCCTGCGGACATAGACATGGCGGAGAAGATCAACGGGATGAATGAGCTGCCGGTTTCGGAGCTGAAAAACTGTTTCCCAGACAAGCGCCATGGCTACGGTGTGGTGAACATCCTCACCAGGCTGCGGCTGAAATACGGGGACGGGGCGGCATTCTTTTGTGAGCCTCAGGAGGAAGGCACCATATGCACCATAAGGATTCCCGGAGGGAGAGAAGACGATGAAGAGGAAGAATAAACGGAGAGCAGGAAGGCTTTTGGGAGCCGCCGCAGGGGCCCTTCTTTCCCTGGCTGCGGCGGGCTGTGCCCAGAGTACGGCTCAGACAGAGACTGGCGGAGATGAGGTATCCATCCCCATTGTCCTGATCGTGGATTCCTCCACGGGAATCCGGAACGAGGAAGAGGTGATCCAGGCCTTTAATCAGCAGTATAAAGGCAGATGGCGGGCCGATGTGGAGTGGATTATGGAGACGGAGGAGGCCTACCGGCAGAATCTGAAGCGGCAGAATGTGACGGATACCCTGCCAGCGGTGATTACCGACCTGCGGATGCTTCCGGCCTTTTATTATTTGATGATTGCGGACGGGCGGATCGAGGAGCTGTCCGATTATCTTTATACCGATGAGGAATGGCTGGCCATGATTGAGCCTGCCGTTTTGGAATCCTGCAGCGAGGAGGACGGAAGCATCTATCTGGGGCCGGTCAGCACGGCGGCCTTTTCCTGCTCCGGCATGTTCTGGAATGAGGAGCTTTTTGCCCAGGCGGGGATTACGGAATTTCCGGATACCTGGGAGGATTTCTGGGACTGCTGTGAGCGGCTGGAGGAATGCGGCATTACGCCCCTTGCCCTCCACACGGAGGGGACAGGATGGGCGCCTATGCTGATTGCCACGGCGGAGGCTGCTTCTACAGCGGAAGGGGCTGCTTTTATGGAGGAATTTTACCCGGCTACCTATCAGAATGAAAGCGGGCTGCGGATTGCTAAGACGCTGCAGAGTCTTTTTTCCTACACCACAGAGGATGCCCTGTATGTGGATTTTGATGTGGCTTATGAAAACTTCTTTTCCGGGAAGGCGGCAATGATTCCCAATGGCTACTGGATGATGGACCAGATCCCGGAGGAGTGGCAGGATAAGGTGCGGTTCTCTGCATTTCCCGAAAACCGGCTGATCTCCTCGCCGGAGACCTTTGGCTGGGCTATCGTGTCCGGCTACAGCGAGGAGGTGAAGGAGGGAGCGGCGGCCTTATTTAAACTGCGCACCAAGTTAAATATGGAGAAGAGGCAGGAGCTTTTTGAAAAGGATCCGGCAGAGATGATCCCGGCGGAGCGGGACTACATTGCCGCCTATAAGTCCGGCCCGCAGCTTGTGCCTAATTACCAGGTAAAGTGGAATTCCATTCTCCAGGAGGAGATCCTGGGAGAAATTCTGCCTGCCCTGGCCCAGGGGAAGATGAGCCCCGAGGAATTTACTGTCATGGAGGATGAGAGCATCCGGCGGTTTATGGAGGAGCAGTAACCCGATGAATCTGCCGCAGCCCAGGTATGATTTTTGGTAGTCCAGGTTTTCTATTTGTTACCGGTTAAGGGGCCCGGCCTGTTATAATTCCCTCAGAACCAAGGAAAACAAAAGGTTTTCAGAAAGATGAGGGAGAAATATGAAGAAAAAGAATGTAGTATCAGCAGTGCTGGCAGTATCTATGGCTGCAACGATGATGGCTGGATGCGGAAGCAGCTCCAGCTCCGAAAATCAGACCACGAAAGCAGCAGAAAGTGCAGATGCAGGAAATGATGCCGCGGAAGCAGCAGACAGCAAGGCAGAGGAAACTGAAGGGGCAGCAAGCGGAGACGGCGAGGTTTATTATCTGAACTTTAAGCCTGAGGCAGATGAATACTGGCAGGAGCTGGCCGAGGTTTACACCGAGGAGACCGGCGTGCCGGTAACGGTGCTGACGGCGGCTTCCGGAGAATATGAAAAGACTTTGAAATCTGAGATGGCCAAGACCAATGCCCCCACACTTTTCCAGGTAAACGGCCCGGTAGGACTGGCCAGCTGGAAGGATTACTGCTATGACCTGTCCGGATCGGCCATTGCCGGAGAACTTACCGATGACAGCTTTGCCCTGATGGACGGGGACAAGATGGCAGGCATCGCCTATGTTATTGAGAATTACGGAATTATTTACAATAAGGCCCTTTTGGAGGAGGCTGGCTACACCGCAGACGACATTACCAATTTTGACAGCTTCAAGGCAGTAGTGGAGGACATCACCGCAAGACAGGATGAGCTGGGCTTCTCCGCATTTACCTCCGCAGGTATGGACGGCTCCTCTGACTGGAGATTCAAGACCCACCTGGCAAACCTTCCGATTTACTATGAGTATAAGGCAGACGGAATCAACAATACCGATGCCATCAAGGGAACCTACCTGGACAATTACCGTCAGATCTGGGATCTGTACATCAACAACGCCACCTGTGCTCCCACGGAGATTTCCGTAAAGACGGCAGATGATGCAACGGCAGACTTTGTGACTGAGGAAGCTGTATTCTACCAGAACGGCACCTGGGAGTACAATAATATTGCCGACATCGGCGATGAGAATCTGGGCATCCTTCCCATCTACATCGGCGTTGAGGGCGAGGAAAACCAGGGCGTGTGCACCGGAACCGAGAACTACTGGTGTGTAAATGCCAAGGCTCCTGAGGAGGATATCCAGGCTACCCTTGATTTTATGAACTGGTGCGTAACCTCTGAGGCTGGCGTTGAGGCAATGTGCAGGGACATGGGCTTTGTGATTCCCTTTACATCCAACTTAGAGTCTGAGAACACTCTTGTAAACGAAGCAAACAAGTATCTGGAAGAAGGCAAGACACCGGTTGCCTGGACCTTCTCTACCATGCCTTCTGAGGAGTGGAAGAATGGCGTAGGCTCCGCCCTTACCGCATACGCAGCAGATCAGACAGACGAGAACTGGGATAAGGTAGTGACTGCCTTCGTTGATGGATGGGCAGCAGAGGCAGCGGCAGCTCAGTAAGGCAGCAGTTAGCTGGAGAAAGGCGGCGGGTAAATGAACGCCGCTTTTCTTTGTTCATGAGTACGTTTGTTCGTTTTGTAGAAGGGAGATTTTTATGGAAAAGGCAATCCGGCGGTACATGCCGATTTTTGTACTTCCCACGTTCTGCGCATTTATCCTGGGCTTTATCGTTCCGTTTATTCTGGGGATATGGCTGTCATTCTGTGAATTTACCACAGTAACTGACGCAAGATTTGTGGGCCTGTCGAATTATGTGAAAGCGTTTCAGGATACGATTTTTCTGCACTCTTTCTGGTATACGGTGCTGTTTGCCATTGTGTCATTGGCAGTAATCAATGTCTTTGCCTTTGCCCTGGCTATGGCCCTGACCCAGAAGATGAAGGGAACTAATCTGTTTCGGACCATCTTTTTTATGCCGAACCTGATCGGCGGCATCGTGCTGGGCTATATCTGGCAGCTGATTTTCAACGGCGTTCTGGCAAAGTATAATACGGCTCTGGGACTGAGTGAGTGGTACGGCTTCTGGGGCTTGATTATCCTGGTAAGCTGGCAGCAGATCGGTTATATGATGATTATTTACATTGCCGGCCTGCAGTCCATCCCGGGAGATGTGCTGGAGGCAGCGCAGATTGACGGGGCTTCCGGCATCCAGCGGCTTTTCAAGGTAACCATCCCCATGATGATGCCCTCCATTACCATCTGTGTATTCCTGTCCATTACCAATGGCTTCAAGCTCTTTGACCAGAACCTGTCCCTGACGGCAGGCGAGCCCTCCAAGATGTCGGAGATGATGGCCCTGAATATTTACAATACCTTCTATGGGCGTACCGGCTGGGAAGGCGTAGGACAGGCGAAGGCCGTGATCTTCTTTATCATTGTAGTTGCCATCGGCATGATCCAGCTGCGGGCGACACGTTCAAAGGAGGTGCAGCAGTAAATGAAGAACAGAAAGAGTGTACTGAGTGCCATGGGCACGGTGATTTTTTCCATCCTGGGCCTGGTGTACATAACCCCCATCCTCATCGTGCTGATTAACTCCTTTAAGAAAAAGGTTTACATCAATAAGGAACCATTTACGCTGCCCACGGAAAAGACCTGGAACGGCATTGAGAATTACCTGACGGCCATTGACAAATACGATCTTTTACAGTCAGTGGGCTGGACGGTGTTTATCACCGTAGGCTCTGTGCTGGTGATTCTTTTGTGTACCTCCATGTGTGCCTGGTACATCACCCGGGTGCAGACCACCTTTACCAAGCTTTTGTACCTGCTGTGTGTATTCTCCATGGTGGTGCCCTTCCAGATGGTAATGTTCACCCTCTCCCTGGTGGCGGACCGTACCCGGTTAAATACCCCCTGGGGAATCATCATCATTTATCTGGGTTTTGGAGCGGGCTTGGCGGTATTTATGTTCTGCGGCTTTGTGAAATCCATCCCCTTAGAGATCGAGGAGGCGGCCATGATTGACGGCTGTACGCCTCTCCAGACTTTCTTCAATGTGGTGCTTCCCATCATGAAGCCCACCTATATTTCCGTAGGCATCCTGGAAACCATGTGGATCTGGAATGACTTCCTGCTTCCGTATCTGGTGCTGGATCTGAATAAGTATAAGACCATTTCTATCGCCATTCAGTATATGAAGGGAAGCTACGGACGGGTGGATATGGGCGCAATTATGGCGGCCTTGATTTTAGCGGTAATCCCGGTAATTATCTTCTACCTGTCCTGCCAGAAGCATATTATCAAAGGCGTGGCGGCAGGCGCGGTGAAGGGGTAATTCAAGAGGTGTTGGTTTGCTGATGGTGATAGAGAAGGAATAGAAGTGTAAAAAATTTTGCCCTTCTTGTCCGACGTTTTGCGATTGCGCCGGATAGGAAGGGTGTTTTGTGATTGCGCCGGATAAGTCGGCGGTTATTCTGGCAAATGAATTCAATCTATTAACCTTCCTCCGCAAGAGAATAAAGCTTGCGGACTGCTTTCATCACGATATTCCACTCTAGGTCAGCCGCATAAGAAAACTTTTTCCGATACGCTGTCCAGAGATGCTGCATTACCGGACTGTTCTCCACCTCGTCAAACCCTTCCCTTGCCTCAGCCAGATGGCCCTCTGTTTCCCGTTTTCGGGCGGTTGCCAACAGCGCATCATGGAGGATCTGTGCGCTCAGTGTACTTTCATGAAGCTGTGCCAGAATATAAATGTCGTAGAAATCCCTCATACGGGTATTGGTCGTCGCTCTGGTAATGATCGTCTCCAGTTTCTCGGCCAGTACGGTTTCCAAATTGTATGCCCAAAGGTCAATGAAACGGTCTTCCAGCATCAGTTTAAAACGATAACGCACTTCCTTCGGTGTAATAGCATCCCCAGTAGAAATGTCAATCTTCAAGGGAGTTACTACTCCATCGAAAATAGTGGTCATGCTTACGCGAATCCCCGAATATTCCGCTTCATCCATGATCTCTGAAACTTTATTGATCCGAAAGGTCACGCCGTCATCAATTGGGACTGAAACAATCTTCGCAATCAAATCGGCTACATCATCTACATTCACATTGACCCCTTTGACTGTTGCATCCAGATCCATGGTGGAACGAGCGTCCAGACCGACCATCGCAGCTACCAGCATCCCGCCCTTCAAAACAAACTTATCCCGGTATTCCGAAAGGGAAATGCGCTCTAAAAAGCGCTCCATCATGTAGTTCCGCATCAAAATCTGTGCATTAGCAGACTTTTTCTTTGAGAGGTTGCGAATCAAATCTTTCAACTGTTTTGCGGTCTTTATCATAGCAATACCTCCAAATATTGTCGCAAAATTTTCTCTACCCGAAACAGTTTTGCATAACGCATCAACATCCGCAGATTCTTATCCTTTCTTTTGGCATACATTTTGAGCGCCCCCTGGAACGTCTGCATCTCCATCCGATTTCGGCTTCGTAACAGGTCGCAGATCGTCCGCTCCATATCATAAACCGGCACAGTATGCCCAAATGGAGTCTGCAGTGTTGTCAATCCTATATCATGCAGATCTGTCTTGATGGTAAAGACCTGAACCCCTTCTGCTTTCAGTCTGGTCGGGTTGTAGCCAGTCTTTACTGTAACCGTGTATTCGGTTGGCTCACGGTCTGTCAAATCGTGAAAAAAAAGGGCTGTCTCGTGAGAAAATACTGCCTGTTCAAACCGCAGATGGATGAGGTACATCGCATCTATCCAGGAATCCTTGGAAAGATAAATGCCGTGTGCCACCCGTTCCAATTCCCGATCCCGCACATAATGATAGAAAACCGGTTTGGTAATCCCGGCAGATACCGCCTGAGCAGTTTGCAGCATTCCGTCCTGAGCGGCTAGCATACGGTCTAGCTGTTCATATTGTCTCATAATGTCACTTCCTTTCATGCTAATATTATATGCAATATTAGTATGAAAATAAAGTATGTTCGTCTGAAAATTTTATAAGTATTCCAGCATCTTCCCAATTTCCTCATCTATGCAGACAGAACGTTTTGCAATCTCCTGTGGGGCGTATGCCTCCCCTGCATTTACACAGGAATACACCGAGAGAGGGCTGCAAAGCACAAAACGGTTAACAATAATTGTGGTAAGACAGGGTTTTGGTAATCCGAAACCCTGTCTTTTTGTATAAAGACAGGGCCGCAGTGTTTTCGGAGGATACCTGAAGGATGACCTGAGTATCCTCGGGCAGACTGGCCAGCACGGCGTGAAGGAGGCTTCGGCCCAGGCCATATCCACGATAATCCGGGATAATTTCCAGATGGTAGAGGTAGAACCGGCCGCCGCCGTAGGGGAGAAGGCGGCAGGTGCCTGCGCAGCGGGGACGGTTAGCGAGAGGTTTTGGCTGCCGGGAAGGTGGTTGGGGCAGGCTTGCGGGAGGCATTTGACCTGGTGCCTGTGTCGGGGCTGATGCCTGTACCGGAGCTGCTGCTTGTGCTGTTCCTGCGGGTTTTCTGGCGGCGGGGGAGAGGAAGGCCAGATAAAGCCAGCTTTCCATGCCCTGGTCAAAGAAGCGGCGGCGGATGAGGCGGAGGGGGCGTGCCGTGCCTGTGCTGGAACCGGTCAAATCCAAATCCTTTATGCAGGCTTCCATTTGATGTTCCGAATACCACAGCTCCAGACCCATGGCCTCTAATGCTGCCTGCCCCTGGGGACTTTGCCCGTCAGAGAGAAAGACCAGTTCCGGCTCCTGGCCGGAGGCCTCTCCTTTCGTTTCGGCCAGCTGGAGGGCCTTCTGGTAAAGCTGGGTAAAAAGCCCCTGCCTCCGGCAGTCCGGGCGGGTGAAGGCATAGCACTCCCACAGGTCAGGGCCTGCAGGACAGAGAATCAGGCAGGCGGCAGGTGTTTCGCAGGAGTTTGAGATTTCACCGGAGCCTTCGGCTGAGGCAGAAATGGAGGGCGCGCTGGAAATGGAGGGGCCGCCGGAAATCCACAGATGATACCGCCCATCCTCCGGCAGAGACAGGGAGATGGGCTCTGCCTGGCGGCAGGCATGAATTAACGCTTCTAACAGTTCTTTAAGCCTTGGGGTAAGGCCTTCTTCACAGTGAATAACCATGGATGAAAATAGTCCTTTCTGTTTCTGTCTAATATTTTCTGATCCGTATGGTAAGTATAGTAAATAAAAATGGGAAAAACAAGGAAAATTTATCGCAATTCTTCCTTGCCGGGAAACCGCAGGCGGTGGTAGAATAAGCAGTGAATTTTACTTCCGGGCTTTCTGCGGCAAAGCGCGGAATCCAGAGAAAGGAGAGAGGGAAAGATGAAAATCGCAAAGGAGTTGAGCCTGATTCTGGGGATTTCCATGATTGGCGAGATGCTAAACCAGGTGCTTCCCCTTCCGGTTCCCGCCGGAGTGTACGGGCTTTTTCTTATGCTGCTTCTGCTTTGCTCCGGCATAATCAAGCTGGAGGATGTGGAAGGGACGGGAAATTTCCTCCTTGACAATATGACGCCTATGTTCATTCCGGCCGGTGTGGGAATTATCCGCTACATGGACCAGGTGATGCAGGTAGGCATTCCCTATCTGGTGATTAACGTACTTTCCACAGCGGCAGTATTCGTGGTCACCGGGAAGGTGGCCCAGTATGTCATGGTGCGTACCCAGAAGAATGAGGACAAGGAGGGAGAGAAGGCATGAAGGAGATCCTGGAAAACAGTATATATTTTGGCTTTTTTGTTACAATAGGAGCATATCTGGCAGGGCTTTTCATCAAAAAGAAGTTAAAGCTTGCCATCTTTAATCCCCTGATGCTTGCCATCTTTTTGGTGATGGGAATTCTTGCGGCAACAGGGGTGGATTATGAAGCCTACGAAAAAGGCGGGCAGTTTGTCAGCGGCCTGCTTACTCCGGCCACCGTCTGCCTGGCCATTCCCCTTTACAAGCAGCTGCATCTGCTGCGGAAACACGGACTGGCGGTGGCTGTGGGCATTACCTCCGGGGTAGTGACCAGCGCGGTCTGCATATTCCTTTTGTGCAAGGTCTTTGGGCTGGGCCATCAGCATTACGTGACCCTGCTGCCCAAGTCCATCACCACCGCCATCGGTATGGGCGTCAGTGAGGAGGCCGGAGGCATTGTGACCCTGACGGTAATGTCCATTGTGATAACGGGAATTGTGGGAAATATGTGCGCCGAGGTGTTCTGCAAGCTGGCGCGGATCACCCATCCGGTGGCAAAAGGCCTGGCCATCGGCACCAGTGCCCATGCCCTGGGAACGGCAAAGGCCCTGGAGTTAGGAGAAGTGGAGGGGGCCATGAGCAGCCTTTCTATAGCTGTGGCGGGGCTGATGACGGTAATTGTGGTTCCCTTGGTGTCTGGATTGATATGATGCCGGAGGCAGAAGGTATTTTACCCTTGGCATTTTGATGCAAGGAAAGCTTAGGGCAAGGAGAGCCGGATGTAAGGAATGGCTTAATATAGGAAGGAGAGACGGATTTGCGAAAACGAAATGAGATTCCCGCCGCCGACACCTGGCGGCTGGAGGATATGGTAGAGAGTGATGAAAAATGGGAGGAGCTGTTTTCCCAGGCAAAGGAGGAGGTGGCCGGATACCGGAAGCGGAAGGGCCAGGCTGGAGTTTCAGCTGATGCCCTCTATGACTGCCTGGTATTTGACGAGGAGATCTCCCGGAAAATTGAGCTGCTGTATGTCTACGCCCGGATGCGCTCCGACCAGGACACGGGGAATCAGAAGTATCAGGAAATGTTTGGCCGGGCGGAGTCTCTCTCCTGTGAGGCAGCCAGAGAGGGCTCCTTCCTGGTGCCGGAGATCCTGGAGATTCCTGCAAAGAAGCTGGCAGAATACATGAAGGCGGAAAATGGCATCGGCCATTATAAGCGGGTGCTGGAGCAGCTCTTGGCAAAGAAGCCCCACACCTTAAGCGCCTCAGAGGAGGAGCTTTTAGCGGGTGCCGCTGAGGCCACCCAGGGGGCGTCGCGGATTTTCAACTTGTTTAATAATGCCGATATCCAGTTCCCCTCCATCCGGGACGGAGAGGGCGATACGGTGACTATCACCCATGGGAATTTTATTGCCCTGATGGAAAGCCGGGACAGACGGGTGCGGGAGAATGCCTTCCGGGGCCTTTACAGCGTGTACCGTCAGTACCGGAACACGGTGGCGGCCATCTACAGCGCCCAGGTAAAGCAGGCGGTCTTCTACGCCAGAGCCAGAAATTACGCCTCCAGCCGGGCACATTCCCTGGCGGAAAATGAGGTGCCGGAGTCCGTTTACGATAACCTGGTGGAGACTGTGCGCAGCCGTCTTCCCCTTCTGCACCGGTATGTGGAGCTGAGGAAAAAGGCCCTGGGGCTTTCGGAGATTCACATGTATGACCTGTATGCGCCCATGGTAGAAGGTGTGCACTGCTCCTATTCCTTTGAAGAGGCAAAGGAGATGGTAAAAGAAGGCCTTGCCCCTCTTGGGGAGGAGTATCGGGACCTTCTGGAGGAGGGCTTTGCCAACCGCTGGATCGATGTTTATGAAAATGAGGGCAAGCGCAGCGGCGCTTATTCCTGGGGGGTTTACGGCACACATCCCTACGTGCTTTTAAATTTCAACGGCACCCTGGATCACGTGTTCACCCTGGCCCATGAGATGGGTCACGCCATCCATTCCAGCTGTTCTGACCGGGGCCAGTCCTACACCTACGCCGGTTACAAGATTTTTGTGGCCGAGGTGGCTTCCACCTGCAATGAGGCCCTGCTGATCCGCCATCTGATGGAGAAGAGCAAGGATCCCCAGGAGAAGCGGTATCTGATTAACCATTTCCTGGAAAGCTTCCGGGCCACACTTTTCCGTCAGACCATGTTTGCGGAATTTGAGGCCATGGCCCACCGGAAAGCCGAGGCAGGAGAGACGCTGACGGCCATGGGGCTTTGCCAGATGTACCATCAGCTGAATGCAGATTATTTTGGCCCTGCCATGGAGGTGGATGAGGAGATCGATTATGAATGGGAGAGGATTCCCCATTTCTATACGCCCTTCTATGTGTACCAGTATGCCACTGGCTTTTCTGCGGCAGTGGCCATTGCTGACCGGATTCTTAAGGGCGAACCCGGAGCTCTGGAGGGCTACCGCCGTTTCTTAGGAAGCGGCTGCACCATGCCGCCCATTGAACTGCTGAAACTGGCAGGGGTAGATATGGCCTCTCCGGAGCCGGTAAAAGCAGCGTTAGCTGTGTTTGAAAATCTTCTGGATGAATTTGAACGCCTTTCTGAAACAGTATAAAAAAGGAAATAATCGGTAAATTTCACGGAAAAATCTGCTGAAATCAGGAAGAAGACCGGGGGAAAATTGTAAGGAATTAACAGTATCGCTTTCCTGCGGTTGACAAAACAAAAATGGCGGACTATAATTCCAGAGGATACGAAATACGGCATTTTACATCAGTGGATTTACAATATGACAGCAAAGAAAAATGCAGATAGTTCATTTATGAGGAGGAACAGTATTATGCCCAGAAAGAGCACTACAGCAAAGACTACCGCTAAGACTACCGCAGCAAAGACTGCTGCAGCTGCAGCGGTAAAGGAAACCGTAAAGCCGGTTGAAGCCGCAGAAGTAAAGGAGACCGTAAAGGCAGCTGAGACTGCAGCAAAGGCTCCCGCAGCTGAGACCAAGAAGGCTCCGGCCAAGAAGGCCGCCGTTAAGGCAGAGCCCACCACCTCCGTATTCTTCGAGTACGACGGCGTGCAGATCGTGGCAAAGGATCTTTTAGCCAAGGCCATGAAGGCATTCCAGGAAGCACACAAGGATGTGGAGATGAAGGACGTGCAGCTGTACGTAAACGGAAACGAAGGCTTCGCTTACATCGTTGTGAACGGGACCGAGTATCCGGAGGATAAGATCGCATTATAATTCAAGAGAGCTTGGCAAAAGGCCGCTGCTTTGGCTGCAGCCGGGAGATCTGATGGGTTCAGAGGTTCCGGCGGGCAGCGGGCAGGGGCTTTTTTGTTATTTAAAAGCTGGGGAAGCCAGAGGAACGCTTTCCAACAAAGTGCCTGGCCGACCAGCTGATACAGAGATAAGAGAAGAAAAAGGAGAAGGATATGCGGGAGTTGCCGGAGCTTTTTTTGAAACGAATGGAAGAAATGCTGGGGGAGGAGTACGGGGCATTTCTGGACAGCTTCAATCGCCCCAGAGTACAGGGACTGAGGATTAATGGACTAAAGGGAGAGACCGGGGAGATTCTGGCGCTGTGCAGGCGGTATTTTCATCTGGAGCAGGTGCCCTGGGCGGAAAATGGGTACTATTACGAGGCCCAGGACCGGCCGGGAAAGCATCCCCTCCATGAGGCGGGGGCGTATTATATTCAGGAGCCCAGCGCCATGGCGGCGGCCTGCCTCTTAGCGCCGGAGCCGGGAGAGCGGGTTTTGGATCTGTGCGCCGCCCCCGGCGGGAAGAGCACCCAGCTGGCGGCGATGATGAAGGGGCAGGGGATATTGGTGTCCAATGAGATCCATCCGGCCCGCTGCCGCATCCTTTCTCAGAATGTGGAGCGGATGGGCATCGCCAATGCCCTGGTCACCAATATGGACAGCGCGGGGCTGCGGCAGTATTTTCCGGAATATTTCCACCGGATCCTGGTGGATGCGCCCTGCTCCGGGGAAGGGATGTTCCGGAAGGATGAGGAGGCCTGCGGGGAGTGGAGCCCAGATAAGGTAGTTCTCTGCAGCAGCCGACAGCAGGAGATCCTGGATAATGCCGCCGCCATGCTGCAGCCGGGAGGACTGCTCCTCTACTCCACCTGCACCTTTGCGCCGGAGGAGGATGAGGGCACGGTGGAGCGGTTTTTGCAGGCGCATCCGGAATTTTGCGTGGAGAGGGCTGGCGGATATGCCGGGTTTTCTCCGGGACGGCCAGAGTGGGTGACGCCTGGGCCGGGAAGAGATTCCCTTAAGGATACTTACCGGATCTGGCCCCATAAGGTTGACGGAGAAGGGCACTACATGGCTTTGCTGCGGAAGGCCGGGGGCGAAGGCTCAGGGAGAAGCGGCGTGCCAGGCGAAGGCTTGGCAGGAGATGATGGGGCAGGCAAAGGTTTGGCAGGCGGCGTCAGGGGCAATGACCGCAGAGGAAAAAGCTTTCCCGCAGATAAGGCAGAGAAGGAAAGCTTTCTGGCCTTCTGCCGGGAAACCTTTAAGGACGCCGGGAAAAATGGAGAAGGGAATCTCCCCTGGGAGCGGGAAGAGGGACAGTACCTGCTTTTTGGCGAGCAGCTGTATTACGGCCCCTTAAACAGCGAGCAGCTGAAAAAAATCCGGGTCTTACGGCCCGGACTGCAGCTTGGAACATTTAAAAAGGGACGTTTTGAACCCTCCCACGGGCTGGCCCTGTATCTGAAAAGAGAAGATGCCCTGCAGACTGCCGATTTCCCGGCAGACAGCAGCCAGATCATCAGCTACCTGCGGGGCGAGACCCTTCCTGCGCCGGAGGGAATGAAAAAGGGCTGGGTGTTAGTGACGGCAGAGGGACTCAGCCTGGGCTGGGCCAAGGCCGCAGGAGGGGTGCTTAAAAATCATTACCCCAAAGGCTTAAGGTGGTTTTAAGGAAATGACATTCCTTCCGGCAGAATCCACTGCATATCCGGGGGCAGGGGCGCGGTGAAGGACAGCTCCTGCCCGGTGAGGGGATGGCGGAAGCAAAGGCGGAAGGAATGGAGGGCCTGACGATTCATGGCGGCTGGATTTTCCTCACACATGGCAGCTGGATTTTTCTTACCGGTGCCCAATAAAGAGTCCCGCCTGGCAAGGTGAGCAAAGTCCGGATTGTACAGAAAATCCCCATACAGGGGATGGCCAATATGGCTCATGTGCACCCGAATCTGGTGGGTGCGCCCGGTCTCCAGCTTAAGCTGCACCAGGCTGGCGTCTAGGTCAGGCCGGTAGAGAAGTCTCCGGCAGTGGGTGACAGCCATATCCCCCTCCTGGAAATCCACCTGCCGCTTGATGGCGGAGCCGGGGACGCGGCCGATGGGGGCGTCAATCCGTAAGGCTTCCGGCACCATACCGGCAGCCGCCGCCAGATATTCCCGGTAGATTTCCCGCCGGGCTGCCATATCGGAGAGCATGCAGGCGCTTAAGCTGTGGCGTGCCAGAATCAGGAGCCCTGTGGTGTCCCGGTCCAGCCGGTTGATCACCCGAAAGACGAAGGGCTCCTTTTTCTCTGCAAAATACCAGGCGGCAGCATTGGCCAGGGTATTCTCATGGTTCCCCTGCGAAGGATGGATGGGCATACCGGCAGGCTTATTGATGACCAGCAGATCCGCGTCTTCATAAACTACAGGAAAGGGCAGAGGCCGGGGAAGAATCTTTTCCGAGGATTCCTCCTCCTTAAGCTGAATCTCCAGGGTTTCCCCGGCTGAAAGGCGCCGGGGAGTGATGGCGGGAATGCCGTCCACCTGGATGCCGCCTTCCCGCAGCCGCACGATCATCCGCTGGGAGAAGCCGCGGTTTCGCAGAAAATCCCGGATGGTTGCACCTGCGTCTTCGGGGGCAATGGTAAAGGTAAGGCGGCGAATCATGATTTTCCTCCCAGATGTTTTTTCTTTCCCACCGCATGGTCTACGATGGAGTCATTTGCTAAGAAGCTGGCGCGGCGGATGCTGTCCGTGCCAAATTTGCTTCGAATGGCGTCTACGGTTTTCTCCATTTCTTTCTTTTTCTCCATAACCGGATCGGAAAACAGGCTCAGCTGGCTGTATTCCTCCTCTAAAAGCTTTCCGCCCCGGACGCCGATCAGGCGCACCGGCGTCAGATCCCAGAATTCCTTAAGCAGTCGACAGGATGTTTCATAAAGCACGGCGGTAGAGTCTGTAGGTTCTTTTAAATTAACCTGATGGGAATGGGTGCGAAATTTCCAGTCTTTAAGCTCCACACACACATTCTGGCAGCGCATGCCGGAGGCACGGAGCCTGGCCCCTACCGTCTCGCAGAGGGAGAGGAGCACATGGCAGGCCGTGTCATAGTCGCTTACATCCCGGGACAGGGTAATGCTGTTCCCGCAGCCCTTGCTGGCCGCTTCCTTTGGAGCCACCGGTGAATTGTCAATGCCGTTGGCATACTGGTGGAGAGTCTGGGCATACTTTTCTCCCAGCTGGGCCTTTAATATAGAAAGATCGCAGGCGGCCACCTGACCGATGGTGTAAAGCCCCATGCGCTCTAACTTTTTCTGGGCGGATTCTCCCACCATAAACAGCTCCCGGATGGGAAGAGGCCACATTTTGGCGGGGACCTCTTCCGGGAAAAGGGTGTGGCATTTATCCGGCTTTTCAAAGTCTGAGGCCATTTTTGCCAGGAGCTTATTGGAGGAAATTCCCACATTGACGGTAAAGCCCAGCTCATCCCGGATCCGGTTCCGGATCTGATTGGCCGTGTCCATGGGTGTACCGAAAAGGTGGATGGTGGAGGTCATGTCCAGGAAGGTCTCGTCAATGCTGAATTTTTCACTGTCCGGGGTGTAATCGGACAGAAGGGCCATCATATTCCGGGAACATTGGATATAATAATCAAAGCGGGAGGGAACCACCGTAAGCTGAGGACATTTTTTCAATGCCTGGGTCAGGGGCTCGCCGGTGGTCACACCGAAGCGCTTGGCAGGGGTGGACTTGGCCAGGATGATTCCGTGGCGGCTGGCTGTGTCACCGCCTACCGCAGAGGGGATCGTGCGCAGATCCAGGGCATCCGGATCCCTGGACAGCCGGTATACGGACTCCCAGCTTAAAAACGCGGAATTTACATCGATGTGAAAGATCAGACGGTTTTTCATGGTGCCTCCTTTCGTGAATTAAACAGCACAAGTATAGCACAGACCAGGAGACAACGCCATGGATTTTCTTTTCTGCCATCCGATCTTGTGAGGGAGGGCAAATTGTGATAAAATATGCCGAAAGAAGGAAGGCGCCAGTATGGGGAAAAGGGAGAAACGAGATGAAAAAATGGGTGATTGCGCTGCTTCTGGCTATGACCGTTTCCGGATGCCGCCGGTATGAGCCGGTTACAGAGCTGCCGGGAGTGGAAGCGGAGGCAGGGGAAGGTACAGAAGAGACGGGCGAATATGCAGCAGATGGGGTTTCTGATCAGGGCCAGGATGGGCAGGTGAGAGACGGAGCCGCCAGTCAGAGCCAGGACGGACAGTCAGGAGACAGCGCCGGTGGTTTGGGACAGGACGGGCAGTCAGGAGACAGCGCCGGTGGTTTGGGACAGGACGGGCAGTCAGGAGACAGTGTCTCCGGTCAGGCGCAGGACGAATATGCGGCGGACGAAATCTTCATTACCACTCTTCCGGAGCGGACGCCGGTAAAGGTCAAGGGAATTTACGTGTCCGCCTATGTGGCCGGAACCAAAGCCCGGATGGATGAGCTGATACAGCTTCTGGACGAGACGGAGCTGAATGCGGTGGTCATCGATGTGAAGGATGACAACGGCCGGATTACCTTTGCCATGGATTCGCCCCAGGCCCAGGCCATCGGCGCCTGCGAAAATTACATTCCCGATATTGAGGAGCTGTCCAGGACGCTGAAGGAGCACGGCATATACATGATTGCCCGCATCCCGGCATTTCGGGACCCTTATCTGGCGGAGGCTAAGCCGGAATGGTGCCTTAAGCTGGCAGACGGCTCGGTATTCCGGGACAGGAATAAGCTGGCCTGGGTAAATCCCTACAAGGAAGAGGTATGGGATTATCTGGTGGAGATCGGGAAAAAGGCCGGAGAGGCCGGGTTCGATGAAATCCAGTTTGACTACATCCGCTTCTGCACAGAGAAGGGGATGGATCAGGTGGTCTTTGAGCCGGAAGAGACAAAGGGCAGAAGCCGACAGGATATTATTTTGGAATTTGTCCGGTATGCCTATGAGGAGCTGCGCAAGGAAGGCCTTTTCGTGTCCGCCGATGTGTTTGGGGCGGTAATCGGCGGCGGTCAGGATGCGGAGACGGTGGGCCAGGAGTACAGCGCCATGGCTGCGGAATTGGATTATATCTGCCCCATGATTTATCCCTCCCATTATGCCGATGGAAATTTCGGCCTTGAACACCCGGATACCCAGCCTTATGAGACCATACTGGCGGCTTTGGGGGATTCTGCGGAGGATTTAAGCACTGTTTGGACTGCCGGAGGCACTACTGGAACGGTGCGTCCGTGGCTGCAGGCCTTCACCGCCAGCTACCTGAAAACCTATATTCCCTACGGGCCGGAGCAGATCCGCCAGCAGATTCAGGCGGTGTATGATGCTGGCTGCGAGGAATGGATATTGTGGAACGCCTCTGTGCGGTATGATTCCGGCGGACTGCTGACAGAAGAGCAGGGTCAGGCGGAAGCGGCGGCCAGGGAGGCGGCCGCACAAAACATGCAGCCAGAGTAGTCCTATAAAAGGAGATGAGGATAAATGAGACCCAAACCAAGAGCCGGAGAAATATACCGGCATTTTAAAAATCGCCTGTACCAGATTATCACCGTGGCTCAGCACACAGAAACCGGGGAGGAACTGGTGATTTACCAGGCCCTTTACGGAGATTTCCGGTGTTACGCCCGGCCTCTTTCCATGTTTATGAGTCCTGTTGACCGGGAAAAATATCCCGATGCGCCCCAGGAGTACCGGTTTATGCTGGTACAGCCATCAGGAGGCACGGGAGAAAACGGTGAGAACCGCAGAGCCGGTGAAGGCGGCCAGACCTGCGAAACCGGCTGGACAGGCAACAGTACATCCTGGGAAGCGGCAGAGGAAACCATAAACCCATGGCTGGAGCAGTTCCTTGACGCCGAAGGATACGAAAAGCAGCTGGAGGCCTTAAGCCGCATGCGGGGAAAAGTTGGCCAGAAGGAGTTAGACAGCCTGTACCTGATTCTGGACATTCAGCCGAAAGCAGGCGACCCGGACAGCCAGCTTATACGCATCATCAAAGATATGGAGACCAGAAAGCGCTATGACGGCAGCCGTCTCCGGTAAAGAGCAGAGAGGCAGCAGAATAAAGAGGAGGCAGAGTGGATGGAGGAAAAAGAAAATATTGAGATAGCAGAACCCGAAGAGGACCAGGAAACGTTGGACGCCCATCTGAAGGATGTCCGCCGCTCCCCCCTTGGTGCCTTTGACGTAGAAGCTGAACTGAAAAAGCTTCCGGCAAAGCCCGGCGTTTACCTGATGCATGATGCCAGGGACGAGATCATCTACGTGGGAAAGGCCATAAATCTAAAGAACCGGGTGCGGCAGTATTTTCAGAGCAGCCGGGACAAGACGGCCAAGATCCGGCAGATGGTATCCCGGATTGCCCGTTTTGAATACATCATCACCGACTCAGAGCTGGAGGCGCTGGTGCTGGAGTGCAATCTCATCAAGGAACACCGTCCCCGCTACAACACCATGCTGAAGGATGATAAAACCTACCCATACATCAAAGCCACGGTATATGAGGATTTTCCGCGGCTTCTTTTTTCGCGGGAGCTTAAGAAGGACAAGAGCCGGTACTTCGGCCCCTATTCCAGCGCCGGGGCGGTGAAGGATACCCTGGAGCTGATGCACAAGCTGTACCAGATCCGCACCTGCAATCGGAACCTTCCTCGGGATATCGGGAAGGAAAGACCCTGTCTGAATTACCACATCCGCCAGTGCGGCGCCCCCTGCCAGGGGTATGTGAGCCGGGAGGAGTACGGGAAAAGCTTCCAGAAGGCCCTGGATTTTCTGGGAGGCAGCTACGGCCCGCTGATTGGCGAGTTGGAAAGCCGGATGCAGGAGGCCTCCGACGCCATGGAATTTGAAAAGGCCATCGAGTACCGGGAGCTTTTATCCAGCGTAAAGCAGATCGCTCAGAAGCAGAAGATCACCAGCAGCGGCATGGAGGATCGGGACATTATCGCCATGGCCAAGGAGAATGAGGATGCGGTGGTGCAGGTCTTTTTCGTCCGGGAGGGAAGGCTTATCGGCCGGGATCATTTCCATGTGCGCACTGCCATGGCGGAGAATGACAGCCAGATTCTCACCAGCTTTGTGAAGCAGTTTTACGCGGGAACGCCCTTTATCCCCAGGGAGCTTCTGGTGCAGATTCCTCTGGAAGATGAGGAGGTGATCGCCCAGTGGCTTACGGCCAAGCGGGGCCAGAAGGTGCATATTGCCAGCCCCAAAAAGGGCGAGAAGGAGCGGCTTGTGGAGCTTGCGGCCCGCAATGCCCGCATGGTCTTAGATCAGGATAAGGAAAAGCTTAAGCGGGAGGAGCTGCGCACCATCGGCGCCATGAACCAGATCGGGGACTGGATCGGCCTTAAGGGCATCCGCCGCATTGAGGCCTACGATATCTCCAATATCAGCGGCTTTGAATCGGTAGGCTCCATGATTGTCTACGAGGATGGGAAGCCCAAGCGCAGCGATTACCGGAAATTCCGCATCCGCTCCGTCCAGGGCCCCAATGACTACGCCTCCATGGAGGAGGTGCTGACCAGGCGTTTTACTCACGGCATCGAGGAGGAGGAAAAGCTCCGCAGACAGGGCATGGACGCGGCCTTTGGAAGCTTTACCCGCTTCCCCGACCTGATTATGATGGACGGCGGCCGGGGACAGGTCAATATCGCCCTGGCAGTTCTTGATAAACTGGGGCTTTCCATCCCGGTCTGCGGCATGGTGAAGGATGACAATCACCGCACCAGAGGCCTGTATTATCAGAATGTGGAGATTCCCATTGACCATCATTCCGAGGGCTTCCGGCTGATTACCCGCATCCAGGACGAGGCCCACCGGTTTGCCATCGAATATCACCGGAGCCTGCGGAGCAAGTCTCAGGTGCGCTCCATTCTGGATGATATCCCCGGCATCGGACCGGTGCGGCGCAAGGCCCTGATGCGCCATTTTAAGAGCCAGGAGGCCATCCGGGAGGCCGGATTAGAGGAGCTTGCCGCCGCGCCGGGGATGAATCAGGGGGCGGCCAGACAGGTGTACCAGTTCTTTCACGGGAAAAAGGAATGACAATCCCAGGAAGTTGTGCTACTATAGCTTTAAGCAGCGGCCCCATGCCCAAGGGCAGCGGCCCATTGCTGCGCGTGAAGGTTTGGGATTAAGGAGAGAAGAAACATGCATGGAATAACGGTTACAGAAATGATTAAAAAGATGAAACTGGAGAACAAGACCCCTGAGCTGAATACCGACAATACTGTTCTGCCCCATCCGGAGGTGAACCGTCCGGCGCTGCAGCTGGCGGGCTTTTTTGAACATTTTGACAGCGAGCGGGTGCAGATCATCGGCCGTGTGGAGCGGGCCTACGTATCCACCCTGTCTCAGGCCAGAAAGCTGGAGATTTTTGACCGGCTTCTTTCCAGCAAGATTCCCTGCCTGGTGTACTGCCATGATATGGAGCCGGATGAGGATATCCTTGCCCTGGCCATTCATTACAGCGTGCCGGTGCTGGTTTCCAAAAAGACCACTTCCGACTTTATGGCAGAGCTAATCCGGTGGCTGAAGGCCAAGCTGGCCCCCTGCATCAGTATTCACGGTGTTTTGGTGGACGTATTCGGTGAGGGCGTGCTGATTATGGGTGAGAGCGGCATCGGAAAGAGCGAGGCAGCTTTAGAGTTAATTAAGCGCGGCCACCGTCTGGTTACGGATGATGTGGTGGAGATCCGCAAGGTCAGCGACGAGACTCTGGTGGGAAGCGCGCCGGATATCACCAAGCATTTCATCGAGCTGCGGGGCATCGGCATTATCGACGTGAAGGCCCTGTTCGGTGTGGAGAGCGTAAAGGATACTCAGTCCATCGACATGGTCATCAAGCTGGAGGACTGGAACAAGGATAAGGAATACGACCGGCTGGGTCTGGAGGATCAGTACACGGAGTTTCTCGGGAACCAGGTGGTATGCCATTCCCTGCCCATCCGTCCGGGACGGAATCTGGCAGTCATCGTAGAGACGGCGGCCATCAATTACCGCCAGAAGAAGATGGGCTACAATGCCGCCCAGGAGCTTTACAACCGGGTACAGGCAAACCTGAATAAACGGAGCCTCTAAAGGATAAGATAGAGAAGAATGATGCAGGAGAGAAGTGCGTATGAGCAGGCAGTTAGATGAAGTGTTGCGGGGCATCCTGGGAAATGACCGGGTGCTGCGGGATGAACCCATGAAGAATCACACCACATTCCGCGTAGGAGGGCCTGCCAGGTATTTCGTTTCCCCAAAAGACAGCCGGGAGCTGGCGGCGGTGCTGGATGCCTGCCGAAGGGACGGCTCTCTCTGGTTTATCCTGGGAAATGGAAGCAATCTTTTAGTCAGCGACCGGGGCTTTTCCGGCACGGTGGTGGATATGGGAAAGGGCTTTACCTCCATTCGGGTGGAGGGGGAGCGGATCTTTGCCGGAGCAGGCCTTCTGCTGTCCCAGATCGCCCGAAAGGCTTTAGAGGCCGGGCTTTCCGGCCTGGAATTCGCTGCCGGTATTCCCGGAAGCCTGGGAGGCGCTGTGGTGATGAATGCAGGCGCTTACGGCTCGGAGATGAAGGATGTGCTGGAGTCTGTCCTTGTGCTTACCCCGGAAGGGAAGGAGCAGGAGATTTCCGCCGGAGAGCTGGAACTTGGCTATCGCACCAGTGCGGTGCTTAAGCGGGGCTATGTGGTCCTTGGGGCCTCCTTCTTTCTTAAGCCTGCGCCCAGGGAGCAGATCCGGGCCAGGATGGATGAGCTGGCTGCGGCCAGGCGGGAAAAGCAGCCCTTGGAATACCCCAGCGCCGGAAGTACCTTCAAGCGGCCGGAGGGGTATTTTGCCGGAAAGCTGATCCAGGATGCGGGCCTTAAGGGCTACCGCCAGGGAGACGCCCAGGTTTCCGAAAAGCACAGCGGCTTTGTCATCAATCGCGGGCAGGCCTCTGCCGCCGATGTGATGGGCGTCTGCCGCCATGTATCCGACACGGTTTATGCCCAGACCGGCGTAAGGCTGGAGATGGAATTAAAGACCCTGGGCGATTTTTCTGAGGAATCATAAGACAGCCGGAGGGACAGTAAGATGAAGCTTGTGATTATAACAGGAATGTCAGGGGCGGGGAAGACCCAGGCCTTAAAGATGCTGGAGGATATGGGCTATTACTGCGTGGATAATCTTCCCATTCCCCTGGTGGATAAATTTGCGGAGCTGATTCAAAGCAGCACCGGCGATATTCAGAAGGTGGCTCTGGGCATCGATATCCGCAGCGGGGAGGAGCTTCCCCAGCTGGAGGATGTGCTGGAGCGGTGGAAGGCAGAGGCAGTGCCCTTTAAGGTGCTGTTTCTGGACGCCTCCACGGAGGTGCTCATTAAGCGCTACAAGGAGACCAGGAGAAAGCATCCCCTGGCCGGTGCAGGCCGGATCGAGAGGGGGATCGAGCTGGAGAGAGAACGGCTAATCTTTCTGAAAAAATCTGCCGATTACATTATCGATACCAGTCATCTGCTTACCAGAGAGCTTCGCCAGGAGTTAGAGAAGATCTTTGTGGATAACCAGGAATACCGGAACCTTTACATAACGGTTTTGTCCTTTGGATTCAAGTACGGCATTCCCTCCGATGCAGATCTGGTCTTTGATGTGCGCTTCCTTCCCAATCCCTACTATGAGGAGGCGCTGCGGGCCAGAACCGGGGAGGAAAAGGATGTGCAGGACTTTGTGAAGCAGGGCGGCACGGCAGAGATTTTCCTGGAAAAGCTTTACGATATGCTGGAATTTCTCATCCCCAATTATATCCTGGAGGGGAAGAATCAGCTGGTTATCGCCATTGGCTGCACAGGAGGAAAGCACCGGTCCGTAACCATCGCCAGAGCCATTTATGAGCGGCTTCTGGCTCATCCGGAGTACGGCATCAAGATCTTCCACCGGGATATTGAAAACGGATAAGCGGAAAGGATGGAAAGCTGTGTCATATGCCTCAAAGGTGAAGGATGAGCTGTCGCGGCAGGTGCCTGCCGCAAGGCACTGCCAGATTGCGGAGATTGCGGCCATTATCAGCATGTGCGGCCGGATTTCCATTTCCGCCGACAACCGGTACGGGATCAAAATCCATACGGAAAATGTGGCAGTTGCAAGAAAGTACTTTACATTATTGAGAAAAACATTTAATATAGTTACGGACGTTTCGATCCGGCAGAATTCATATCTGAAGAAAAGCCGGACATATTCTGTGGTGATAAAGGAGCACGAGGACGCCCTGCGTGTCCTTATGGCTGCCAAGCTGATCGGGGAAGACGGAGAGGTTGGGGAAAATCTTTCCGTGAAGAAGAATCTGATCGTGAAGCAGGCCTGCTGCCGGCGCGCGTTTATCCGCGGCGCCTTTCTTGCAGCCGGCTCCATCAGCAATCCCGAGAAATCCTACCATTTTGAAATAACCTGCGCTACAGAGGAGAAAGCCAGACAGCTGCAGGCCATCATCGGTACCTTTGGCCTGGATGCCAGGATTGTAGTACGGAAAAAGTATCACGTAGTCTACATGAAGGAAGGCAGCCAGATCGTGGATATCCTCAACGTAATGGAGGCGCCGGTTTCCCTGATGGAGTTAGAGAATGTGCGGATTCTGAAGGAGATGCGGGGGCAGGTGAACCGCCAGGTGAACTGCGAGACAGCCAATATCAATAAAACCGTTTCAGCCGCCGTAAAGCAGCTGAAGGATATTGAATACATCCGTGACACCATAGGTCTTTCCAAACTGCCGGAAGGTCTGGAGGATATGGCCAGGCTGCGGCTGGAAAGACGCGAAGCAACGTTAAAGGAGCTGGGAGAGGCGCTTGACCCTCCCGTAGGGAAATCCGGGGTGAACCACCGGCTGAGGAAGCTGAGTGCCATCGCTGAGGCCCTGCGCGAAAAAGATATGGAAGGGTAAAGAGGAGGATAATTATGATTAAGAAGACGGTTGTGGTTGAACTCTCGTCCGGTTTGGAGGCTAGACCCATTGCGATGCTGGTGCAGGTAGCCAGCCAGTACGAAAGCAAGATTTACGTGGAATGCGATTCCAAGCGGGTAAATGCCAAGAGCATCATGGGCATGATGACTCTGGGCCTGGCAGCAGGAGAGGAGCTGGTGATCACTGCTGACGGCAGCGATGAGCAGCAGGCCATTTCTGATATTGAAAAATATTTAAAGAATAATTAAAGGCGATTGCCTGAAAAGGTTATGAGGTGAAAAGGGGCTGCCGCGGCGTGCAAACGTCTGCGGTGCAGCCCCTTTTTCCAACAGAACCTGTATACGAGGAGGGAAGGTATGGCGTTTACGCATCTGCATGTCCATACGGAGTACAGCCTGTTGGACGGATCCAGCAAGATTAAGGAGCTGACCGCCCGGGCAAAGGAGCTGGGGATGGACAGCCTGGCCATTACCGATCACGGCGTCATGTACGGCGTGATTGATTTTTATAAGGCCGCCCGGGAAAACGGCATCAAGCCCATTATCGGCTGCGAGGTGTATGTGGCTCCTGGCTCCCGGTTTGACCGGGAGAATGTCAGCGGCGAGGACCGCTACTATCATCTGATTCTTCTGGCAGAAAATAATACCGGCTATCAGAATCTGATGAAGATTGTCTCAAAGGGCTTCGTGGACGGCTTTTACTATAAGCCGCGGGTGGATTATGAGGTGCTGTCCGCCTACCATGAGGGCATTATCGCCTTAAGCGCCTGCCTGGCTGGTGAGGTCCAGCGGAATCTGGAGCGTGGGCTTTACGAGGAGGCGAAAAAGTCGGCCCTCCGGTACGAGGAGATCTTTGGAAAGGGGAATTTCTTCCTGGAGCTGCAGGATCACGGGATTCCGGCCCAAAGATTAGTGAACCAGGGTCTGATGCGCTTAAGCCGGGAGCTTTCCATGGAGCTGGTGGCGACCAATGACTCTCACTACATTTACGCGGACGATGCCCAGGCCCATGACATCCTTCTCTGCATCCAGACGGGAAAAAAGGTCACCGATGAAAACCGGATGCGCTACGAGGGGGGCCAGTATTACCTGAAATCCGAGGAGGAGATGCGCAGCCTCTTCCCCTATGCGCCCCAGGCTCTGGAGAATACGGCAAAGATTGCCGCCCGCTGCAATGTGGAGATCGAATTCGGCGTGACGAAGCTGCCGAAATTCCAGGTGCCGGAGGGAGAAACCTCCTGGTCCTATTTAAACCGCCTTTGCTTAGAGGGTCTAAACCGCCGCTATCCTCAGGATGACGGCACCTTAAAGGCCAGGCTGGATTATGAGCTTGACGTTATCCATACCATGGGGTATGTGGATTACTTTCTGATTGTGTGGGATTTCATCCATTTTGCCCGGTCACAGGGGATCCCTGTAGGGCCGGGAAGAGGCTCTGCGGCGGGAAGCATCGTGGCCTACTGTCTGGAGATCACCAATATCGATCCTGTACGCTATGACCTTCTTTTTGAGCGTTTCCTGAACCCGGAGCGGGTGTCCATGCCCGATATCGACATTGACTTCTGCTTCGAGCGGCGCCAGGAGGTAATCGACTACGTGGTGCGCAAGTACGGGAAGGATCAGGTGGTGCAGATCGTCACCTTCGGTACCCTGGCGGCCAAGGGCGTAATCCGGGATGTAGGGCGGGTGCTGGACATGCCCTACGCTCAGTGCGACTCCATCGCAAAGATGGTGCCCAATGACCTGGGAATGACCCTTGACCGGGCCTTAAAGGAAAGCCCTGACCTGCGGAACGCCTACAACAATGACAGCCAGGTAAAGTACCTGATTGACATGTCAAAGCGCCTGGAGGGCCTTCCCCGGCACACCTCCATGCACGCTGCAGGGGTGGTCATCAGCCGTACCTCGGTGGACGAATACGTTCCCTTAAGCCGGGCGGCAGACGGCACCATTACCACCCAGTTTACCATGACCACCTTAGAGGAGCTGGGCCTTCTTAAGATGGACTTCCTGGGCCTTCGGACGCTGACGGTAATCAGCAATGCGGTCCGCCAGGTGGAAAAAAATCACGGTGTCCATCTGGACATGGATCACATTGATTATGACGATAAACAGGTGTTGGAATCCATCGGCACGGGAAAGACCGAGGGCATCTTCCAGTTAGAAAGCGGCGGCATGAAGGCCTTCATGAAGGAGCTTAAGCCGGAGAATCTGGAGGATGTCATTGCCGGAATTTCCCTCTACCGCCCCGGCCCTATGGACTTTATCCCCAAGTACCTGAAGGGGAAAAATGACCGCAGCTCCATCACCTATGACTGCCCCCAGTTAGAGCACATCTTAGGCCCCACCTACGGCTGCATCGTCTATCAGGAGCAGGTTATGCAGATCGTCCGGGATCTGGCTGGCTATACTATGGGCCGAAGCGATCTGGTGCGCCGGGCTATGTCCAAGAAGAAGGCCTCGGTGATGGAAAAGGAACGGCAGAATTTCGTCTACGGAAACCCGGAAGAAGGGGTGGCCGGATGCATTGCCAATGGCATTGATGAGAAGACGGCCAATACCATTTATGACGAGATGATTGATTTCGCCAAGTACGCCTTCAATAAGTCCCATGCCGCCTGCTACGCGGTGGTGGCTTACCAGACGGCTTACTTAAAATACTATTATCCCCTGGAATTTATGGCGGCGCTGATGACCTCCGTCATGGACAATGCAGGGAAGACGGCAGAGTATATCCTTACCTGCCGCCAGATGGGCATATCCATCCTGCCCCCGGATATCAATGAGGGAGAGAGCGGTTTCTCCGTATCCGGCGGGGCTATCCGCTACGGTCTGTCCGCCATCAAGAGCGTAGGCACCTCCGTGGTAGATGCCATCGTGACGGAGCGGCAGCAAAATGGGCTGTTCACCTCCCTGGAGGATTTTGTGGAGCGGATGACCAATAAGGAAGCCAACAAAAAGACCATGGAGAATTTCATTAAATCCGGCGCCCTGGATTCCCTTCCGGGAAACCGCCGCCAGAAGATGTTCGTGATGCCGGAGCTTTTAGAGCAGAAGAATAAGGAGAAAAAGACCTCTATGGCCGGGCAGATGAGCCTTTTTGACTTTGCCGACGAGGAAACAAAGGATGATTTCCGCATCACCATGCCTAACGTGGCGGAATACCCCAAAGACGAGCTTCTTGCCTTTGAGAAGGAGACTCTGGGCATCTACGTCAGCGGCCATCCCATGGACGCCTACGAGACCATGTGGCGGAAGAATATCACTGCCACTACGGCAGACTTTGTGGTGGATGAGGAGACGGACCGGGCGGCGGTGACAGACGGCACCTACGTCACCGTGGGCGGCATGGTAGCAGGAAAGGTGGTAAAAACCACCAGAACCGGCCAGATGATGGCCTTCATTTCCCTGGAGGATATGCTGGGCTCCGTGGAGGTGCTGGTTTTCCCGAAAATTTACGAAAGCCGCCGGGAGGTCTTTGCCCAGGACGAAAAGCTCTTTATCCAGGGAAGGGTTTCCTTGGGGGATGAGCCGGTGGGGAAGCTGATCTGCGAGCGGGTGATTCCCTTCCGGGAGGTGCCCAGGGAGCTGTGGCTCCAGTATGAGGATCTGGAGCATTACCGGGCAGGGGAGGCCGCGCTCTTAACCCTGTTAAAGGAAAAGGAAGGCAGGGATACGGTGGTCATTTATCTCAAGAAAGAAAAGGCAAAGAAAGTACTTCCAGCCAACTGGAGAGTGGAAGCAGACGGAGAGCTGTTGGATAAGTTGACGAAAATACTTAGTGAAAAAAATATCAAGCTGGTAGAAAAAGGTATTGAAAAGCAAAAGAAAATGATATAAGATATTCATGTATGAAAGTTCGAACAAGATTTCAGGCAGCCGATATTTGTAATAAAATAGATTCTCACTTCAGGAGGGTAAAGCTATGGCAAAGTCAGTAAAAACCATTGGCGTTTTAACTAGCGGCGGAGATGCGCCGGGTATGAACGCTGCGATCCGGGGAGTTGTGCGTACAGCGATTCACCAGGGATTAAAGGTGAAGGGAATTATGCGTGGTTACGCAGGACTTCTTCAGGAAGAGATCGTGGATATGGACAGCACCAGCGTATCGGATATTATCCATCGGGGCGGAACCATTCTTTACACTGCCAGATGTATGGAATTTACCACGCCGGAGGGCCAGGAGCAGGGCGCAGAGATCTGCCGCAAGCACGGCATTGACGGTATCGTGGTTATCGGAGGAGACGGTTCCTTCCGCGGCGCAGGAAAGCTGGCTGCACTGGGAATCAACACCATTGGTGTTCCCGGCACCATCGATCTGGATATTGCCTGCACCGATTACACCATTGGCTTTGATACGGCAGTAAATACGGCCATGGAAGCCATCGATAAGATCCGTGATACCTCTACCTCCCATGAGCGCTGCTCTATCATTGAGGTTATGGGACGGAACGCAGGCTACATTGCCTTATGGTGCGGTATCGCAAACGGCGCGGAGGATATCCTTCTTCCGGAGCGCTATGACGGCGATGAGCAGGCCCTCATCAACCGGGTAATCGAGAACCGGAAGCGGGGCAAGAAGCACAACATTATCATCAATGCGGAGGGCATTGGCCACTCTGCTTCCATGGCCAGACGAATCGAGGCGGCTACAGGCATCGAGACCAGAGCCACCATCTTAGGCCACATGCAGCGGGGCGGTACGCCTACCTGCAAGGACAGAGTATACGCCTCCATCATGGGCTCCAAGGCAGCTCTCCTTCTGGCTGAAGGAAAGAGCAACCGCCTGGTAGCCTATAAGAATGGCGATTACGTGGATTTCGATATTCAGGAAGCGCTGAATATGAAGAAGGATATTCAGGAAGATCAGTACGAGATTGCCAAGATGCTGGTTCGGTAAAGCGGGTAAGTGGCTTTTGGAAGCCAATGGCTTGCGAAATGCCGGAGCTAAACGGCGAAGGATTTAAGAGACGCAGGACGCGGGATGCTGCAGAAGGAAATGACTTTTGCAGCATCCCTTTTGCGCTGCCTGCGGGGCAGAAAGTGAAGGACGCTGCGGCGGCCGGCAGCGTGAGGCTGATTGGCCGGTTCAGAGGGCCAGACAAAGAGAAGATAGGAGAGAGGTATGGCAGAAAACAGGGAAAGAGAAGCTGGACGAAAGGATGCAGGCGAAGGACAAAGCCCAGAGCCGGTGGTGCTGTGCGGCGCCAATTCCTACCAGCAGAAATATTATTTTAACCGGGATTTTGAGCGGCTGCCGGAGAGCATCCGGCAGGAGCTGCAGATCATGTGCGTGATGTTTACGGAGGATATCGGCGGCGTGCTGATGCTTCAGTTTACGCCTGAAGGAGAGCTGGAGTTTAAGGTGGAGGCCGACGAGAGCGACTACCTTTTCGATGAGATCGGCAGCGGGTTAAAGATCCGCCAGTATCAGCGGGAGAAGCGGGAGCTTTTAGAAAGCCTGGAAATGTTTTACCGGGTCTTCTTCCTGGGGATGGACAGGGATGCCCTTCTGGCGGCTTATGAGGAAAGTGACGGCGAGGACAGTGAAAGCGGCATTGGCAGTGCGTGCGGCGGGAACGGCGAGAACCGCGGAAGTGGCGAGGAATACGGAGAGCATACATGAAGAAGCTGAAAATCGGAAATGTGGAGCTGGAGAATAACCTGATCCTGGCCCCCATGGCCGGGGTTACCGACCTGCCCTACCGGCTGATCTGCCGGAAGATGGGCTGCGGGATGGTGGTCACGGAAATGGTCAGTGCCAAGGCGATTCTCTATAAAAATAAGAATACAAAGACCCTTCTGGAGGTGCGGGAAGAGGAGCGCCCGGCAGCGGTACAGCTTTTCGGCTCTGACCCGGAGATCATGGGCGAGATCGCGGCACAGATCGAGGATGGCCCTTACGATATCATTGATGTAAACATGGGCTGCCCGGTGCCGAAGATCGTGGGAAACGGCGAAGGCTCCGCACTGATGCGCGATCCCAAAAAGGTAGAGCAGATCATCACCTCCATGGTGCGCCATGTGAAAAAGCCGGTGACGGTAAAATTCCGCAAGGGCTTTAATGACGCTTCCGTCAATGCCGTGGAGATTGCCCGGATTGCCGAGGGCTGCGGGGCGGCCGCGGTGGCTGTCCACGGGAGAACCAGGGAGCAGTATTATTCCGGAAAGGCTGACTGGGACATTATCCGCCAGGTAAAGGAGGCGGTGAAAATCCCCGTCATTGGAAACGGGGACGTGTTTGGCCCGGAGGATGCCAAGGCCATGCTGGAGGAGACGGGCTGCGACGGGGTGATGATCGCCCGGGGCGCCAAGGGAAATCCCTGGATCTTTTCACGGACCCTTCATTATCTGGAAACGGGGGAAGTGCCGCCGGGGCCTTCCGTGAAGGAAATCCGGGACATGATCCTGTACCACGGCCGCCTTCTCGCCGAATATAAGGGCGAAAATATGGCTATGCGGGAGATGCGCAAGCACATGGCCTGGTACACCGCAGGACTTCCTCATTCGGCCGCCCTGCGCAATGAAATCAATCAGATTGAAACCCTGGAAGAGATGGAGCAACTTTTGGAAAGCCGGTTGACAATCAGGGCACTTTAAGCTATAATACGTTGAATGCAGGCGGGGAGTCTGAAGTAATAGTAAGGAAGGTATTTTGAAATGGCAGAGAAGAAAAACATTTTAACTTACGCTGGTTTGAAGCAGTACGAAGATGAGCTGCATAATTTAAAGGTTTTTAAACGGAAAGAAGTCGCACAGAAGATCAAGGAAGCCAGAGAGCAGGGAGACCTTTCTGAGAACGCAGAGTATGACGCTGCCAAGGATGAACAGAGAGACATCGAGCTTCGGATCGAGGAGCTGGAGAAGCTGTTGAAGAATGCCGAGGTTGTAGTAGAGGACGAGGTCGATTTAGATAAAATCAGCATTGGCTGCCGTGTCAAGGTATATGATATGGAATTTGACGAGGAGATGGAGTTTAAGATCGTGGGCTCCACAGAGGCAAACAGCCTTCAGGGCCGCATTTCCAACGAATCTCCCGTAGGCCACGCGCTTCTTGGAAAGCAGGTAGGCGATGTGGTAGAGGTGGAGACCCAGGTGGGCCCCATCCAGTACAAGGTTATGGATATTCAGCGTGTAAACGATTAATTCGTTACAGTTCACGCTGCATGCGAACTGCAACGGAATCCAGCCCATTCTAAATCACCTGCGGCGATGGGGCTGGATTCTTTGAACAGTAATATTAATTCCCCATAGGTGACACTGAGCAGGAAACACTTTCGGATCAGGCCGGCAGGCCGGCTGCCGTAAGTGTTTTCCTGCCTTTACAGGAATAAAGCGAAATCAAAGAGATGAAGGAGTGGAAGAAGTGGCAGGAGAGAATCAGAACCAGAAGAAGGGGCAGGAGGACTTAAATCACGTGCTTCAGGCCCGCCGGGATAAGCTGGCGGAGCTTCAGGCAGCAGGAAAGGATCCCTTTACCATTACAAAATATGACGTTACGGTACACAGCACGGACATTAAGAATCATTATGAGGAGCTGGAGGGGAAAGAAGTATCCCTGGCCGGCCGGATGATGTTTAAGCGGGTGATGGGCAAGGCCTCCTTCTGCAATGTGCAGGACAGAGAGGGCAGCATCCAGGTTTACGTGGCCAGAGACAGCATCGGCGAGGAGCCCTACAAGGACTTTAAGAAGATGGATATCGGCGATATCGTGGGCGTTAAGGGTACGGTATTTACCACCAAGACCGGAGAGATTTCCGTACACGCAGAGAGTGTGATTCTTCTGTCTAAGAGCCTTCAGGTTCTCCCGGAGAAATTCCACGGCCTTACGGACACGGATACGCGCTACCGTCAGCGGTACGTGGATCTGATTATGAATACCGATGTGCGGGATACCTTTGTGAAGCGTTCGAAGATCCTGGCTGCCATCCGCAAGTATCTGGGCGAGCAGGATTTCATGGAGGTGGAGACGCCCATGCTGGTGTCCAATGCAGGCGGCGCAGCAGCAAGACCCTTTGAGACCCATTTTAATGCCCTGGACGAGGATTTCAAGCTTCGGATTTCCCTGGAGCTGTATTTAAAGAGACTGATTGTGGGCGGACTGGAGAGAGTGTACGAGATCGGCCGCGTATTCCGCAATGAGGGCCTGGACACCCGTCATAATCCGGAATTTACCCTGATGGAGCTGTATCAGGCTTATACCGATTATCACGGCATGATGGATCTGACAGAGAATCTGTACCGGTATGTGGCTCAGGAGGTGCTGGGCACCACCACCATTGTGTACAATGGCGTGGAGATGGATCTGGGCAAGCCCTTTGCCCGCATGACCATGGTGGATGCGGTAAAGAAGTACTCCGGCGTAGATTTCAACGAGATTCACAGCCTGGCAGAGGCCAGAGCCATTGCCAAGGAGAAGCATGTTGAGTTCGAGGAGCGCCATAAGAAGGGCGATATCCTGAATCTCTTCTTCGAGGAGTTCGTGGAGGAGCACCTGATCCAGCCTACCTTTATCATGGATCATCCTGTAGAGATCTCTCCGCTGACCAAGAAGAAACCGGAAAATCCGGAGTACGTAGAGCGTTTTGAGTTCTTCATGAACGGCTGGGAGATGGCAAACGCATACTCTGAGTTAAACGATCCCATCGACCAGAGAGAGCGCTTCCGGGCACAGGAGGAGCTTTTAGCCCAGGGCGACGAGGAGGCAAACCACACCGACGAGGATTTCTTAAATGCTCTGGAGGTAGGTATGCCGCCCACAGGCGGAATCGGCTTCGGCATCGACCGGATGTGCATGCTGCTGAC
>JAGHER010000110.1 GCA_017889125.1 Lachnospiraceae bacterium
CCTGGACTGCCCACACCACCAATCCGGTTCCCTTCATCCTGGTGAATGCTGATCCCGCTTACAAGTTAAGAGAAGGCGGCTGCCTGGCAGACATCGTTCCTACGCTGATCGAGCTGATGGGAATGGAACAGCCGAAGGAGATGACGGGAAAGAGCCTGCTGGTGAAGTAGGATACGAGCCTGAGAAATGAATAAGTAATATAATATTTTGTTGCCCTTATGCAGGACGGTGGAAGGAAAGCTGTCCTGTATAAGGGTAATTTTTGTATCTGAGCAAGGGATATGTGTTCTAAAAAAAGGATATACAGGTCAAACGAAAGAAATTAAGTATAAAATTTAGTGAAAAATACTTAATTCCTAATTGCCCTTTAGATTATTTTTCGCTATAATAACCCTATCATTATTTCTACAGAAGAATGGGTTATTGCAGATAGGAGGATCGGCAGAGTATGCGGTATACAAATTACCGGTTTGATGTGCCGGAGGAGAAGATTGTGCGGGTGATCGTGGATACGGATGCCAAGAATGAGGCGGATGACCAGTTTGCCATCGTTCAGGCGCTGTTGAGCCCGAAATTTGAGAATGTGGGATTTATTGCGGCCCATTTTGGGACGGACCGGTTTGTGGATTCCATGGAGAGAAGCTACCAGGAGCTGTGCACGATTTTTGACAAGATGCACATGGATAAGAGCGTGATTTTTAAGGGAGCGCCTCATGGGCTGGTGACGAAGTCGGAGCCGGTGGTCAGCGAGGGAGCTGAGCTGATCGTCCGGGAAGCCATGAAGGAGGATGACCGGCATTTGTATGTGGCCTTTCTGGGGCCGCTGACGGATCTGGCGGCAGCGTATCTGATGGAGCCGCGGATTGCGGGCAGGCTGACGGCCATCTGGATTGGCGGAGGCCGCTATCCCAATGGCGGGCCGGAGTATAATCTGGGGAATGATATTATGGCGGCTAATGTGGTATTTTCCAGCGGCATTGAGCTGTGGCAGGTGCCGAAAAATGTCTATGAGATGATTCCCGTAAGCTTTGCGGAGCTGGAGTTAAAGGTAGCTCCTTATGGAGAGATCGGTGCGTATCTTTTAGAGCAGCTGAACCGGCATGCTCATGAGCCGGGACCGAGAAAGAGTCCTTTCCGGACAGGGGAAGCCTGGGTGCTGGGAGATAATCCGGCCATCGGCCTGATTCTTTACGAGCATCGGTTCTGTTATGACTGGGTGCAGGCGCCATTGATTACCAGCGACATGACCTATGTGCAGACAGGCTTAAACCGGCCGATCCGGGTGTACAATTCCATTGACAGCCGGTTGATTCTGGACGATCTGTTTGCGAAAATTGCGCTGTTTGCGAAGAAAAATGGATGATGTTTGCGATGAAGCGATAAACATGGTAAATGCGATTCCATAAAAATAAAGGAGGAGAAGGAAAAGATGAGAAAGAGGAGAAGCGTATTTGCAGTTGGCATGGCGGCGGCAGTGGCGGCATCCACGGTTCTGACCGGCTGCGGCGGAAATTCCGGTTCCGGACAGGGAACGGCCACGGAGGCAGCCTCCGGCGCAGGTTCTTCCGCGGAGGAGAATGGCGGCACAGGGAATGATGGAGCAGGAAGCGGCGATGCTGCGGGAACAGAGAGCGGCGATGCTGCAGGGGCTGAGGCGGCAAATGCACCGGAAAAGCCGGAGAAGATTACCATTATGGCAAACGGCACCATTCCCACGAAGGTGAACAACCGGGATGCCTTTGAGGCGCGCTGGGAGGAGCTGACGGGAATTGACCTGGAGATTATCCAGCCGGATCATGACGCGTATTATGATGTTATGGGACAGACCTTTGCTTCCGGGCCGGACAACTGGCCGGATGTGATCCTTATGGGCGGCACCTACTATACCGGCTATGCCAATGAGGGCGCGCTGTGGGATATGACGGATGCCTGGGAGAATTCAGAGCTGAAGGCATCGGGACGGCTGAATGATGACTCCATCATCGAGGGCGTGAAGTTAAGCGGACGCCTTTACGGCTTCCCGGTGGCCAGAGGAAACGGCTGCATTACCTATGTGAAGAAAAAGTGGCTGGACAATGTGGGGATGGATGTGCCCACCAATTATGAGGAGTATCTTGCCATGCTGGAGGCCTTTACCAAGGGAGACCCGGATGGAAACGGCGTGGACGGGGATACCTGTGGTGTGTCGGCTGCGGGATTAATCGGCGTAGAGGAGCCTTACATCAATTATCTGCCGGAGTTTTATCAGGATGCGTATCCGGCCTTTACCCAGGATGAAAACGGCGTGTGGTATGACGGCTTCCTGGAGGAGAATTTCCGGGGCGCTCTGGAGCGTCTGCAGGATGCCTACAGCAAGGGCTACATTGACAAGGAGACCTTGACCAACGGTACCAGTGACTGCCGCAACAAGTTCTATGAGGACAAGTTCGGCGTGTTCACCTACTGGGCAGGCACCTGGGCTACCAATCTGAAGATCAATCTGGAGGCCAACGGCATTGACGGTGAGCTGGTTGCGCTGCCGCCCATCGAAGAGGTGGGAACGTATATTGAGCGAACAACTCCGGTGTGGGTGATTACTTCTTCCTGCAAGAACCCGGAGGGCGTATTTAAGTATTTCATTGAGACCATGGTTGACGGCGGGGATATGCAGGAGCTGTGGACCTACGGTGTTGAGGATGTTTACTGGTCCACCAAGGCAGGCGAGGTGTGCGGAAATACCTACGAGGAAGGGGAATTCCACATGCTGGAGAGCCTGGAGAATCCGGGAACCCAGTATACCAGAAACCACATCGATCCCATGCTGGCAATCTTTGACTGGGAGGGTGATCCGGGAAGAGAGTCTATCGCGGCGGAGGCCCGGGAGTCCCAGGAGACCTTTAATACCAACTGCCGCCAGATGCTGTACGTTCCTTCCACAGAGGAGATGGGACAGTACAATGGTGACCTGATGACCTTAAAGAAGACACTGGTTGCCAATGTGGTGGTGCAGGGAATGTCTATCGATGATGCCTATGCGCAGTTTGAGGCAGAGGGCGGCGTGGAATGGTCCAATGCTATTGTAGAGTCCCTGAACGCCTTTGGAAAATAGAAGGAATGCATTTGGGAAATAAGAGGAATGGATTTGCAAGATAAAATCAGGGGAACGCTGAGGAAATCGTTTCTTTAAAAGAACATGGGCAAAGCATGGGGCAGTGTATGCAGGCATGACTTTGCCCATGTTTTGCTGTGAGGGGAGCGAAGGGTACCACGTACATGACAGCTTGTGATGTGCATGGTATTTTGGCAAGGGCATAGCAGCTTATGATGTGAATGGAATTTGGCGGTATACATGGAATTTTGGAAAAAGACAGGACAGACGTATTGCGGAGGCAGAGATGAAGATTATTGATTTAAAGACAAATTATCAGGTGAATCCTCTGGGAATCAGCCTGGAGGGGCTGACTCTTTCCTGGAAGGTGGAGGAAGCTAAAGGAAGCCGGCAGGTCTGGTCGAGAGTGCGGATTGGAGAGGATGAGGCACTTAAGAAAGTGGTTTATGACAGCGGGGAGAGGAAGCTTTTTTCCGGGGCTTTTCATCCACAAGTAAAATTCTCCCCGGGAAAGCGGTATTACTGGCAGGTGCAGGTGATGGACGATGCAGGGGAGCTGGGAGAAAGCCCGGTGCAGACCTTTGAAGGGGGACACCCGGAGGGGGAATGGACGGGAAAATGGATCCGGGCGCCTTTTGTGCCGGAGATTCACCCGGTGTTTTCCAAGACCTTCCAGGCGCCGGAGATGGAGGAGGTGCGGCTGTATATCTGCGGCCTTGGGCTTTATGAGGTTTACGTGAACGGACAGAAGGCGGGGGAGGAGTTCCTTGCACCCTACTGCACCGATTACCGGTACTGGATTCAGTATCAGACCTATGATGTGGGGGCGCTTCTGCAGGCGGGAACCAATACCATTGAGGTTTATCTGGGAAATGGCTGGTATAAGGGGAAATTCGGCTACCTGAATAAGGGGGAGCTTAAGGATTATTATGGCAGTGAATTTAAGCTGCTGGCAGACCTCTGGGGACGAGGAAACGACGGGACGGCTTTCCGGATGGGTACCGATGAAAGCTGGCTGGCGCTGAAATCGCCGGTGGTTGTTTCCGGGATTTACGATGGGGAGATGTATGATGCCAGAATGGAAAAGGATGTGGCCGGACCGCCCGTGCGGAAGTGCCTCCATGCGGCAGCAGCAGAGCCGCCTCAGGGACAGCTTATGCCCATGAAGGGCGTGGGGGTGAAGCGGCACCAGGTGCTGAAGGTGAAGGAGATTATCACCACGGATATCGGCGAGACGGTGCTGGATTTTGGCCAGGAGATTACCGGATGGGCGGCCTTCTGGGCGGAGGCACCGGCAGGACAGCGGGTGATTCTGCAGTATGGAGAAGTGCTGCAGAATGGCCGGTTTTACCGGGACAATCTGCGGACGGCCAGGGCAGAATTTGTGTACGTTTCTGATGGGAAGCGGCATTTTGCGCGGCCTCATTTTACCTACTACGGTTTCCGGTATGTGAAGGTGACGGGGATGGAGGTGAATGCCTCCAACGTGGATGATTTTGAGGCATGGGTGCTGTACTCGGATATCGGTGAGACGGGATGGATTACCACGTCTAATGAAAAGGTGAACCGGCTTTTTGCCAATACCAAGTGGAGTCAGAAGGACAATTTCCTGGATATTCCCACGGACTGTCCCCAGCGGGATGAGCGGCTGGGATGGACGGGGGACGCCCAGATCTTCAGCGGGACGGCCTGCTATCATATGGAGACGCCGGCATTTTTCCGGAAATATCTGCTGGATATGAAGTATGAGCAGAAGGAGAAGGGCGGCGCCACGCCGTATGTAGTTCCGGATGTGCTGACCCTGGCAAGGCAGATGAATGGTGAACCAGAATTTGACATGACGGAGGATCTGTGGGGCGAGGCGGGAGCCAGTGCCTGGGGGGATGCAGCCACGATTATTCCCTGGAATCTGTACCGGTTTTACGGAAATCAGGAGCTTCTTAAGGAGCAGTATGAAAATATGAAGCAGTGGGCGGACTTTATCATCCAGATGGACGAATGCCACTGCGGCGGAAAGCGGCTTTGGACTTGCGGATTTCATTTCGGCGACTGGCTGAGTCTGGATGCAGAGGGTGAGGATAACCGGGAGGGCGGCACGGACAAGCATCTGGTGGCCTCGGCGTATTACCTGTATTCCACGGCGCTGACGGCCAGGGCGGCGGCAGTCCTGGGAAAGAAGGCGGAGGCAGATTATTACAGCCAGATTTCTGAAGAGGTGCGGCAGGCCATCCGGGATGCCTATGTGACTGGACCGGGAGAGCTTCGGGTGAATACCCAGACGGCTTATGTGCTGGGGATTTATTTTGGAATTTTTGAGACAGAAGAAATTCCTGCGGCTGCGGCCCGGCTTAAGGAGCTTCTTGGCCGGAACAATGACCATCTTCTCACGGGATTTGTGGGTACCGGGTATCTCTGCCAGGCACTTTCCCAGGCGGAGCTTTCTGAAAAGGCCTATACCCTGCTGTTAAATGAGGATTATCCAGGATGGCTTTATGAGGTGAACCTGGGGGCAACTACCGTCTGGGAGCGCTGGAATTCCCTGCTTCCCGATGGCTCCATCAGCTCTACGGGCATGAACAGCCTGAATCATTATGCTTATGGTGCGGTAGCCCAGTGGATGTATGAGGAAATGTGCGGTATGAAACAGGCACCGGAGGAAGCGGGCTTTAAAAAGATTTTGTTTGCGCCCAAGTCGGATGAGCGGCTGGATTTTGCCAAGGCGGCATATGATTCGGCGTCCGGGCTCTGGCGGACGGGCTGGAAGCGGGAAGGGGACAGGATGGTGTATACCCTGGAGGTTCCCTTTGACTGCCAGGCGGTGTTTGTGCTGGAGGATGGATATCGGGTCGTGCGGATTAATGGGAAGGATGCGGTGCCGACCAGGAGTGAGATGCCGACCAGGAGTGAGATACCGATCAGGAATGAGGCGATGACCGAAAACGAGATGCTGACCGGAAACGAGGTGCTGGCTGGGGATAGGGAACAGATATTCTCCTGCGGCCGGTATGTGATTGAAGCAGTGAAAGTGGAAGAAGGAAAGGAAGAAGAGAAGGCAGAAGGAGGATTGGAGCAATGAGCCAGGAAATCGAAGGGAAGAAGACCGTATGGATGCGGGATCGGCTGCGGGTCAGTGAAAGCGGGAGGTATTTTCTGGAAGGAGAGAAGCCTTTCTTCTGGCTGGGAGATACGGCGTGGCTTTTATTCCACCGGCTGAACCGGGAGGAGGCGTATCTGTATCTGCGAAACCGGAAGGAGCTGGGCTACAATGTGATCCAGGCGGTACTGGTTAATTCCGCAGACGGGGAGCCGGTGATGGGCAATGCCGTTAAGGATGTGCACAGCCAGGAATACTGGAAATTCTGCGATCAGGTGATTCAGATGGCGGAGGAAATGGGGCTGTACATGGCTCTCCTCCCTGCCTGGGGAAGTCTGGTGAAAAAGGGGATTCTCCATGAGGGGAATGTAGAGGAGTACGCGCATTTCCTGGGAAAACGGTACCAGCAGGCGCCGAACCTGATCTGGCTTTTAGGCGGCGATGTGCGGGGGAGCGAGGGCCTGGAGGTATTCCGAAAGGAGGCCAGAGTGCTGAAAAGCTACAATCCGGAACGTCTGGTGGGCTTCCATCCTTTTGGGCGGACCTCCTCTTCTCAGTGGTTTGCGGGGGAGGACTGGCTGGACTTCCATATGTTCCAGTCGGGCCACCGGCGTTATGACCAGGCTCAGCTGGGGGAATGGGATGACAATCTGGCCAAAGAGGAATTTTACGGCGAGGATAACTGGAAGTATGTGAAGAGAGACCGGGCGCTGGAGAAAAAGCCGGTGGTGGACGGGGAACCTTCTTATGAGGGGATTCCCCAGGGCCTTCATAATCCCCGTAACGGCTACTGGGAGGAGGCCGATGCCAGGCGGTATGCTTACTGGTCGGTATTTGGCGGCGCGGCAGGGCATACCTATGGAAATAACGCGGTGATTCAGTTTTATGATGGGAAGTCGGGGCCCGGAGCCTACGGTGTGCGGGAGACCTGGCAGGAAGCCCTCCATTATCCGGGAGGGGGCCAGATGCAGTACCTGAAGGCGCTGATGGAAACGGTGGATTTTACGAAGGGAAGACCGGCTGACGAGCTGCTTTTATTCGGGCAGAAGGAGCGGTATCACCGCATCGCCGTGTTTGCGGGGGAGGAGTATATCTTCTGCTATGACTATATGGGAGATGAATTTTTGCTGGATTTGCGGGCTTATCAGGATAAGGCCATGGAGATCTGGTGGATGAATCCCCAATCCGGCGCCTGCTCTTATGCCGGGGAGGTTACCGGGCAGGCAAAATGGCTGGCCTCGCCGCTGCGCCGGAAAGGGGAATCCAATGACTGGGTGCTGGTGATGCGGGAGCGGTAAGCAACGGATGCTTTGCTGGTGATGCAGGAGCGGTAAACGATGGATGCTTTGCTGGTGCTGAGGGCCATGTCATTGGAGCTGGTGTCATGCCGTTGGGGGCAGGCGTTGGGCGGCTAACTTGGCATCGGCCCGGTATTCGCCTGAAGGGACCAGGAATTGGCATGACACAAATTTAGGCGGAATGACGCTTAATCAGATGGGTGGAAACCTCAATCTTTACCGGCGTGGACTTTCGCTTTTCGATCCGGGAGACCAGCCGCTCCACGGCCAGGATGCCCATCTCCTTTTTCGGCACATGGATGGTGGTCAGGCTGGGCTCCACGATATTGCTGAAGGGGATGTTGTCGAAGCCTACGATGGAAATGTCTTCCGGGATACGGTAGCCTCTTGTCTTTAACGCCCGCATGGCTCCCACGGCAATCAGGTCATTGTCGGCAAAGTAGCATTCAGCAAGCTCGTCTCCTCGCTCCAGAATTTCCATCATGTCGGAAAAGGCTCCTTCCACCGAGGGGGTCAGGCGGTGGACGATGGATTTGGAGGCGGACATCCCGCCGGAACGTACCGCATTGTAGAACCCGGAGGCCCGTTCCTCAAAATTCCCGATCGGGTAGGAGGAGCGCAGGTAGCCGGGTTGTTTTTGTGTGCGCTTAATCAGGTAGGAGGTGGCCACAAAGGCACCCTGCATGTTGTTAATCAGCACATAGTCGGCCTCCACGGTCTCAAAATACGTGTCCAGAAGAACGATAGGAATAGGAAGCTTCTGGAAGAGCTTGAAATCGCTGACGGTCATCTCTGTGCCTAAGAGGATAATGCCGCAGCAGTCAGAATACTGAATATCTTCAATCTGCTTAAGCAGTGTAGGCTCATCATCATAAATATAGCGGGTGTTCATCTTGTACCCGAAATCCTTGCAGCCCTCGCTGATTCCGTCGGACAGCTGGGAGAAAAAGGGCGTGTCCGCTACCACGGCGCCGTGCTTTTTGTAAAGGACGAAGTACAGGCTTCCGGACACCTGCTTTTTTGCGGCAACGCGGGAAAAATCGTAGCCTTCTTTTTCGGCGGCATCCAGTACCATCTGCCGGGTCTCGCGGCTGACGCCGGGCTTATTGTTTAAGGCCATAGATATGGCGGCTTCGGAAAGGCCAAGTTTTTTGGCCAGCTCTTTTGCGGTGATGCTCATGGGAACCTCCTTTTTGTTCGCTGTCTAAGAAAGGATTGCGGGAGCACATCGTGCGGGGCAATCCGGTATCATAGGGAGAAAATGTTTTTTGCCTCCAACATCTTTAAGATAGTATATCGCGGCTTATCAATTTTCGCAACAGGTTAACTGTAATATTTAGCTTGAATTCAGTGAAATATACTTAATTATTTAAAGAAATTCAGAATAAGGCGGGGTATAATAGGGACACTTGAAGAGAGAATTGCGGGCCGGATGATAGGATACTTGCCGGGAGAGACGGCAGATTCATCATTCAGGCAGAAAAGATTTAGGAGGTTGGCAGAATGAAGAAGGTTAAGCTGGGCTTTGCACCCACCAGACGGAGCATTTTCAGCGCTCCCGACGCGCTGAAATACCGGAATCTGACGGCAGAGCGCCTTGAGGAGCTGGGAATTGATTTTGTGGATATTAAGGATATTAACCCGGAGGGGCTTCTTTACGATGACCGGGATGTGGAGCGGATTGCGGAGAAATTCCAGGCGGAGGGCGTGGACGGGCTTATGCTTCCCCACTGCAATTTCGGCACAGAGTATGTGTGCGCCAGGCTGGCAAAGCGGCTGGGGGTGCCGGTGCTTTTATGGGGGCCTTTAGATGAGCGGCCGGAGCCGGACGGCAGGCGGCTTAGGGATACCCAGTGCGGCCTCTTTGCCACGGGCAAGGTGCTGCGCCGGTTCCAGATTCCGTTTACCTACCTGACCAACTGCCGCCTTCATGATCCAGTATTTGAAGAAGGACTCAGGGACTTTCTGGCGGTCTGCAATGTGGTGAAAACCTTCCGGAATATCCGCATTCTGCAGATTTCCACCCGCCCCTTTGATTTCTGGACCACCATGTGCAATGAAGGGGAGCTTCTGGAGCGGTTCAATATTCAGCTGGCCCCCATTCCCATGACGGAGCTGATGGAAGAGGTGCGGGCGGTGAAGGCGGAGGAGAATGGCCTTCAGGAAATGCTTGCCTTTATTCATGAGAAGATGGAAATTCAGATCGAGGAGAAGGAAGTAGAGAATGTGGCAGCTCTGGCGGCAGCCATGGAGCGGCTGACAAAAAAATACGGCTGCAGTGCGGCGGCCATCCAGTGCTGGAACGCCCTGCAGACGGAAATCGGCATCATGCCCTGTGCGGCTAACGCCATCTTAAATGAGAAGGGAATTCCGGTGGTCTGTGAGACGGACATCCACGGCGCGGTTACCGCCCTTTTGGCAGAGGCGGCTGTGCTTGACGATACCCGCGGCTTTTTTGCCGACTGGACTATCCGCCATCCGGATCTGGAAAACGGGGAGCTTCTGCAGCACTGCGGCCCCTGGCCGCCGTCGGTTGCCGGTGAGAAGCCGAAGCTTACTTACCCGCTGGCCTTTGACCATCCGGGAAGCCTTACGGCAGAGGCAAAGCACGGCCAGGTAACCCTGTGCCGGTTTGACGGGGATAATGGGGAGTATTCCCTTCTGCTGGGGCGGGCAAAGGGCGTGGACGGCCCCAAGGGTATGGGGACCTATCTGTGGGTTGAGGTGGAGAATATCCGCCGCCTGGAGGCTAAGATCGTGGAAGGGCCCTACATTCACCATTGCGTGGGTATTCACCGGGATGTGGTGCCGGTGCTTTACGAGGCCTGCAAATACATGGGCATAAAGCCGGATCTCTATGATCCCATTGAGGAAGAGGTGAAGGCGTATTTGCGGGGAGAGCGGTGAAGATAGAGGAAGAAAAAGAGATGAGTTCTGGATGGAGGAAAGGACAGGCGGAGATGAATTTAAGTGCATTGGCTTATGACCTGCGGATGGACGCGGTGGAGATCATCCGGGCAGGAAAGGCAGGGCATATCGGCGGAGATATGAGCGTGATGGAGATTCTCACGGAGCTGTATTTTGCGCAGATGCGCATAAGCCCGGAGGAGGCGGAGGATCCGGACAGGGACCGTTTTGTGTTAAGCAAAGGCCATTCCATGGAGGCCTACTATGCGGTACTGGCCAGAAAAGGATTTCTGGATAAGGAAGAAATCTTGAAGGGGTTCAGCCAGTTCGGCTCGCCTTACATCGGCCATCCCAACAATAAGCTTCCCGGCATTGAGATGAATTCCGGTTCTTTAGGGCACGGACTTCCGGTGTGCGTGGGAATGGCGAAGGCCGGAAAGATGGACGGCCGGGATTACCGGGTATATGTGGTGATGGGCGATGGGGAGCTGGCAGAAGGCTCTGTCTGGGAGGGGGCCATGGCTGCCGCCCAGTATCATCTGGACAATCTCTGCGCGGTGGTGGATCGGAACCGTTTGCAGATCTCCGGAAATACGGAGGAGGTCATGGGGCTTGACGATCTTCATGCCAAATTCCGCAGCTTCGGCTGGCATGTGATTGATGTGGCGGATGGAAATGATGTGGCAGAGCTTCATCAGGCCTTTGAAGAGGCGAAGGAGACCAAGGGTAAGCCTACAGTACTGATTGCCAATACGGTGAAGGGAAAAGGATCTCCCATTATGGAAAACCGGGCGGACTGGCATCACCATGTTCCTACGGATGAGGAATATGAGAGAATCATGGCAGATTTGCAGGCGGAAAAGACCCGGCGTGAGGAGGCGTGAAAATAATGGAAAAGACGGCGAATAAGCAGATGATCTGCCGGACACTTATGGAGGCGGCCAGGGAGGACCGGAATATTGTGGCGCTGTGCAGCGATTCCCGGGGAAGCGGTTCCTTTGCCCCCTTTGCGAAAGACTTTCCGGAGCAGTTTGTGGAGACGGGGATTGCTGAGCAGAATCTGGTAAGTATTGCGGCGGGCCTGGCAAGGTGCGGAAAGAAGGCCTATGCCGTATCGCCTGCCTGCTTTCTGTCGGCCAGAAGCTACGAGCAGTGCAAGGTGGATGTGGCCTATTCCAACACCAATGTGAAGCTGATCGGCATCAGCGGCGGCGTAAGCTACGGGGCACTGGGCATGAGCCACCATTCCGCCCAGGATATTGCGGCCATGAGCGCCATTCCCAATATGCGGGTTTACCTCCCAAGTGATCCTCTGCAGACAGCGGAGCTGGTGAAGGCCCTTCTTAAGGATGAAAAGCCGGCCTATATCCGCGTGGGGAGAAATGCGGCGGAGCCGGTGTACCAGGAAGGGGAGTATTCCTTTGTGATGGACAAGGCTTCAGTAATGAGAGATGGCCGGGATGTGGCCCTGATTGCCTGCGGCGAGATGGTGGCTGCGGCGAAGGCTGCCGCCGAAATCCTTGAGAAAGAAGGCATTGGCGCCCAGGTGCTGGATATGTACTGCGTAAAGCCGCTGGATGAGGAGGCGGTAATCCGGGCAGCCAGCCAGGTGCGGGCGGTGGTTACTGTGGAGGAGCATGGGCCCTTCGGCGGCCTGGGGTCTATGGTGAGCCAGGTGGTGGCGCGCACATGGCCAAAGCCGGTGGTAAACCTGACCCTTCCTGATGCGCCGGTGATCGCGGGAACATCGGCGGAGGTGTTTGCCTATTATGGCCTGGATGGAGCCGGGATTGCGGAGGCTGTAAGAAAAATCCTTCGGCCGGACGGAAAAGAAGCCTGATTAAGTAAGGAGGAGGCAGCTATGGAGAAGGCAGTTACGGAGAAGGCCTTTATTATTGGAATCGATCAGAGTACCCAGGGGACGAAGGCTCTGCTTTTTGACCGGGAGGGACGGCTCCTTCTGCGGACTGATGCGCCCCACCGCCAGCTGGTCAATGAAAAGGGCTGGGTTTCCCATGACCCGGAGGAAATTTACCAAAATACCGTAAAGACAGTGACCCGTCTGGTGGAACAGTCGGGAATCGGCCGGAACCAGGTGGCTGCTATCGGCATCAGCAACCAGAGAGAGACTTCCTTAATCTGGGATCGCATCTCGGGAAAACTGCTGGCAGATGCAGTGGTGTGGCAGTGTGCCAGAGGGGCGGAGATCTGCCGTCAGGTTGAGGAGGCCGGGCTGGCCGGAATGATCCGGGAGAGGACGGGACTGACCCTTTCGCCGTATTTTCCTGCGTCGAAATTTGCCTGGCTTCTGCAGAATGCGGACGGGGCTATGGAGCTTGCCAGAAGGCATCAGCTGTGCCTTGGAACCATAGACACCTGGCTGGTGTACCGGCTGACCGGAGGCCGCGCCTATAAGACAGACTATTCCAATGCTTCGCGGACGCAGCTTTATGATATTTTCCGTCTGAAATGGGACCAGGAGATCTGCCAGGCCTTCGGCGTGGATGCCGGGGATCTGCCGGAGGTCTGTGATTCGGACAGCTTTTTTGGGGAAACGGATCTGGAAGGATTTTTTGAAGAGCTGGTACCCATCCGCGGAGTGCTGGGGGATTCTCATGGGGCGCTTTTCGGTCAGGGATGTCTGCGGTCGGGGATGGTGAAGGCGACTTACGGCACCGGGTCATCGGTGATGATGAATATTGGGCCGAAGGCTGGGGGAGTTGACCGGGATGCGGCCTTCACCCAGCCGCCGTGCCGAGAGAAAGTTGGTGTCCGGACGCCATGTCGGGACGATGCTGCCATCGGGCCGTCATGCCGAGGCGATGCTGCTGTCCAGACGCCATGTCAAGGTAAGGCTGCCTCTCAGTCGCCAGGAAGCGGCGTGGTCACCTCCCTGGCGTGGGGGCTGAACGGCAAAGTGGATTACGTCTTAGAGGGGAATATTAACTATACCGGAGCGGTGATCTCCTGGCTTAAGGACGACCTGGAGCTGATCCGTTCGCCTCAGGAGACGGAGGAGCTTTGCCGGAGAGCGAAGGAATGTGAGGATCTTTATTTTATCCCGGCATTCACCGGCCTTGGGGCACCTTACTGGGACAGCGATGCCAGGGGCGCGCTCCTTGGTGTAACCCGGGCCTGCGGTCGGGCAGAATTTGTCCGGGCCTGCGTGGACTGCATCGCTTACCAGATTGCGGACGTAGTGGAAGCCATGGAGCAGTCCTCCGGGATTCGTCCTGGAGAACTGCGGGTGGACGGAGGCCCCACAGGGAACGGGTATTTGATGGAAATGCAGAGCGGGATCCTGAATACAAAGATCCTGGTGCCCAGCAGCCAGGAGCTTTCCGGCATGGGGGCAGCCTATGCGGCGGGAATGGCGGCCGGCCTTTACGATGAGCGGATTTTTGACCGGATGGAGCGGAAGGTCTTTGTGCCGCAGATGGAAGAGACGTTTCGCAGGCGGCGGCTGGAAGGATGGAAGCGGGCTGTGAGGGCGGTGCTGACGGAGGGCAGGCAGTCCTGACGCAGGGGATGCGGATGCTGTGAGGGGAAGACTGTCCTGCCGGGGCAAAGTAATCCTGTTGTGGCAAGGTAATCCTGTGCGGAAAATGAAAACCCTGGAGGTCATGAAGATTCTGCGCAAGGCAAAACAACTCCCCAAAACACTACATTTTTCCCGGGCAAAGCTCCTGATAAAACTGATTCAATAATGAAACCGTATTTTGAATATCATCCTCTGATGTGTCCAGGTGAATCGCGCAGATCCGCAGGACTTTTTTGCCTGCCAGCTGCGTGGTAAAAATTCCTGCATAACCATTTTCCAGCATTTTCTTGGAAATTTTCTGATTAAGCTCATCTTTTTCTTTTTCGCTCACATAGCTTGGAGCAAAGCGGAAGGTAAGAATTGCAAGCTGCGCAGGAGATAGGATTTCTATGTCTGCAGTTTTTTGCAATTCTTTTTCTGCATATTCGGCAATCTGGATTCCATGCTCGATGGCGTCGCTGAGCGCATTCTGCCCCAGAACCTGCAGGGTAAGCCACAGGCGAAGCCCTCTTGCAGGCCTAGTGAGCTCGACTCCCATATCCCAGGCGTTGAAATGCTCGTCTTCTGCGGCAAGGTCATGCAGGTATTCGGGATTGGCAGAAAAACTGTTAAACAGGTCATTCCGATTTTTTACCAAAGTCATCCCGCAGCCGTAGGTTTGGAAGAGCCATTTGTGCGCATCCCAGCTGAGGCTGTCTGCCTGTTCCACCCCTTTCAGCAGATGCCGGTACTTTTTGGACAGAAGGATGGAGGCTCCATAGGCGCCGTCCACATGCATCCATATTCCGTATTTTCGGCATAAGGCGGAAATTTCCTCCATTGGGTCTATACTGCCGGTATTTGTGGTTCCGGCGCTTGCGATGACCACAAAAGGGATAAGCCCTGCGGCAATATCTTCACGGATGGCAGACTGCAGCTTGCGCATATCCATGCGGAAATGGGCATCTGTGTGGATTTTGCGGATTCTTTTATCGGTTACGCCGATAATCCGCAGGTCCTTTGCTACGGAACTGTGGGTTTGCTCAGAAACATAGGCAGTGCCCAAATGCTGTGTATCATCAGACAGCACCTTATTTCTGGCGGCAATCAGGGCGGTCATATTTGCCATGGAGCCGCCGGAGACAAAGATTCCTCCTGGATTTATCTCTTTGGAATCTCCGGTAAATCCCGCCTGTCTGCAGAACCAGGCAAGCAAGGACTGTTCAATGCAGGAGGCGGCGGGACAGCTCATCCAGCTTCCTGCATGAAGATTATAGGCGGAGGTCATCACATCTCCCAGCCATGACAGAGAGGAGGCAGGCCCCGGAACAAAGCCCAGATACCGCGGATGATTGGCATTGTACCGGTATTTAAAGATTTCCTCCGTCATCTCCCCCATAACCTCTTCCAGCGGACGGCTTTCCTGGGGGATTCCTTTGCGTTTTAACTGTTCAATCTGGGTGTCTGTGATTTCTTCATACACGCGTTTCTGCGTCAATTCCTGCTTTTCCTCCCAAAACTGATGGATAAACGCATTCATCACCTGCTCGGTTTGAGGGTAAAGGATCACTTCTTCAGTATTCATGGGTATTCCTCCTGATGCTTGCTTCTTTTCTCTGCCCATGATACGATAAAAGCAGAAGAAAAGATGTAGTGCAGACTACAACTTTTGACGGAAACATTTCACGGGAGGAGAAATTGATGAATCATGTGCCAGCCCATCTGATGAATTATTTTGAGCGTGCAGGGACGAAGCGCCGCTATCCTGCAGGGGCTACGCTCTATATGAAGGGGGATTCTGCGCCGACCATATATCTGATCCGCAAGGGACGGGTACGGCTGTTTTACATCGGAAACAGCGGCAAGGAAATCACCTTTCAGATCATCGGAGAAGGACAGCTGATCGGCGAGTCTGCGTTTTTAAGTCATGCCGCAAGGGAAACCACCGTCCTTGCCGTTAATGACGTGGAGGTGATTTCCTGTAAATTTGCAGAGCTGATTCCCTATATGCAGGAGAGCGGGGAATTGAACAAGCTGCTCCTTACGCTGCTTACGGTGAATTACGGAAATCTGTGCAGCCAGCTGAAACGGCTGACCCTGTATGACAGCACGCAGCAGGTGGCAAGCTATCTCCTTGACCAGACCCAGATGCCCCGTGAATAGCTGGGGATTATCGATGGGACGCTTCCCTATACCCATGAAGAGCTGGGAGTCTGTCTGAACCTGAACCGGGTTACCGTCACGCGGATTTTGAACCGGTTTGCAAAAGAAGGCTGGGTGGAGCTTCGCCA
>JAGHER010000111.1 GCA_017889125.1 Lachnospiraceae bacterium
GCGACTAAAGTTTTAAAGAGAGGAATATTTTATGGATCATTTTGAATTAGTATCAGAATATGCCCCCACCGGTGACCAACCCCAGGCCATCGCCGAGTTGGTAAAGGGTTTTCAAGAAGGCAATCAATTCCAGACTTTATTAGGAGTTACTGGTTCTGGTAAGACTTTCACCATGGCCAACGTCATTCAAGCGTTGAATAAGCCAACCTTAATCATTGCCCATAACAAGACGCTGGCAGCCCAGTTATACGGCGAATTCAAAGAATTTTTTCCGAATAATGCCGTAGAATATTTTGTCTCCTATTATGACTACTACCAACCCGAGGCCTACGTCCCTTCCACCGACACCTACATCGAAAAGGATTCCGCCATCAATGATGAGATCGACAAGCTGCGTCACTCGGCCACGGCGGCGCTGTCAGAGCGGAACGATGTGATTATTGTGGCGTCGGTTTCCTGCATTTATGGACTGGGCAGCCCCATAGACTATAAGGAGATGGTCATTTCTCTGCGGCCGGGAATGGTGAAGGATCGGGATGAGGTAATTAATAAGCTGGTGGATATTCAGTACACCAGAAATGACATGGATTTCCACCGGGGAACCTTCCGGGTGCGGGGGGATATTGTAGAGGTATTCCCGGCCTACTCGGGAAATGAGGCCTATCGGATTGAATTTTTCGGTGATGAGGTGGACCGGATTACGGAAATTGATACAGTGACCGGGGAAATCCGGGCGCAGCTTGGCCATGTGGCCATTTTTCCGGCGTCCCATTATGTTGTGCCAAAAGAAAAGATGATGCTGGCTACGGAGAATATTCTGGCAGAGCTTAAGGAGCAGGTAGCCTTTTTTAAGAGTGAGGATAAGCTTCTGGAGGCCCAGCGGATTGCAGAGCGGACGAATTTTGATGTGGAAATGATGCGGGAGACGGGATTTTGTTCGGGAATTGAGAATTATTCCCGCCATCTTACCGGCACGAAGCCAGGAGAACCGCCCTGCACACTGATGGACTATTTTCCCCAGGATTATTTGATTATTGTGGATGAGTCCCATATTACCCTGCCTCAGGTGAGGGGAATGTATTTTGGGGACCGGTCAAGGAAGACTACGCTGGTGAATTATGGCTTCCGCCTTCCTTCTGCTCTGGACAACCGGCCCCTGAATTTTGAAGAGTTTGAAGGGAAGATTAACCAGATGCTGTTCGTTTCTGCCACGCCATCGGTCTATGAAGAGGAGCATGAGCTCCTTCGAGTAGAGCAGATTATCCGGCCTACAGGTCTTCTGGATCCGGAGATTTCCGTTCGCCCGGTGGAGGGCCAGATTGATGATCTGATTGCGGAGGTCAATAAGGAGGTGGAAGGGCATCACAAGGTACTGATTACTACCCTGACTAAGCGGATGGCGGAGGATCTGACGGATTACATGCGTGAGGTGGGAATCCGGGTGAAATACCTCCATTCCGATATCGACACTCTGGAACGTGCGGAGATCATCCGGGATATGCGCATGGATGTGTTTGATGTTCTGGTGGGCATTAACCTTCTTAGGGAGGGGCTGGATATTCCCGAGATTACCCTGGTGGCTATACTGGATGCGGACAAGGAAGGATTTCTGCGGTCCGAAACCTCACTGATTCAGACCATTGGCCGCGCGGCCAGAAACGCAGAGGGCCATGTGATTATGTACGCAGATACCATCACGGATTCCATGAGACGGGCTATTGACGAGACAAACCGCCGCCGCTCCATCCAGCAGCAGTACAATCAGGAACACGGCATTACACCCACCACCATCAAGAAGGCAGTGCGGGATCTGATTTCTATTTCCCGGGCGGCAGATCCGGAGGACAAGGATTATCAAAAGGAGCCTGAGTCCATGGACCGCCAGGAACTGGAGAAGCTGGTGAAGGAGCTGACGAAAAAGATGCGTCAGGCTGCAGCAGAACTGAATTTCGAGGAGGCCGCCAAGCTGCGTGACCGGATGGTGGAGATCAAAAAGATGCTTCTGGATCTGGAGGATTGAGCCATCGCATGGAGGACGAATAACTGAGGAGAACGGTGCTGGCGGGGATGCTGTTGGTGAGAATGCTGGCAATGTGATGACCGGAAATGCCAGCATAAACCGCGATTCCTGCCAAATCGCCGGTTATTGACAATTATTCTCGATAAGCTTACAATGATACTGCCTGGAAAAATCCACAGAAATATTTATCTAAAAGAATGTAGGTTGTTGTAAAAACGATTGAGATAAAATATGCATAAAAATTGCTGGGCCGCAGGAACCACAGGCCGGGAGCATCATCGGCCGAAAGAACCACAGGCCGGGAGCATCATCGGCCGAAAGAACCACAGGCCGGGAGCATCATTGGCTGCAAATACCGCCAGCTGCAGGTGCCTGCAGCAGCAGTGCAGCTGGAAGCGGCAGGGAAGGTTTGGCGGAGGCATTTTTCCGGCAGAAATGGAGCATGAGAGTATGAAGCTGAACGAATGCGCTGTAGGGCGCACCTGTTATGTGGAAAATGTACTGGTAGCAGAGACCATAGGGCGAAGGCTGGAAGCCCTGGGGCTGACGGAGAAGACACCGGTAAATGTATTAAATAAGAAAGGAAGCGGCTCCGTAATCATCAAAGTGCGGGGAACCCGCCTTGCTTTGGGCAGACAGATTGCTTCTGGAATCGAAGTAAAGGAGGAGAACGAGCATGAGCGGAGCGGCAAATAAGGAAAAGGAAAAGCAAACCGAAAAAGATAAGCAAGCCGAAAAAGATAAGCAAACGGGAAAAATGGAAACGGGGCACGGTCAGGACAACACGCCCATTACTGTGGGATTTGTGGGAAACCCCAACTGCGGCAAGACAACCCTGTTCAATGCCTTTACCGGTGCGCGCCTTAAGGTGGCAAACTGGCCCGGCGTTACCGTGGAGCGGGTGGAGGGGCAGACCAGCTACAAAGGAAGACCGATCCGGGTTATTGACCTTCCGGGAATCTACAGCCTCAGCTCCTACACCATTGAGGAAAAGGTAACCAGACGGTGTATCGAGGAGGGCGAGGTGGATGTCCTGATTAATGTGGTGGATGCCTCTTCATTGGAACGAAATCTATATTTGACACTCCAGCTTCTGGAGCTGCGCAAGCCGGTTATCCTGGCCCTGAATATGATGGATATTGTAGAGGAGCGGGGAATGGAAATCGACCTTCACCGCCTTCCGGAGATGCTGGGCCACATTCCAGTGGTACCGGTTTCTGCCAGAAAACGCACCGGTCTGGATGTGCTGCTTCATGCAGTGGTTCACCATTATGAAGAAGGTCCCCAGGGCATAGTCATGCGCTACAGCCCGGATCTGGAGGAGAAGATCCGAAGGACAGAAGGCGTCCTAAGGTCCAGCTATGGTGAGATGGATAATCTTCGCTGGCATGCGGTCAAGCTTCTGGAGCAGGATGAGGTGGTGGCAGCCGATCATCCTGTGGATGTGAGCAGTATTGTGGACAAGGACTACAGCAAAGAGATCATTAATGAAAAATATGACTACATCGAGGAGGTTATCCAGGAGTGCCTCTTCAATAAGGACAGGCAGTCGGCGCTGACCGATCTGGCAGATACATATCTCTGCCATCCGGTGTGGGGAATTCCTATTTTCTTGGGGATTATGGCACTGGTCTTTTTCCTCACCTTTACCGTGGGGGATTTCCTGAAGGGATATTTTCAGGAGGGGCTGGATCTTCTTTCCGCAGGCGTTTTGGCTGGACTGCAGGGGCTGGGAGCGGCAGAGTGGCTTACTTCTCTTATTGTGGATGGAATCCTGGCGGGAGTGGGCGGCATACTTACCTTCCTGCCGAATATCTTTATCCTTTTCCTGGCTCTGGCTTTCTTAGAGGACAGCGGCTATATGTCCAGAGTGGCTTACGTGATGAATGAGACCATGGGTATGGTGGGATTGTCCGGCCGGGCCTTCCTGCCTATGCTTTTGGGATTTGGCTGCACAGTTCCTGCGGTAATGGCAACCAGGGCGCTGGAAAGCTACCGGGACCGGCTGCGCACCATCCTGATTACGCCCTTTATGTCCTGCTCGGCCAGGCTTCCGATCTATGTGCTGTTTGCGGAGATGTTTTTCCCGGATAAAGCGCTTTTTGTGGCTTATTCCCTGTATCTGATCGGACTGCTGACGGCAATCCTTATCGCCTATGTGGTACATAAAACAGATAAGGGAAAGACGGAAGACCATGGCCTTCTTATCGAGCTGCCGGAATACAAGACACCTAATGGACGCACAGTGGCGATTTATGTGTGGGACAAGGTAAAGGATTACCTGACCAAGGCGGGAACGACCATTTTTATGGCATCCATCATCCTGTGGTTTGTATTAAATACAGGAACTGCAGGCTTTGTAGCGGATGTTTCCGATAGCTTTGCCGCTATGTTTGGCCGTTTTATTGCCCCGGTGCTGGCGCCTGCCGGTTTGGGACAGTGGCAGATTGCGGTGGCGCTGATTTCCGGACTCTCCGCGAAGGAGGTAGTGGTATCCAGCTTTTCTGTACTTTATGGAATCGGAAATATTAACTCAGCTGGCGGAATGAGCGCCTTCATGCAGAGCCTGGCCGCTGGAGGCTTTGGCGGTGTGAATGCATATGCGCTGATGATCTTTTGCCTGATGTACTCGCCCTGTGTAGCTGCGGTGGGAGCCATAAAGCGGGAGACCGGCTCCTGGCGGTGGACTCTGGGGATGGTGCTGTTCCAGATGCTCATAGCCTGGACGGCTTCTGTCTTGGTTTATCAGGCGGGAAGCCTGCTGTTTTGATTTTTGCGGCCGCTGCCAGTTTATTCGGGCAGCGGCCGCAAAGGATGTACATTCTGGGCAAAGGCATGCAGCTGCCGCTGTTTGAAGCGGTGTTTCTCTACAGATTCTCTGCTTCCGCCAAAGCCGCGCCATGGGAAACAACAGTGATCCGGTCATCCGTTCGGCTGTAACGGTAAATCTGATTGGACAGACGGTCCTCCGGGGGTACCTCTGTATCATTAATTTCCTTAACCAATCGGCTCATATCCTCAAAATCATAATTTCCTGAATCAGCCACAAGAAGAACTTCGTGGATGCTGGAGGGCAGGATGACGATATCCTGTTCCAGGCGGTCTGCGAATTTTTTTATTTCCTGCGGATAGATCATGCAGGCTGCACCGTTTACGCCGGCAGGATTGGAAAGGACGTAAAGGGTGGGGAAAACCGGATTCCGTGTAAGGCGCTGCTCTTCAGCTGCCTCAAGAAGGGAATCTACTGCTTTTTCCTCATACTCATCCCCCATAGCCTCCTGTGCCAGCTGTTTTAACACATCGCTCATAGGGCGGATTACCGGAGGAAGGAGCCTGGGGGTATTGGCCAGGGCACAGCGCATCAGCTCCTTCTGGGTGATGCCCCAGGAGCGCAGATGATCCTTGTGGATCAGAGCAGTCACATATCCGCGTTCCCGCTGCTCCATGAGAAGATAGCAGATAAGAGACATATCCTGAAATTCCATATGAGGAAGATGCTTTAAAAAGGCTGCATTTGCCTGGGTATTCACCAGCTTGTATACAATATGGTCCCGAATTTCCTGATAGGAAGCCAGCACGCGGGAATCCAGATAAGGAAGGCCGGGATTGGAAAGGTAAAGCCGGTAAATGCTGTCGCAAATCTCGGAAACCGGCATACCGTTTTTCATTTCATAGTAAAATTCATTTAAATAGATGGTTGGAGAAACTTCTTCATTTTTCCGGCAGATGGAAATGCCATCCCAGATGATTCCGTTATTTTTGGGAATAGCCCGCAGAGTAATGAGATAATCATCACCTAAGCGATCTTCCAGATTTTTCCTTACCGTTTGTAAAAATAATTCGTACTCCATAATGTACCTCCTAAATTGATTTGCTATTTACAGATTCAACATTTGAAATGCAGCCGGAACTGATGGCAGAATTGGCAGTTGAAAGGCTGCAGCTGCGCAGTTGTGCAGCAGAAATAAAACAGGGAAAACAAAATATTGCCCCTGGGGATGCCGCAGGCATCATAAAAATGGGTATAACAAAAAAATCTATGGGTAAGTGCCTTCATAGAAGGCGGTCCGACATGGGACCATGCAGCGAGAATTCGCTGATTAAGAAAGAAAATAATGGCGTGAAGAGCGGCGGCACGCAGCTGCGCTCCTTCAGCTAGCCCTATTATAGGACATTTTATAGCTTTTTGCAACCAGAAATTGCAAAAAATTACAAAAATTGCAAATTGTAAAATGGCAAAAAGAAAGAGGCTTACGAGAAGCCTCCGTCCTGCTTTAATTTTTGAATCAGCTCCATATCGGAAGCCGTCAGCTTGATATTGGTGCAGTATTGTTTGCCATCGGGGGTTTTTACCGTGGCTTCCAGTATCGTTCCTTCAGATAGACCGTCCTGGGATATGGCCTTGAGGAAAAGGGGGAGCTTTGGGTGCTGCTGAAGGAATGTGCTGAGCATCTCGCGATACTGCATCAGCTGAAAGGGATTGAGTGCCATAGAAAACCTCCTGTCTTTTGTGACATGACAGCCTGTCTGCTGTTTTGGAAAATAAAAAAATGCGTCTGAGAGGAATCGAACCTCCGCACGCGGCTCCGGAGGCCACTGCTCTATCCACTGAGCTACAGACGCATCTCCATTATGATACAACAATATGGAAAAAAAAGCAAGTCCTATTTCAAAAAAATTAAAAAAAATTTAATGGCTGATTCTATGGGCATCGTTGATTTTTTGCAGGGTTTTTGTTAAAATAAGCGGAGATACTTACAGAACAAGAGAGAAACTGCCATGGAGGACAGAGGATGAGACGAGTAAGGGATAATAAATATGGTTATCGTTCATGGACGGGGGAGGAGTTTGTGCGGTACGGCAAGTTTTTGCTCCTGCCTCTGCTTGTAATTATCCTGGCTGTGGCCATACTAATATGGAACCGAAAGCAGGGCGAACAGGATGCGGCAGCACCTGCAGAATCTGCTGCTGTCGCAGAAAGTCAGCCGGCTGAGTCAGCTCCGGAGCCGCCGGCGGAAACCGAGGCGCCTCATGAATTTTCCACGGATCAGAATCCGGAGATTCAGGAGCTGATGAACCGTTACTTTACGGCAAAGCAAAGTGCGGATGTGGAGACCATTTACCAGCTGTTTGGCTGGACGGACCAGTCTGGTATGGAGAGCCTTCGGGGACAGCTTCAGTATGATGCACGCTATACCGAAGGGTACAGGAATATTGTCTGCTACACCAGACCGGGCCTTCAGGAAGGGGATTATCTGGTCTATGTGACCTATGATCTGAAGTTTAAGAATTCTCTTACGCTGGCTCCGGGACTTCTGTGGAACTATGTAAAGACCGGTGAGGATGGGGAGCTTTATCTGACGGACGTCGCAGGCCTTGCTCAGGCAGAATTGGATGCGGTCGCAGAAGCAGAGAAGATGGACGAGATTGTCCTTTTAAAGACCCAGATTTACGCAAAGCTTCGCCTGGCCCTGGAGGAGGATGCAGACCTGGCGGAAAGCTACGGTATCCTGGAAAAACAGGGCGGTGCATCAGGATCGGCCCAGGGAGAAAGCCAGCATGAGGTTACCGTCCAGATTGGCGGCGGAGCGGCAGAGGAGAGCAGTGCGGAAGCCCCGGAACAGACTGACGGGATGCCTGAGGGAGATGGTTCTGAGACAATCTCAGAGGCAGGCCAGCAGGTGAGCATTGATGCAGAGTAATTAACCATATTATGAACGAAGAAGGCCGGGGATGGCCGGCGCGCCGGAATAGATTTTCTGGCTGGGCGCCAGGTGCCATTCTCGGCATTCCCTTGTTCTGCCGGTATTTTCCGGCCTGCCGTTTACTTAAGGAGGAAAAAGATGAACGTTAAGGATTTTTATTTTGAATTGCCCCAGGAGCTGATCGCTCAGGATCCTCTGGAGGACCGTTCGGCGTCCAGGTTGCTGGTGCTGGATAAGGAGACGGGAGCCACAGCTCACCGCACCTTTAAGGAGATCGGCCAGTACCTGAAAGCAGGCGATTGTCTGGTGATTAATGACACCAAGGTAATCCCTGCCCGACTGTTCGGTGCCAAGAAGGATACCCAGGCAAAGATCGAGCTTCTTCTCTTAAAAAGGCGTGAGGGAGATGTCTGGGAGACCCTGGTGAAGCCGGGAAAAAAGGCGAAGCCGGGGACGGAAATCGTCTTCGGTGAGGGGCTTCTCACCGGTACGATTATCGATACGGTGGAGGATGGAAATCGGCTGATTCAGTTCCATTATCAGGGCATTTTTGAGGAGATTCTGGATCAGCTGGGACAGATGCCGCTGCCGCCGTACATCACCCATCAGCTGAAGGATAAGAACCGCTACCAGACCGTTTACGCTACCCATGAGGGCTCTGCGGCAGCGCCTACGGCAGGCCTTCATTTTACGGAAAAGCTGCTGAAGGAAATCCAGGAAAAGGGCGTAAAAATTGCCCGCGTGACCCTTCATGTGGGCCTGGGAACCTTCCGTCCGGTAAAGGTGGAAAATGTGCTGGATCATCACATGCATTCGGAATTTTACATGATTGATGAGGAGGCGGCACAGACGATTAATGAGACGAAGGCCGCAGGCGGTCAGGTGATCTGCGTAGGCACAACCAGCTGCCGTACCATTGAATCGGCAGCTGATGAGAATGGAAGATTAAAGGCGGGAAGCGGCTGGACGGACATCTTCATTTATCCGGGATACCGGTTTAAAATCCTGGATGGGTTGATTACAAATTTCCATCTGCCGGAGTCCACGCTGGTGATGTTGGTTTCAGCTCTGGCGGGGCGGGAGCATGTACTTTCTGCCTATGCGGAGGCTGTCCGGGAGCGCTACCGGTTCTTTTCCTTCGGCGATGCCATGCTGATTATGGATAATGCTGAGGAGCGGCGCCGTCAGATCCTTGACAGCCAGGAAAAAGTGGATGAAAATGCCTGAAATGAGGGCCGGAATGAAGCAGGAAGAAGAAATTCGGTTAAATAAATTTTTAAGTGAAATGGGCGTCTGCTCCCGCCGGGAGGCAGACCGCCTGATTGCAGAGGGACAGGTTTCTGTTGACGGAAAGACGGCCATTCAGGGACAGAAAATCCTGCCGGGACAGCAGGTAATCTGCCAGGGAAAGGTGGTTTCCGGCAAAGATGCCGGGGAAAGCCGGAGGGCAGAGCCGGTGTGGCTGGTAGTGAATAAACCCAGGGGAATTGTCTGTACCACATCTCACAAAGACCGAGCAGAAACTATTGTGGATCTGGTCAATTACCCATCTCGCATTTACCCGGTAGGGCGGCTGGATAAGGACTCAGAAGGCCTGATTCTTATGACGAATCAGGGGGATCTGGTTAATAAGATTATGCGCAGCGGCAATGCCCATGAAAAGGAATATCTGGTGTCGGTTGACCGGCCGCTGACCAGAGAATTTTGCCTGGCTATGGAGAAGGGCGTCTGGCTTGAAGAGTTAAAGCAGACCACCAGGCCATGTGAGGTTTGCCCCGTGGATGAGAAACGCTTTCGCATTATATTGACTCAGGGCCTTAACCGGCAGATTCGCCGCATGTGCCAGGCTCTTGGCTATGAAGTGACCCGCCTGAAACGGGTGCGCATTATGAATATTCACCTGGGCAGCTTAAAAACCGGCAGCTGGCGTCCGATGACAGCGGCAGAATACCGGGAGATGAACCGGCTTCTTAAGGAAAGCGGGTCGACAAATCTTCCTTATGCAAGGCGGCAGGATCGTGGGAAACGGGAACTTGCAAGGAATATTCACAAGGAATAAGGAGGCAGAGCATGAATGAAAAAATCCTTCGGATGAAAGAACTGATTAAGATCCTTTCCCAGGCAGGACGGGCCTATTATCAGGAAGACCGGGAGATTATGAGCAATTTTGAATATGACCGTCTGTATGACGAGCTGACTGCTCTTGAAAAGGAAACGGGCGTGATTCTGTCTGCAAGCCCCACACAGAAGGTAGGCTATCAGGTCTTAAGCGAGCTTCCCAAGGAGGCCCACGAGTCTCCCATGCTTTCCCTGGATAAGACAAAAAGCGCCGATGATCTGGCAGCCTGGCTGGGGGATCAGGAGGGGCTTCTTTCCTGGAAAATGGATGGACTGACCATCGTGGTTACCTATGAAGGAGGACAGTTGGTGAAGGCGGTAACCAGAGGAAATGGGGAGATTGGTGAGGTGATTACCTCCAATGCCCGCACCTTTGTGAATCTGCCGCTGACCATTGGCTTTAAGGGACAGCTGGTGCTGCGGGGCGAGGCGGTTATCAGCTATTCGGATTTTGAGCGGATCAATGAAGAAATCGAGGATGTGGATGCCCGCTATAAGAACCCGAGAAATCTCTGCAGCGGCTCTGTACGTCAGTTAAACAGCCAGATTACCGCCCAGCGGAATGTGCGTTTCCTGGCCTTCATGCTGGTGCGTGCAGAAGGAGAAGACTTTGATAACAGCCGGGAAAAGCAGTTTATCTGGCTGAAAAATCAGGGATTTGATGTAGTGGAATACGTGCGGGTAAACCGGGATACGGTAAAGTCTGCAGTGGAAGATTTTGCTGAGAAAATCGGCGGCAGCGATATCCCTTCTGACGGCCTGGTTCTCCTGTTGGATGACATTGCCTACGGCGAATCTCTGGGACGTACAGCTAAGTTTCCCCGCAATTCTATTGCTTTTAAGTGGGCAGATGAAGTGCGAGAGACCAGGCTCCGGTATATTGAGTGGAGCCCTTCCCGGACAGGCCTCATTAACCCGGTGGCGGTATTTGAACCGGTGGAGTTAGAGGGTACCACAGTCAGCCGTGCAAGCGTCCACAATATCAGCATTATGGAGGCCCTTGAGCTGGGAGAAGGGGATCAGATCACGGTGTACAAGGCCAATATGATTATTCCTCAGATTGCCGATAATCTGACCCGCAGCGCTTCCGTGATTATTCCGAAAAAATGTCCCGTCTGCGGAGGCGATACGGAGGTGCGCCAGGTGGAGGAGGTGCGTTCTCTTTACTGCACGAATCCCGAATGCCAGGCCAAGAAAATCAAGAGCTTTACCCTGTTTGTGAGCCGGGATGCCCTGAATGTGGATGGCCTTTCTGAGGCGACTTTAGAGAAGTTTATCGGCGCCGGTTTCATCCATGAATTCTCCGACATCTTCCGCCTGGATCAACATCGAGATGCTATTGTGGCGATGGAAGGCTTTGGGGAAAAGTCCTACGAAAACCTGATGAATTCTTTAGAGAGAGCATCCCATACCACCCTTCCAAGGTTGATCTACGGACTGGGAATCGCAGGAATCGGTCTTGCAAATGCCAAGGTTCTCTGCCGCCGTTTTCACTATGATCTGGCGGCCATGCGCAGCGCTTCGTTAGAGGAGCTGATCTCTGCAGACGGCATTGGCGAGGTGCTGGCGAAAGCCTGGATGGAATATTTCAGCCAGGAAAAAAATAACCGGCAGCTGGATCATCTCCTGGCTGTTTTGGATATTGAGAAGGAAACCGTCTCAGATGAAGCGGGAATATTCCAGGGAAAGACCTTTGTGATTACTGGCTCATTAGAGCATTTTGCCAACCGGAAGGAACTGCAGGAGAGAATTGAACAATTGGGCGGAAAGGCCGCCGGTTCCGTGTCGGCCAAGACAAGCTATTTAATCAACAACGATACAGCCAGCAGCTCAGCGAAGAATAAAAAGGCAAAGGAGCTGGGAATTCCTATCCTTTCTGAGGCGGATTTTCTCCGGCTTGTGGAGGGTGAGAAGCAGGCGGCAGGCCGTCTGAACGAAGAGTAAACCTACATGCGCCCGGCAAGCGGGTGCACCACCAATCTATGAAAGTATGGCGGGCGCATGGGGCATCCCTGAATTTATGCCGCCTACTCGGCGGCAGACTTTCAGAGTAAACAGATAACTGGCCCTGGATATGGGCCGGCAAGGGAGGAAATAATTATGCCCATAAAAGTACAGAAGGATTTACCGGCAAAGGCGGTGCTTCAGTCGGAAAATATCTTTACCATGGATGAAGACCGTGCGCTGAGTCAGGATATCCGGCCTCTGGAAATCCTGATTTTGAACCTGATGCCCATCAAGGAGGATACGGAAACCCAGCTTCTCAGGGCCCTTTCCAATACGCCACTCCAGGTGGACTGCACCTTCCTGATGGTAGCCACCCACGTGTCCAAAAACACATCCATGAGTCACTTAAATAAGTTTTACGTAACCTTTCAGGATATCTGCCAGAAACGGTATGATGGCATGATTATTACCGGTGCACCGGTGGAGAACCTGGAATTTGAAGAGGTAAATTACTGGGAGGAATTAAAGACTATTATGGAGTGGAGCAAGACCAATGTGACCTCCACTATGCATATCTGCTGGGGCGCTCAGGCCGGGCTTTATTATCATTACGGCATTCAGAAATACCCCAGAAAGACAAAGCTTTCCGGTATCTATGAGCACCGGGTTCTGGATCGGAAGGTGCCTCTGGTCAGGAGCTTTAATGATTATTTTATGGCCCCTCATTCCCGCTTTACTGAGGTGCGGAGAGAGGAGATTCTGAAGCATCCAGAGCTTCAGATTCTGGCAGAATCCGAAGCTGCAGGTGTATTCCTGGTGATGAGCCGGGACGGCCGCCAGATATTTGTTCAGGGCCACCCGGAATATGACCGAATGACCCTGAACAATGAATATTACCGGGATTTAAGAAAGGGAATGAACCCGGCGGTTCCCTGCAATTATTATCCGGATGATGATCCCTGCGAGCATCCGATTCTCAGCTGGCGCAATACAGGAAATACCCTTTACAGCAACTGGCTGAACTTTTATGTTTACCAGACAACGCCTTATCAGCTGTAGGCAGCAGCTGTGTGCAGCTGCTGTATTCAGCTGCTTTACAGGCTTTTCTGAAAGCGTCTTGCCCAGCTTACACTGGACATCGTAAATTGAGCATACGCTGGCCGTCATAAATTCAGTTTACGCTGGACACCATGAATTCCAGATTGCCGGTTACGGTATAGCTGCCGTAGCCGCTGGGAATGAGGAAATTCATGCCCTTTTTCACCGGCTTTTTGTCGAAAAAACCCTCGCCCTCAAACACACTGATCATCTGGAAGGGCTGGTTTTGGGAAAAGACAGCTGTACCGGATACATGAACCTTTGTGACAGTATAAAATGGGCAGGAAACCAATCGCGTGGAGGTGAAGCCTTCGCCGGTTTCTGCCTGAGATTCGGTTGCCGCATCCTCATGGGGACAGCGGATTACGTCAATGCTCTTGTCCAGATGGAGCTCACGGGGTTTTCCATCCTGGAGCCGGTCATAATCGTAAAGCCGGTAGGTGATATCGCTGCTCTGCTGGATTTCCAGGATTACGCTGCCGCCGCGAATGGCGTGAACGGTTCCTGGGTTGATCTGAAAGAAATCGCCTTTATGGAGAGGGCGGATCTGGATCAGATCCATCCAGCGCTTCTCGGCGATCATCGCCTTTAATTCTTCCTTTGTTTTCGCATTGTGGCCTACCACAATGGTACTGTCCGGCTCGCAGTCAAGAACATACCAGCATTCTGTTTTTCCCAGCGCTCCATTTTCATGGACGGCGGCATAAGCATCGTCCGGATGGACCTGAATGCTTAAATGATCCTTGGCATCAATAATTTTGACCAGCAGAGGAAAAACCTCTCCGTCCAGTCCGCCGAACAGCTCCCTGTGGTTTTTCCAGAGCCAGCTTAAAGTCTCTCCTTTATAGCTTCCCTCGGTGATTTGGCAGTCTCCCTTTGGATGGGCGCTGATCATCCATCCTTCGCCAGTGTGATTGCTGGGAATGCTGTATCCAAACATGGTCTGCAGCTTGTCTCCACCCCAGAGAACTTCTTTGAATACAGGCTGTAAAAAAATCATTTCTCCCATAAACAATAAATCCTTTCTGTATGTATTTTTTGTTTAGCACAGTTTTTTAGGGAAACGCTGATTAAAGCGTTTCCCGTGCCGGATTTGCGCTGCGAAGCAGCGATTTCCCTTGCAAATCCGTGCACATCCACCAGAGGTTCTAAGGAAATGATGATTTAATCAGCGTTTCCTTAGATGTTGGGGTCAAAAGGTATTTTGTCCCTAGTATCTTTCTTAAATTGTAGCACAGTCGTCTCGATTATGCCAGTATTGCCTCGAAAAAAGGCTGCTGCCAAATCCTTCTGATAAAGGATTGCGGCAGCAGCCAGATGTTAAAAATCAATATTTCCCTGAAAACAAAGTCCGGTCAAAGCCTTATTCTGCCGGCTCAAATGCGTCCTTTCCAAGGCCGCAGACAGGACAAACCCAATCTTCCGGAAGATCCTCGAATGCAGTTCCGGGAGCAATTCCGTTATCCGGATCGCCAACCTCCGGATCATACTCATAACCGCAAGGTCCACATACATACTTCTGCATAGCATAACCTCCTAAATTCTTGATAATGATAATTGTTACTGATATTATACTTCTCTTTATGTAAAAATGCAAGACTAATTTTGTAAATTTATCATTTTTATGCTTTTGCGTTTTGCTGTTTGGAGGATATTTTGGTTTCCCTGAATTTCCTGGGATTTTTTGTTTTTTGTACATGCGAATTCTTTTAAAGAAAAAGGTTGATTTATCGACTTTCATGTGCTATAATTTAGAAAATGTAAATAAATTCCAAATCTGGAAAATGAATGGAAGACATGCGAGGTTATCGAACTTGAAGCAGAAGAACAGAAGGAGGAGTTTCTATGACAGAGCAGCAGCTGCTGTATGCAATTGGAGAAATTGTCGATGAGAAAATAGGGCGGCATTTTGATGTGCTGGATAGGAAAATTGATAACGCATCAGAAAATCTGGATAAAAAGATCGATGATGTATCGGTGTCATTGAATGAAAAGATTGATGGTGTATCGATGTCATTGAATGAAAAGATCGATGATGTGTCAATATCATTGAATGAAAAGATCGATGGCGTATCGACGTCACTGAATGAAAAAATCGATGATGTATCGATGTCATTGAATGAAAAGATCGATGGCGTATCAACGTCACTGAATGAGAAGATCGATGATGTATCGATGTCATTGA